>JBBDZZ010000089.1:0-15448 GCA_040899885.1 Chloroflexota bacterium | reverse complement strand
GCGGCGCGGACGCCGCCGCCCAGGTCGCGCGACCAGTCGACTGCCTCGTTCAGGCTGTGCGGTCCGTCACGCTGGGTGCCGCCGCCGATACCACAACGCGTACAGCACGGCGAGGACTGGTGTCACCACGAGGATGACGATCAGGAAGCCGAAGTCGAAGAGCCGTATGGCCCAAGCAGGAGGGGCGTAGATCAAGTACCCCGCCAGGACGATCAGCACCAGCGTGGCAACGAGCGGGCGTGGCGCCTTCACGGGCGGGCCTTGTGCTTCTTGCCCGGCTTGGCCGAGCGACCGTTCTCGAAGTCGCGGTGGAACGCCGACGCGGTCGGCTCCGACTGGCCCTGGTACTTCGACCCGAGCTCCGGCGACCCGTACGGCCGGTCGACCGGCGAGCTCATCTTGAAGAACGAGATCTGGCCGATCTTCATCCCGTGGTAAAGGGCGATCGGCAGGTTCGCCACGTTCGACAGCTCGAGGGTGAGGTTGCCCTTCCAGCCCGGGTCGACGTAGCCCGCGGTCGAGTGGATGAGCAGCCCAAGCCTCCCCAGGGACGACTTGCCCTCTAAGCGCGCGACGAGATCCACCGGCAGCTCGACCCACTCGAGCGTCTGGCCCAGCACGAACTCGCCCGGGTGGAGGACGAACGGCTCGTCGTCGGCGATCGTCAGCAGCTCGGTCAGGTCCGGCTGCGGGGCGCGGACGTCGATGTACGGGTAGCGGTTGTTCCGGAAGACGCGGAAGCTGCGGTCGAGGTGAAGGTCGACCGACGACGGCTGGAGGTCCTTCGGGTCGTACGGCTTGATCCGGACGTTGCCCGCCTCGAGAGCCGCCCGGATGTCCCGGTCGGAGAGGACGCTCACGCCCGCCTCACGCCCCGGACGCGCCCGATGCGCCGGGACGGCGCTCGTTGAACAGCGTGTCGACCTCGCGCTTCAGGTCCTCGAGGCCCTCGAAGCTCTCGTGGACGCTGGCGAACCGGATGTACGCGATCTGGTCCATCGCTCGGAGCTTCTCCATCGCCAACGTCCCGACCCGCGCCGACGGCACCTCGCTCAGGCCCGACGCCCGCAGCTCTGCCTCGATCTCATCGGCGGCCTGTTCGGCCGCACCGTCGGGCACGGGCCGTCGGGTGAGCGCCTTGCGCAGACCGGCGGCCAGCTTGTCGCGGTCGAATTCCTGGCGGGTCCCCTCGCGCTTCGTGATCACCAGGCGTGCCGCCTCGACCCGCTCGTAGGTCGTGAACCGGGCCGCACAGGAGCCACACTCACGGCGGCGGCGGATCGTGGCCGAGTCGTCGAGGTCGCGCGAGTCAACGACCCGGGTATCCGGGCCGCCGCACTGGGGGCAGCGCATTGCTCTCCTGCTGGGGAACCACTACACCTTGTGGTGCGAGCGGAGGATACCACAAGATGTGGGAAGGACAAGGCGGCCACCCGAGGCGTTTCGCTGAGCGAATGCTGGGTCGCCCGAACGATCGGCAGGCCCCTATCCGGCGTTAAATCGCTCGCTCTGCGAACCAGGCGTCGTCCGAGCCCGCCTACCTCGGTCGCAGGCTTCGCTGAGCGAAACACGCCCGAAGTGCTCAGGCTCGGCGCTCGAACAGGCCCGTCTGCTCCCGCTTCCCGAGCGCCACCGACCGGACGGCGTGCCGGGCGATCGCCTCGCGGGCATGGAGGACGTTGAGGTAGCCGCGCTTGATCGACGTCTGCGCCTCGAGCTCCCGGGTGCCGCCCCCCGCCGAGGCGAGGATCGCGCAGCCGTGGTCGACCATCTCCAGGGCGCGGGCCGCGCGTTCCAGCTCCGCGGCGATCGCGTCCCGCAGCTCGTTGGCACCGGCCGGCCCGCGAAGCGCGCGCGCCTCCACCTCGTAGCGGGCGACCGCGTCACGGGCGGCGGCGATGTTCTCGGCGATGTCCTCCGCCCCGACCGTGTGCCGCCGGACGGCGTCGATCCGGCCGCCGACGCCGCCGAGCGACTGGTCGATTCGGGCGGCGAGGTCGGCAATGCTGCTCCGGAAACGCTCGGTGTCGCGCGTCTCGGCCACGAGCCTCGCCGAGCGCCGGATGACGATGACGACGGCCAGCGCGAGCGCGACGAACGCCGCGATCGCGAGGAGCTCCGCCAGCTGGGTCACGCCATCCCCCGCATCCCGGTCAACCTGTCCGGGCCTTGAGCTCGGAGAGAATCGCAGGGACGACCTCGAACAGGTCGCCGACGACGACGACGTCAGCGTACTCGGCGATCGGGGCATCCGGGTCGCGGTTGATGGCGACGATCGTCTCCGCGGTCTGCATCCCGACCTTGTGCTGGATCGCCCCAGAGATCCCGAGCGCCAGGTAGAGCTGCGGCTTCACGATCTTGCCGGTCTGGCCGATCTGCTGGCTGTAGTTGATCCAGCCGGCGTCGACCGCGGCTCGGGTCGCCCCGACCGCGCCGCCGAGCGCGTCCGCCAGCTCCTCGACGAGCTTGAAGCCGTCGGCGCCGCCGATTCCGCGGCCGCCCGCGACGATCACCTTGGCCTCCTCGATCGGTGCCGCGGCCCCGGCCTCGGCGACCCGCTCGACGACCTTGACCGCGGGCAGGGCCCGCTTGCCCGGGGCGGTCGTTGCTTCGACCTTCCCCTTTTTCGCGGCCGGCTCGGCGGCGACGACGTTGGGCCGCACGGTGACGACGCCGTGCTCGCCGGTGAACCCGCTCGTCGTCGTGAGCTTGCCGCCGAACACGCTCATCCGGACGACGGGCCCACTCTTCCACTCGACGCCGGTCGCGTTGCCGAGCACGCCCCAGCCGAGGAGCGCCGAGAGGACGCCGGCAAGATCGCGGCCGTCGGGGCCCGCGCCGGTGATGATGTGGTCCGGGCCATCGGCGCCGGCGAGGGCGGCGACGCGCTCCGCCGCGACCGTCGACCAGGCATGGTCCGCGGCGGCCGGCTCCTTGACCGCGAGAACGCGCGGCAGGAATGCGGCAAGTTCCTCCGCCGCCGGCCCCGGGTCCGCGGCGACGACGATGCCGACGACGTCGCGCTTCGAGGCTTCCGCGAGGTGCCGCGCGAGCGTGGCGACCTCAGTGCTGATGCGCGCAAGGCCGCCTTCCGCCGTCGGCTCCCCGACGACCCACAGCGCGCCCATCAGACGATCCTCCGCTCGACGAGGAACGCGACGACCTGCTTCGCCGCCTCGGGCGCCGGCTCGCGGATGACCCGGGTCGCGCCCCGCGGGGGCGGCGCCTCCGAATCGAGCACCTTCGTCTTCGCGGCTGCGCCGCCGACGTCGCCCGCCGCTGCCGCCCCGCCGACATCTCCCAGCGCCTGGGTCACGATCTCCTTCGATCGCGCGGCCATGATCCCTTTGAGCGACGGGTACCGGGGCTCACCGAGTGCCTGGGTGCAGACGACGAGCGCGGGCATCGGCGCCTCGAGCACGTCGTAACCGGTCGGGCTGATGCGCCGAACACGGACGGTCCCCGCGCTCGGGTCCGGTTCGATCTTCGCGGCGTATGACAGGTACGGGAGCCCGAGGAGCGCGGCTATCCCCGCGGGCACGACACCTGCGCCTCCGTCCGACGTGTCCGCGCCGGCGAGGAGCAGGTCGTACTCGACGCCCTTGAGCGCCGCGGCGAGGACGCGGACGGTCGACAGCGTGTCGGATCCCTCGAGCGCCGGGTCGGTCACGAGCACAGCCTTGTGCGCACCCATCGCGAGCGCCTTGCGGAGCGTTTCCGGCGCCGACGATGGGGCCATCGACACGAGCGTCACCTCGCCGCCGTGGGCCTCGACGAGCTTCAATGCAGCCTCGAGCGCGTACTCGTCGTTGGCGTTCACAACCGCCGGAACTGCCGCCCGGTCGAGTCGCCCGTCGGGCCGCAGGCGCTCGCCACCGGACGCCGTGTCCGGGACCGGTTTGACGAGGACGACGATGCGCACGAGCGGCAATCTCCCTGCGGGCGATGCGGGCGGTGTGGGCGTCAGCTTCGCCCGAGGAGCGAGCGCGCGATCACGAGGCGCTGGATCTGCTGCGTTCCTTCGTAGAGCTGGGTGATCTTCGCGTCGCGCATCATCCGCTCGACGGGGAACTCGTCGATGTAGCCGTACCCGCCCAGGACCTGTACGGCATCCGTCGTGACCCGCATCGCGGTGTCACCGGCGACGAGTTTACACATCGCCGACCACCGGGCGGCCTCGGCCGAACCGGCCTCGATCTCGACGCACGCCTTGTACAGGAGCTGGCGCGCGGCCTCCGTCTGGGAGTCCATGTCGGCGAGCATCGCCTGGATCATCTGGAGCTGCCCGATGGGCTTCCCGAACTGCTTGCGTTCGCGGGCGTACTGAACTGCGACATCGAGTGCTCCCTGGGCGAGTCCGACCGCCTGGGCAGCGATGCCGGGGCGGCTCCGGTCGAGCGTCCGCATAGCCATCGCGAAGCCGTCGCCCTCCGCGCCGATCCGGTTCGCGGCCGGGACGCGCACCTGGTTGAACGTCAGCTCGGCCGTCGGGCTGCCGCGGATCCCCATCTTGTGCTCGAGGCGCGCGACGGCGAAGCCCGGGCTGGATTTCTCGACCACGAAGCACGACAGTCGCTTGTGGCGCGGGACGTCCGGGCCGGTCTCCGTCGCCGCGAACACCGTGATGAGGTCGGCCACGCTGCCGTGGCTGATGAACCGCTTCGAGCCGTCGATGACATAGCCATCGCCGTCCGGCCGCGCCGTCGTTCGGGTGGCGGCCGCATCGGAGCCCGCCTCCGCCTCGGTGAGCGCAAACGCGATGAGCGTCTTGCCCGCCGCGAGATCCGGGAGCCAGCGCTGCTTCTGCTCGGTCGATCCGGCAAGGAGGATTGGCAGCGCGCCGAGCTCCTGGACCGCGAGGATCAATGCGCTCGTCGCGCAGGCGCGGCTGATCTGCTCGATCGCGAGGCAGACGTTGAGCAGCTCGCCCCCGATGCCGCCGTACTCGGTCGGGAACGGCAGCGCCAGGATGTCGTGGGAGGCGAGCAGCTCCTTGATGTCCCACGGGAACTCACCCGTCCGGTCGATCTCGGCTGCTCGCGGCGCGATCCGCTCGTCCGCGAGCACGCGCACGGCGTCGCGGAGCATCTGCTGCTCCTCGCTGAGTCGGTAAGCGGCGGGCGCGGTGGGGGCGGTCACCGCGGCCGATCGTAGCATCGCGCACGTTCGTACTACCCCCGTCCCCACCAGACCGAAGCGCCGGGGTGTGACCATCGGAGGCCAACGGGCGATTGCGCCGGGCAGCCTCCAAGGCGTACGGTTTTCGCTGGGCGGCGAGTGATGCCCGGGGCTCAGCTCCAGCCGCCGAGGGCTCGGGTCATGTCATACGAGGTCCAGGTCTTTCTGCTCCTGGCCGCGGCCGTGGTTTCGCTCTTCGCGGCCGTCGCCGTATTGATGAAGGAGCACCGCACGGCCGCCGCGGCGGTCGCGACGCAGTTCGGCGTGTCCACCGAGGGCGAGAAGCGCTGCCCCGAATGCGGGATGGGCAACCTCTGGATGGACCGCAACTGCATCAGCTGCGGGAAGCGCCTCCCCGGCTGACCTCTACTGGATGACCGGCAGGCTGCGGCCCGCCGGCTGGGTCGGGGCGAGGGAATCGGCGAGCAGCTCGGCGATGTCGCGCGCGCTCACCCCACCGTTCTTGCCTGTCGCGGCGGCGTCGGCGAGGCCGTCCTTCATCATCACCATGCAGAACGGGCAGCTCGTCGCAACCGTCTCGGCGCCCGTCTCGAGCGCCTGACGCGTCCGCTCGGCGTTGATCCGGGTCCCGCGCGTCTCCTCCATCCACATCCGCCCGCCGCCCGCCCCGCAACAGAACGTCGACTTGCCGGATTTCTCCATCTCCCGCAGCTCGATCCCGGGCACCGCACCCAGCACGTCGCGCGGCGCCGCGATGACGCCGTTGTAGCGGGCCATGTAGCACGAGTCGTGGAACGTCACGGAACCTGCCGCGCCGTCATCGGCCACGCGCAGGCGCCCCTGCGACAGCAGGCGCTGGAGATAGACCGAGTGGTGGACGACCTCGTACCGACCGCCCAGCTGCCCGTACTCGTTGCCGATCGTGTTGAAGCAGTGGGGGCACGCGGTGACGATCGTCCGCTCCCCCATCCCGTAGCGGTTGAGCGTCTCGACGTTGCCGCCGGCGAGGATCTGCCAGACGTACTCGTTGCCCATCCGCCGGGCGGGGTCGCCGGTGCAGGACTCCTCCTGGCCGAGGATCGCGAAGCGGACGCCGGCGGCATCGAGGCACGTGGCGAACGCCCGGGCAACCTTCTTGTTCCGCTCGTCGAAGGCGGCGGCGCAGCCGACCCAGTAGAGGACCTCGACCTCGTCGAGCCGACCGCCCGCGGCGAGTTCGGCGACGGTGGGCACCTCGAACGCGAGCCCCTTCGTCCAGTCGGTCCGGGCGGCCGGTGGCTGGCCCCACGGGTTGGCCTGGCCCTCCATGTTCCGGAACGCTGCCGTCAGCTCCTGCGGGAACCGGGACTCCTCGAGGACGAGGTTCCGGCGCAGCCCAACGATCTTGTCGACGTGCTCGATGAGGACCGGGCACGCCTCGACGCAGGCGCCGCACGTGACGCAGTCCCACACCGCCTCGTACGGGATCGCGTCGTCGACGATGGGCTTGGCCACGGCGGTCGCCGCGAGCCGGTCGTCGAGGCCGTATGTGTCGCGAACGATCGGTGAGTTCGGGATCAGGTTGAGGCCGTGCTCCGCCTCGACCGACATGTCGCGGATTCCCATGATGAACGTCTTCGGGTTGAGCGGCTTGCCGGTGTTCCAGGCCGGGCAGGCCTCCTGGCAGCGGCCGCATTCGGTGCACGTGAAGCCGTCGAGGAGGTCCTTCCAGCCGAGATCGGCGAGTGTCTTCACCCCGAACGTTGCCTTCTCGTCCTCGAGATCGATCGCCGGCAGCTCGCCGCGCGGCGCGAGCTTCCGGAAGTAGATGTTCGGGAAGCTCGTCGCGATGTGGAGGTGCTTGCTGAACGGCAGGTAAACGAGGAATGCCGCCACGAGCAGCATGTGCGCCCACCAGGCGGTCGCGAAGGCGACCTCGAGCGCCCCCGGGTCGAGGGTCCGGAGCGGGACCGCGAGCACGGCCGAGACGACCGCACCGGGCTCATCGCCGTGGATCGCGAACTCGAGCGCCTCGGCGGCGAGCTCTGACGCGACGACGCCACCGATCATCCCGAGGATCAGGAGCGCGTCGCGGTTGTACGTCAGGCGGCGCGGCTTCGTGACGAGCCGACGCCAGTAGGCCCAGGCGATCGAGCCGAGGACGATCACCGCCGCGACGTTCTGCAGCGCGCTGATCGCGGCCCACACGGCGCCGTCGAATGGGGCCGAGACGATCGTCTCGACGACCCCACCGGTGACGATGTTCAACGTCCCGATCGTCAGCAGGACGAAGCCCCAGAAGATCCCCGCGTGCATGAGGCCGGCTCGGAAGTCCTTGAACATCTTCGTCTGGACGAACGCGTACTCGATGAGCCCGATCACCCGAGCCGGAATGTTCGAGAACGGGCTGGGACCCTCGGCGCGCGCCGCGGCGAACACGCGGAGGTGGCGGGCGATGACCAGGACGAAGATCGCCAGGGCGCCGTAGAAGATCAGGAAGACGAGCGGGTACGCGGGAACGGCAGCGAACGGCTCGAACATCAGCGCGGCGCCTTCGGTTGTGCGTTCGGATGCGCCGCGGGCTCGCCATGTGGCAGGTCCGGCCGGCCCGCCGCGGTGGCGTGGTCGAATGGCCCGGCCAGCGTCTCGAGCGCGTGGTCGAGGACGGGCACCAGGGCCTCGAGCGACTCGAGTGCGCCGTTCGGGCTGCCCGGCAGGTTGGCGATCAGGCTCCCGCCCCGGACACCCACGACTCCCCGGCTGAGCGCGGCCATCGGCGTACTCCGGCGGCCATCGGCGCGCATCGCCTCGGCGAGGCCGGGGACCTCGTAGTCGATGACCGCGAGCGTCGCCTGGGGCGTCACGTCCCGCGGCGTGAGCCCGGTCCCGCCGGTCGTCAGCACGAGGCGGTGGCGGGTCGCCGCGGCAACGAGCGTGGTCTCGATCCGGGCCCGATCATCGGGAACGACCATCCGCTCGACCGCGAACCCGAGGGCCTCGAGCCGCTCCGCGACCGCGCGCCCGGACGAGTCCTCGCGTTCTCCGGCCGCGCTCCGGTCGCTGGCAGTGATGACAATGGCGGATCGAGCGGCCGGCGGGCCTCCGGCCTGGCGGCCTCCGGCCTGTCGAGTCACCGTCAGGTCTTCCTCCGTCCTCCGCCGATCCTGCCGGCCGTCCGCGGGCCCTTGGGTGGGCCCGGTCGGTAGCCGGACTCGGCTTCGTCCCGATGCCACTCCCCGCTCTTGCCGCCGGTCTTCGAGACGAGGTGGACCGACCGGATCTCGACCCCGCGCTCGACCCCCTTGACCATATCGTAGACGGTGAGCGCGGCCACGGAGGCGGCCGTCAGCGCCTCCATCTCGACGCCGGTTGGACCGGTCGTTGCGGCCTCGGCCCGGACCCGCAGGCCGCCGGCGGCGCGGTCCGGAATGACCGAGACGACGAGGTCGGTCAGCGGCAATGGATGGCAGAGCGGGATGAGATCGCTGGTCCGCTTCCCGCCCATGACGCCGGCCAGCTCGGCGACACCGAGGACGTCGCCCTTCTCGTTGCCTCCGTCGATGACGAGGCTGAGCGTCTCCGGCGACAGCGTCACGAACGCCTCGGCGACTGCGCGACGGGCGGTCGCCGGCTTGGCCGACACGTCGACCATCCGCGGCCGGCCGGAACGGTCGATGTGACTGAGGCGCCGGCGCTCCGAGCGCGGGGCAGGCTGGCCGGGTGGCGGTCCGGGCGGTCGGGGCGGTCGATCCATCGGTCCTCCTGGGCTCGGTTCAGGGCTGGTCGAGCCACCAGAGCTCGACCTCACTGGCCGCCGGCAGCTCGTCGTGGGACTCCGGGATCACCGCCAGGGCATCCGCGGTGGCGAGCGCGGACAGGACGTGGCTCCCCTGCCCGCCCGCGAGAGCGACGCGAACGCGGCCGCTGTCGTCCCGGACCGGACGGCCGGCCCCATCGCGCTCCGCGACGACGCGGAGAAAGGCTCGACGCCCGTGGCTCTTCGAGACCCGCTCGCCGAGCACGGCTCGATCGATTGGCCGGAGGAGCCGTCGATGACCCGCGAGACGGCGGAGTGCCGGGCGGACGAACAGCTCGAACGTCACGAGGCTCGAGACCGGGTTGCCGGGGAGCCCGAACAGCAGCACCGGCGGCCCGCCTCCCGGGCGATCTGCGGTGCCGAACGCGAACGGCTTGCCGGGCTGGACGGCGACACGCCACAGGTCGACCCGGCCGACGCTTTCGAACGCCGACTTGACGACGTCGTACGGGCCGACCGACACGCCACCCGACACGATCACCGCGTCGGCGTCGTCGGCCAGGGCGGCGCGGAGTCTCGCGAGGACGTCGTCGAGCCGGTCGGCCGCGATCCCGAGATCGATCGGCTCACCGCCCGCGGCCGCGACCTGGGCGAGCAGCCCCGGCCGGTTCGCGTCCGGGATTCCCGCGGCGCCGAGCGGCTCCCCTGCCGCTCGTATCTCGTCGCCCGTCGCGAGGACCGCGACCCGCGGTCGTCGGTGGACACGAACCGTGGGCGCGCCCGCGCCCGCGGCGAGGGCAATCGTCGACGGTGTCAGCACCGCGCCTGGGGAGAGCACCTCGGAACCCGCGGACAGGTCGCTCGCGGCCGCCCGGACGGAACCGCCCGGCGCGACCGTCACGTGGACGAGGACCGTCGCGGGCAGCGGCCCCGCGGCGTTGCGGCCACGATGTCCCGGCCGGCCCTCCGCGTCCACGGGCGTCGTTTGCTCGACGGGGACCACCGCGTCCGCGCCGGGCGGCAACAGCGCCCCGGTCGCGATCCGGACCGCGGTCCCCGGCTCGACGGCCGCGTCCGGGGCCGCGCCGGCGCGCACCTCCCCCACGACGCGGAGGCGGGTCGGGGCATCCTCGGATGCCTTGGCCGTGTCCGCGGAGCGAATCGCATAGCCGTCCATCGCCGAGTTGTCCCACGGCGGCAGCGACGTAGCCGCGACGACCGGCTCCGCGAGGACGCGCCACAGGCCGGCGCCCACCGGGACGGACTCGGACGGGAGCGGCCCGGGGATCGCGGCCAGGACATGGTCGCGCGCCTCGTCCACGCTCAGGAGGCGCGACCCGCTGGGCGCCGCAGCCGCAGCGGCGGACGAGTCGGTCGCCTGGGCGCTCATCGCAGCGACACGCCTTCGATCTGCGCCCGAGTCTGGATCGTCGTGACGATCGCCCTGCGAGTGACGACCCCGAGCAGCCGAACCCCCTCGACGACCGGCAGCCCGTCGAGGCCGGTTCGCCGCAGGCGGTCGAGCGCCGACCACAGCGTGTCCTCCGGGCCGATGAGCGGCAGCGTCGGCGGGACGACCATGAGGTCCTCCGCCCGGGTCGTCTGCCACGCCTTGCGCCGGAGCCGGCGGAGCTGGGACGCGCCGATCAAGCCGACGACCACCTCGTCGCGCAGAACCGGCATCGCGAGGCCCTCGCCGCCCTCGAGGAGCCGGTCGGCAAACGTGTCGACCGTGAGGTGCGGGGCGACCGTGCCGACGTCCCTGTCCATCACGTCACCGACGCGGACGTCCTTCAGCAGCTCCTGGACCGCGAGCCGGCGCGAGATCCCACGAGAGGCCCCGCCGAGGAACCAGCCGGACAGCCCCACCATGAGCCCGTCGACCACCTGCTCGAGCAGCACCAGCACGAGGCCGCCGGCGATGAGCGCCCACCCGACATATCGGCCAGACGCGGCCGCGGCCCGCGCGCCGTCGCGTTCGTCACCCTTGCGCGCCCAGACGGCCGCCCGGACGATGCGCCCGCCGTCGAGCGGGTAGGCGGGAATGAGATTCACGCCGCCGAGGAGGAGGTTGAGCACCGCGAGCACGACAGCGATGACCGCGACCGGCTGACCGGCCGGGTGCCCGCTCAGGTACGCGGCAAATCCGAGCAGCAAGAGAAGGACGCCGATCGCGAGGCTGGCGACCGGTCCGGCGAGCGCAATCGCCGCCTCGTCCCGCGGCCGGTCCGACTCGAGCTGGAACGACGCGCTGCCGCCGAAGAAGTAGAGCGTGATCGGGCCGACGTCGATCCCCCGCCGTCGGGCGACGACTCCGTGGGCCAGCTCGTGGGCGAGGACCGACAGCAGGAATGCGCCGGCGGCGACGGCGCCGATGACCCAGCCCGAGACCGTATCGAGCTCCGGAGCAATGATCCGGACCTGGCCCTCGACGAGGACGGCGACGAGGGCAACCATGAAGATCCACGATGGGTGGATCCTGATCTCGAACCCGAACAGCCGGGCGACGGGGATCCCGTTCACCGACCCACCTCGACGGGGACCTGGCGCGCTGCCGGCCGGCTGGGGCTCATGCCGAGGCGGCGCTGAGCGATGGAGGCCGCGACGGCGGCAAGCACGAGCACGACCGCACCGACCGCGAACGACGTCTCGATCCAGAACTGGTACGGGAAGAGCTGGACGAGGCGATCGGTCGCCGGATCGAACGTGTAGTTGCCGCCGGCGAAGAACAAGCGATGAAACACCTCGAAAGCGGCGTCGAAGGCCAGGAGGCCCACGAGGCCGAGCGCCACGACGGCCGCCGCGATGCCGATCGCTCCCGATCGGACCGGCCGCCAGAACGCGGCTTCACCCCGGCCGACGCGGTGAGCCGCGGCCAGCGTTACCACCGAGACGAGGGCGAGCACGCCGAACCCGAGGAACACGCCGCGGACGTCGGCCATGTGGCCGCGCTCCCGGACATCGAGGACGGGCTGCCCGCCGATCTCGACGTCGAAGTCCGGCGGCCCGAAGACGAGGTCGGCGAGGATCGCGTCGGTGGCCGTTCGGAGCTCCGCCGGCGAGAAGCCGGTCCACGCGGCGGCCTGGCTCCGGCCCTGCTCGAACGAGACCCAGACGGGGTTGAGGAACAGGAAGATCGCGAGCGCAAGGACCACGATCGCCGTGGCGACCGCGACGACGACCGAGGCCGCGACCCGCGGCAGACGCTCGCTCACCTGAGCATGGTAGCCCGTCCCCGCACACGCCCCTTCGACCGGTGAGGTCTGGAGCGGTCCGGAGTGATGATCCCCTACTCGTCCTCGAGCGTCCGGGCCTGCTCCCACCAGCCGGCGATCGCGAGGTCGCTCGGCGGATTCATGTTGAGTTCGATCGCGGCCCGGTGGACCCGGTCCCGGAACGTGTCACCGTCGAGGGCAAGGATGTCGCGGAGACCCTCGATCCCGGCCTGGATCATCAGCTGGTGCTCGTCTGGCCCGAACCCGGCGAGGTTGAGCATCAGGCCTTCGTCCCGCCAGGCGAGGACGTCGTTCGGCGAGGCGTCGACCTGGTCGGCGAGGTATTGGCGCCGCGTTGGCGTCTCGGACACCTCGAGCAGAAGCCCGGTCGTGAACACGCCCTGGGCCGCGAGGCGATCGAGGTGGACAGGCTCTATGCGAGTCAGCTCGGTGATGGGCGGCACGGGTCGATGATGCCACGAAGCGCGACGCCCTTGTGTGAAGGCGTTAGAGTCGGAACCTCAATCTTGAGTGATCGACAGGGAGGAGCATTCGATGCCGAAGTTCATGGACGTCCACACGGGAATGAAGGGCATCACACCCGAGGCCCTGCAGGCAGCCCACCAGGCCGACCTCGACATCCAGGCTGACGAGGGCGTCGACTTCCAGCGCGCCTGGGGCGACCCGGAGTCCGGCATGGTCTGGTGCGTCGCCGAGGCTCCGAGCGCGGACGCGGTCCGCCGGATCCACGAGCGTGCCGGGCACCCCGCGGACGAGGTCTATCCCGTACCTGTTGAGGTCTGACCGCCGGGTCAGCGCTTCGGGAGATCGATCAGCCTGATCTCCCGGCCGTTGCCGTCGACAAGGCGCCAGCGCGCGCCGAGAGCCTTGTCCTGCCCCTCGAGCACCGCGTCCAGGGCTTGACGGACAGCCTTCGCCGGGTCCTTCGCCGACTGTGCCTCACCGAGTCGCCGTTCGAGCGCGAGCCGCGCGAGCGCGGGCTGCTCGTCGGCGATCTCTGCCCGCGCCACGCCCTCGGGGTTGGCCACGCCCTCGGCCTCGAGCCGCTTCACCAGCGTCCTCAACCGTCGGCGGTCGGCCTCGCTCAGCTTCCGCAGCCAGGCGGGTTCGGGTGGGGGCTCCGGCTTCTTCGGTAGCTCCTTCTCGCGCTTGCTGGTGCGCTCGATCTTCTCGGCGAGTGGCGATTGTGCCGGGCCCGTGGAACGGGCGTCCTCGATCGCCTCCTTCGCCGCGGTGAGCGAGGGGTAGGGTCCGCGCACCAGGGGCAGCCCCAGCTCATCCGTCTGCGTGCTGTCGACGATGACCCACGTCCCGGACTGCGGCTCGATCGCAAACCGCGCGTCCCTCGTCTCCCACCGTCCCCCGCCGAGCCGCTTGAGGGCCTCGCCACTCGCCATCAGTCCGGCCTCTCGTCGAGCGGCACGTCCCAGTGCGCCTCGAGGAGCTCGAACCGGTGGCGCTCCTCCTTCCGGTATTTCTTCTGGTCCGGGAACAGCCGCTTCGCGATGTCCGCCTCCGAATGGTCCTCGAGCGCCGCCCAGTCGCGGTAGATGATCGTCACGAGCACGTCCCAGTCCGCCCGGCCGTCGCTGTGGAACCGGGGGACGAAGCGATGGACATTGAGCAGCCGGCCGCTCTCGACCTGGGCCTTCAGGATCGGCAGATGGTTGCGCTCGAAGAGCTCGATGAACTCGTCGTGAGAGCCCCACAGCGTCTTGTAGAAGTACAGGACGGTCACCGGTCCGGCCATCGGGGGTCTCCTCTTAGGCATCGAGTCTCGCCGCCTCCCGACGGAGGATCTCCCATGCGCGCTCGACGTGGCGCGGCTCCGTCCGCAGGTTGCCGATCGCGACTCGGATCGCGAACCGGCCGGCCAGTCGGGTATGCGACAGGAACACCTCGCCGGTCCGGTTGACGGCGTCCATCAGGGCCGCGTTGAGCTCATCGATCGCCGGCTCGTCGTCCGCGAGGCGGGTCGGGCGGTAGCGGAAGCAGACCGTCGAGAACGGCACCGGGGCGAGCCGCTCCCAGCCAGGCTCGGCATCGATCCAGCCGGCAAACGCCTGGGCGAGCGCGATGTGCCGCTCGATCCGGCGCCGCAGCCCCTCGAGCCCGAACCAGCGCAGCTGGATCCACAGCTTGAGCGCGCGAAACCGCCGCCCGAGCTGCGGCTGGTACTCGTTGTAGTCGCGGACCGGCGTCTCGCGATCGAGCGTGCGGAGATACTCGGGCACGAGGCTGAACGCGTCGCGCAGGGCGCCCATCCGGCGGGTGAGCAGCAGCGACGCGTCGAGCGGCGTGAACAGCCACTTGTGCGGGTTGACGACGACCGAGTCGGCACGTTCCCAGCCGGCGAACGGTTCTCTTCGGCCGGGCAGGATCGCGGTCGCGCCTGCGTAGGCCGTGTCGACGTGGAGCCACAGTCTCTCGCGCTCGGCGGCGTCGGCGATCGCTGCCACCGGATCGACCGAGGTCGACGATGTCGTCCCGACCGTCGCCACGATCGCGATTGGTCGCCGACCCGCGGCACGGTCGGCGGCGATCGCTGCCTCGAGTGCGTCGACGCGCATCTCGAACTTGTCGTTCGCCGGGATCTTGACGAGCGCCTCCCGCCCGAGCCCGAGCGTCATACACGCCTTGTCGATCGAGCTGTGCGCTTCGGTGGAGGCGTACACCCTCGGCGCTCCGAGGTCCGGCCGCCCGGCTAGGCCGCGGGCCGCCGCGTCGAGCCCGGCCGTCTCGCGAGCGGCCGCGAGCGCGATGAGCGACGACGTCGAGGCGGTGTCGGTCAGCAGCCCGTCGAACGCCTCGGGCAGGCCGAGCGCCTGGCGGAGCCAGTCGACGACGACCTGCTCGAGTTCCGTGGCGACCGGCGAGGTCCGCCACAGCATGGCGTTCGACCCGATCCCGGCGGTCAGCATCTCGCCGAGGATCCCCGCCCCGGACGCGGTCGTCGGGAAGTAGGCCATGAACCCCGGGTGCTGCCAGTGGGTGACGTTCGGCTCGACGAGAGCGCGGTAGTCGGCGAGGATCGCGCCGAGGTTCTCCGGCTGCTCAGGCGGCGACGGCGCGAACAGCGGCCTGAGCGAGCCGGGCTCGACGTTCGGAAATACGGGGTGACGCTCGACGGTCGCGAGGTAATCCGCGATGACGTCGACGACCTCGTGCCCGGCGGCCCGAAACGACTCGGGATCCATGTCGGTCAGGCCGGTCGCCTGCTCGGGATCGACCGCCCGTGCGTCGGTCCGGGGGCGCCGTTCAGTCTCGGTCATCGGCCGAGTTTAAGCCCGGATCCACCGAGACCCTTGACTGAGCGCGTCGGCTGACGGCTGTCGCG
>JBBDZZ010000088.1:0-15685 GCA_040899885.1 Chloroflexota bacterium | reverse complement strand
CCGAACGCCCCCTCGCGTCCGACGAATTGCGCGCTCGTGAAGCTCGCCGGCATGCCGCATTCTATGATCGGCCGGCGCGACGTCCGCTAGGCTGGCAGGCGATGCCGCCGACGCGCCGCGCTCCCCACCCGGACAACGAGCTCAACGAGCTGCCCGGCGAAGAGTGGCTCTACTTCACGAAGTCGGTCTGGTCGACGGCGTACCCGTCGGAGTTGGGGCACGACCTGCGCAAGCGCCACGGGGCGAACAAGCCGCCCCGGCTCATGGCTCGGCTGATCGAGTTCTTCACTCGAAGCGGCGAGCTCGTGCTCGACCCGTTCGCCGGCGTCGGGGGAACGCTCCTGGGCGCTGCCATCGCGCGTGGACCGCGCCGGGCGCTCGGGATCGAGCTCTCGCCGGCCTGGGTCGAGATCCACGAGCAGGTCGTGCGCGAGGCGCTGGCCGAGCGCGACGGGCTGGGTCCAGAGCTCGCGGACCTCGGCCCGAACGATCCCGGCGGGCCGCGCCGATTCGACCCGGCGGGGATCGAGCTGAGGGTCGGTGACGCGCTCGCCGTCCTGCCGGCGATCGACTCGGCATCGGTCGACTTCGTGGCGACAGATCCGCCGTACAACGTCCAGCTGCCGATCACGATGGCCGGCGGGCGACTCGCCGAAGCTCATGCCAACCGGCGGACGGATTACGCGATGGTCACCGACGATCCGGCCGACATCGCGAACGCACCCGACTACCCGACCTACCTCGACCGGATGGGTGTGGTGCTACGGGAGCTCAGGCGGGTTCTCCGCCCGGGCCGTTACGCGGTCGTCATCGTCCGCGACGCATACCAGGGCGGCAGGTACCTGTTCACCGGCGCGGACCTCGCGGCGCGGGCGACGGCCGCGGGGTTCGTCGTCAAGGGCGATCTGATCTGGTACCAGGCGGGCACGAGGCTCCGGCCGTACGGCTACCCGAAGGTCTTCGTCCCGAATATCGCCCACCAGCACATCCTCGTGCTGAGGCGCGAGGCTGCCCCGGCCGAGGGGTAAGCGTCAGGCGCGGCCGCGTGCCGTCATGAACGCGACGAGGACGTCCTGGTCGACCTCCTCGGCCTGGACCGAGGACGTTGCCCACGTATCCCGGGCGGACGGCGCGGGCGGTTCGCCGACGACGTCGCCGAGGGTCATCCGATGGATCCAGCCCTCCGAGCCATCAGGGCAGAACACGCGCCAGTACGTGCCGGATCGTTCGAGGAGCTGGACCTCATCGCCCTGGGCGAGCGCGCCGATCTCCGCACCGCGGAACTCGTCCGGTGTGTCGAGCAGCTGGACGACCATGTACCGGATGAGGCGCCGCTCGTACCCCGCGATCGGGGCGACCGCGGCATGATCGAAGCTGAGCCGGGCCGGCCGCTCGCCGTCGCGGAGCGGGTCCGCTTTGCGCGCCTGGAGGAGCGACGGCCTGCGCCAGCGCGGCATCGCCATCTCGAGATCGATTGGGTTCGGGGGCGCGGCACCGTCGGGCACGAGGGCCGCGGTCGCCGCTTCGCCGGTCCCCCGGGCCGCATGGGCGGAGAGGACCTCGTCTGGCTCGGGCGGCTCGCCGTCGCGGCGTCGCTTGCCGAAGAACCCGAACGCCATCAGCAGCGCGACGCCGCCTGTCGTCCAGATCATCACCGGCACGAGCCGGAGGAAGGGCGAGCCGGCCGGATCGAGGCCCAGCGCCGCGAGGTAGCGGGTGAGGTCGCCCCAGCTGCCCGGCAGGCCGGCGGTCACCTCGCCCGAGCCCCTGCCATCGGGGTTACCGGAGCCTGGGTCGCCGGGGTTGGCACCGCCGCCACCCTGGCCCGCGCCGCCGACGCCGGTCGTCGGGGGCTCGGAACCCAGATCGTCGGGGTCGCCGCCGTTGGGGCCCGCGCCGTCGGAGCTCGGATCGGGCACGACGTTGGGATCGACCACGGCCGGCGGAGCCGGTGTCGTTCTCGGCTGGGGGGCCGGCGTTCGCCGGGGGACCGGGGTCGACGCAGGCTGTGGCCCGGTCGAAGGCCGAGCGACGCGGACCTCGCCGCCTGCGATCGTGCCCTCGTTCCCGTCCGGGTCGACGGCCACGAACCGGACCGTGTGCCTCCCGGCCGGCAGAGTCGTTGTGACCGAGAACGTCACGCCCCTCTTCCAGCCATCGCCCCCACTCGCGACCATCGGGTGGGCGATCCCCTCGACCACGAGGCGGAGGTTGGCGGGCGGCGATCCCGCGCGGTGGCGGTAGGTCACCGTGAATGTGAACGGCGTGGCGGTCGTCCCGCCGGACGGCGAGACGGACGGGCTGCTCAGCTTGACGGGGCCCGCGGCAGCAGCCGGCAGGGCGAGTGTGGCGAGCAGGACTGCGACCGCGATGACGCTGGTGAATGACCTGGCGAGCGGTCGCAATCCCGCGCGTGGAGCGAAGGTCACGAGCAAAGCCTCTGGGCCGGACAGGATCGCCCGGTCGCCCGAGCAGCATCGCCATCGGTGCTCGCGGGATCAATGGTACGGCCGTCACCCCGTTGCACGGGCGACGGTGCGCCACCGCAACGTCGCTGTGCGGTGGGGGCAGGTCCGGGGACGATCGTGGTCCCGTCGGTCGTCAGGAGGTAGGCCGAAGTGGCCATTCCGCACCGGCGCCGTACGGAACACGATGTCGCCATGCAGGTGATCGCCTCCCGCCGCCAGTCCAGCAACGGGTGGATCTCGGTCGCCGTCGGCACGGCCGTGGGTGGGATCCTCCTCCTCGGCGGGCTGGTGGTCGGCTTCCTGACGTTCGGGACCCCGTTCATCTCGTCGTTCACGCCCAGCGGTCGACCCGAGACCGCCGAGGTCGTGGCAGGGATGCTTGCCTGGACCTTCGCCCTCATCGCCCCTGCCACGTTCGTCATCGTCGGCCTCGCCCGGATCGTCGCGGTCCTCGACGGGATCGCCTCGAGCCGACCGCGCCCCACCCCGGCCAGCCGGCTCGCCCGCCTCCTGAGCGACGACTACGTGGCCGCCAGCCGGATCCGCCTGCCCGACGGGCGAGCGGTCCCGGAGCTCGTCGTGGGCCCATTCGGCGTGGCGATGCTCGGGGAGCTGCCGCCGGCCGCCGCCACCCGGCACCGCGGCCACTCGTGGGAGGTCCGCACCTCGGCCGGCCAGTGGATCCCGTTCGAGAACCCGCTCGATCGCGCGGCCCGGGACGCCGAGCGGGTCCGGAGCTGGTTCGCCAGCGACGACCAGGACTTCATCGTCAAGGTCTACGCTGCGGTCGTCGCTCCGGACACCTCAATCGAGCGGACCTCCACGTGCGCCGTGATCACCCACCAGCAGATCCCCGCCTGGCTTGCCTCGCTGCCGGTCCAGCGCAGCCTGACGTCGACACGTCGCGAGCGGATCCTCGAGATGATCCGGGAGACCGCCTGACGGCCTGACAGCCTGGGCCGGCCCGTTCGCGTCAGGACGGCCTCATCGGGGTTCCGCTGAACGGCTACGATCAGCCAATGCAGGTGCGGACGCCGCGCCGTTACCAGCTCAGGAAGCGGGCCGATCGACAGGCCCAGACTCGCCGTCGAATCGTCGACGCTGCGCTCGCACTCCATGGCCAGGTCGGGCCGGTCCGCACGACCGTGAGCGCGATCGCGATCCGGGCCGGCGTCGAGCGGCTGACGGTGTACCGGCACTTCCCCGATGAGCGGGCATTGCTCGCCGCGTGCACGGGCGATCTCTTCGCCCGACACCCGCTCCCCGACATGAACGGCTGGTTCGCCGAACGGCACCCGTCCGTCCGGCTGCGCCGTGCTCTGGGCGACCTCTACGCCTGGTACCGGGCGACCGAGCCGATTGCCGCGAGCCTCCTGCGTGACGCGCCGGAGCTGCCCGCGCTGCGGGCGGGACTTCGGCCCCTCACGGACCCGTTGGCGGAGCTGCCGGCCGCGCTCTCGGAGGGCTGGCCGACGTTCGGGCAGCACGGCCGAGCGCGGCTCGCCGGTGTCATCGGCCATGCGGTGGAGGTCGGCACGTGGCAGTCGCTGGCGGGTCGACGGGGGCTGTCCGACGACGAGGCAGCCGACCTCCTGGTGGCCACCGCACGGAGCGCGGCCCGGGACGAGCCGTAGCTCACGCTGGGCGCCGGCGCTCAGGCCGTCGGAGAACCCGCCTCAATGAGCTGGAGCAGCCAGGCGACGAGGTCCGGCGGCCGGTAGGGCTTGCCGAGGAACCCGTCGGCGCCGGCCGCCAGCGCAGCATCGCGCTCGTGGGGCAGGACGCTCGCGCTGAGGATGAGCACCCGGGGCCGTTGGGCGGGAGGACGGGTTCGCAGCTCGCGGGCGAGGGCGAGGCCGTTGCCATCAGGGAGGCGGACGTCGAGCAGTACAACCGTCACGGGTTGCCATCACGACCGTGGAGCCGATGAGCACGGCCCGCGGGAGGCGCCTCACGAGCGACACGAGGTGAAGCGTGAACAGCGGCTGGAGGACGAAGAACAGCAACGTCACGGCCTGGCTGAGGAGTGCCGGCGGCTCGATGCCGGTCACGCGCTCCCACAGTTGGAGGAGGAACAGGAGGCCCAGGCCGCTGAAGATCAGCGACAGATCGAGGCTGATCGGGTCGCGGTGGCGGATCCAGCTGATGGAGGTCGCGACGAACAGGACCAGGAACAGGAGCTCCGCGAGCAGCGCGATCTCGTCCATTACGACCTTGGGCAGGCCCGGGACCGAGGCAGGGGACCACGGTCTGGTGAGCGTCAAGCCGTACTGTACCGGCTGGGGGACGGTCCGCGAGGGGCCGGATCGGCGGGCCCGGGGGGACTACTGGGCTGGTAGGGGAGCCTGGATTCGAACCAGGGACCGGCCGTGTATAAGACGGCTGCTCTCAAACCGCTGAGCTACTCCCCCGTCGCGGGATCGTACACCCCTAGATCGAGCGGACGTCGAGCGCGCGCCGCCAGCCGAAGCCCCGGACGGCGATGAGGACCCCGAGCGCGGCAAGCACGAGGATCGCGGCGGCGGCCACAGCAGCATCGAGGGCGCCGGCCTGGAACTCCCCGTAGACGACGAGCGGCAGCGTCTGGGTCCGGCCGGCGAAGTTGCCCGCGAACATGATCGTTGCCCCGAACTCGCCAAGGGCCCGCGCCCACGTCATCACGAGGCCGGGTGCCAGGGCCGGCGCCGCGAGTGGCAGCGTCACGTGCCAGAAGACGCTGGCCTCGCTCGCACCGTCGACCCGGGCCGCATCCTCCAGGTGGCGATCGACCCCCGCGAACCCCGTTCGGGCGGCACGCACGAAGAACGGGGCCGCGACGAAGGTCTGGGCGAGCACGACCGCAACCGTCGTGAACGGGATCGAGATCCCGAGCGCCTCGAGCGGCCCGCCGATCCAGCCCCGCCGCCCGAGCACGAGGAGGAGCGCCAGCCCGGCGACCGCCGGCGGCAGGACGATCGGCAGGTCGACGAGCGCCTCGAGGAGGGCCCGGCCCCGCACGCGCCGGCGGGCGAGCGCGTACGCGAGTGGCGTCCCGAGCGCGACCGCAAGAGCAAGGCTGGCAAGGGTGGTCACGAGGCTCAGTCCCAGCGCTTCGAGGACGGCGGAGGCCCCCGCGGCCTCCGGCAGCAAGCCGCCGGTCACCGCCCGGGCGAGAAGGGCGAGAATCGGCAGGCCGAGGAACAGGACGAGGAGCCCCCCGCCGGCGCCGGCGAGAAGCCCGATCGGGCTCCGCTTCATTCGCCGGCGGGCCCGAGGAACCCAAAGGTCGCAAGGATCGACGCCCCTCGCGGGCCGGCGAGCCAGGCGACGAATGCCGCCGCCTCGGCCGGATGGCGAGACCCGCTGATCGCGACCGAGCCGTAGACCGCCTCGACGTTTGCGGCGGCGGGGATCCCCACGACTTCGACCGCGTCAGAGGCGGCCGCGTCCGTGACGTAGACGAATGCGGCATCCGCCTCGCCGAGCTCCACCTTGGTCAGCGCGGCACGGACGTTGTCCTCACGGGACACGACGTTCGAGGCCACGCCGGCGGCGTAGCCGGCGGGGTAGCCGGGCAGCGCAGCGAGCTTCGCCAGGCACTCGTCGATGTACCTGCTGATCGGCACGGACTCTCCGGCGCCGACGATCCAGACCCCGGGGCGGGCAAGATCGCGCGGATCGCCGATCCGGGCCGGGTTGGCCGCGGGCACGACGATCGTCAGCTCGTTTCGGGCGAACTGGACGACCGGGCCCACGGCCAGCTTGCCGTCGACCAGGGCCTGGGGATTCGCCATGTCGGCAGATGCGAGGACGTCGCCGGGGGCGCCCTGCTCGATCTGGGTCCGGAGCGCGCTCGAGGCGTCGAACGACAGCGTCAGCGACACCCCGCGGTTGTCGACCTCGTACACGTTGCCGGCCGCGGTGAGGGCATCGCTCAGGGAGGCGGCAGCGAAGACCGTGAGCTCCACGGAGCCCGCCGGCGCCGCGCTGCAGGCAGCCGGCACGAGCAGCGCCAGCGCGGCGACCACGGGGAGCCAGCGTGAGCGCCGCACGATCCCACCTACCGGGGGATCTCGACGATGACGTGGGTCGCCTTCACCACGCA
Organism: Chloroflexota bacterium; assembly: GCA_040899885.1. Taxonomy (GTDB): domain Bacteria; phylum Chloroflexota; class Limnocylindria; order Limnocylindrales; family CSP1-4; genus JACDAV01. The sequence continues at coordinate 9,133 of JBBDZZ010000088.1, read as the reverse complement.
TACCGCCTCGTCGCCGACGGCGAGCTCCATCTCCTCGACCGCCTCGGCCGTCATCAGGCTGACGAGGCGGTGCGGCCCCGCGAGCACCTCGACAACGGCAGCCACCCGGTCGCGCTCGATCCGGGTGACGATGCCGGCGAACCGGTTGCGGGCGGACTGGGCGACGATCGGCCGGTCCGGCGCCGCGCGCCGGCGCTCGGCCAGGAGGCGGCTGACCTCGGGGATCGGCACGAGCCGCTGGCCGCCGGTCGACCTCGAGGTCGCGAGCCGGCCCTCGGACTCCCATCGACGCAGCGTGTCGACACCTACACTGAGCAGCTCGGCGGCCTGCCCGATTCTCAGCAGACCTCCGTCGTCCGTCGCCATAGGTCGATATTAGGCCACGATGCGGCCAGGATGTCTAGAGATCGAGGAAAACCCGGCGCGATGGCGCCGCGGGGGCTACGAGCTGCCGAACAATCGGCCGGTGAGGCCCCTCAGGAAGGACGGCATGCGGCGACGCTGGGCAGCTTCATCCCGATTCGGGTCCTCGGAGCCCAGGATGTAGCCGCCGCCCGGCCTGAACGCTTCGGGCGGAAGCTTCTCGATGAGGTCGCGCTCGTCTTCCGTCAGCTCCGCCGCGACGGGCATCTCGTCGGGATTGAACGGACGGGGCGCTTCCGGCACCAGCGGCACGGGTCGAGCGGTCGCCGAGGCGCCATAGAGCTTCGGGAGCGCGACATGCTGCTGCGGGTCTTCTTTGGGCACGCGAACTCGAAACCCCCTGCTGGGTCGCGGTGGGAACGCCCACCGAAGCCAGATGTTGACCGACGCCGGGAGGGCGGGGAATGGTACTTCTGGGCTACTCGCGGGGCCGTCACGAGAGGCAGTAACCCTCGCTGTGGCGCTCGGTCACCGGCCTGCGAGGAGGGGTTTGATGACCTCGAGGACCACGACGAGGACGATGTAGCAGATCGGGATCGCGGCGAACAGGCCCAAAGCCGCGCTCCACGGGCTGCGCACGATCCGGGTCCCCGAGCCGGTCGGCTGCGGGACCAGGAGCCACGTCACCAGGCTCCCGACAACGAGAACGACCACGACGTAGGCGGCGAGGAACAGCAGGCGCAGGTCGCCTCCGGGGAGGTCCGCCCCACCCTCGATCGCGAGGTCGTAGGCGAGGTAGGCGAGAGCTCCGACGACCGCCACCCCAAGGCTGCTCGCAACCGCCCGGACGATCGGGCGCGGCGCGTTCCGGAACTGGCGCCAGCGAACCTCGACCGCCGAGCGGCGCCGCGGCGCCGGAGTTCCCCGGGCGGTCACGGCGCTTCGCCGAGGATCGCCAGGGTCCGGCGGGGAGGGAGCGTCTCCGGGCTATGTGCGGCGAGCAGGTCGACGCCGTCGATGAGCCGGTCGATCTCCCCCTCGGTGTTGAAGAAGCCCATGCCGATCCGGACGGCGTCGAGCTCGGAAACACTCGAGGCGAGGAGGAAGATCCGCGCGCCGAGCTCGTCGAGAACGGCATCGGCGGACCAGCCCGCGACCCGGAACACCACGATGCAGCCGGCACCGCCTGGTGGCGTCAGGACCTCCACGCCCGGGAGAGCCGCCAGCCGGCGCGCCGCCTGATTCGCGAGCTGCCGGGCGCGGGCCTCGATCCAGGCCAGGCCAACGTACATCGACAGCCAGCCGCAGCTCCGTCCGAACCCGACGACCGACGGCAGGTGGAACCCGATGGGCCCGTTGCCGCCGGCCCTGGTCCCCCGGGCCGGATCGCCGGCCGCGGCCGCCCGCTCGATGCGATCACCGGACGCGGCCAGGACAGCAAGGCCCTCCGGGCCGAGCAGCCACGATTCCGACCGGGCGACGAGGAGGTCGACGCCCAGCTCACGGCGGTCGACCCGACCTGTGCCGGCGAGTTGAGTAGCGTCCACGAGGACGGTGGCCCCGCGGTCGTGGGCTAACGTCGCGATCCCCTCGACCGGCAGACGCGCCCCCGTCGCCGCCGAGACGAGCGGACACACCACGAGGCGGGCTCCGGAGCGGAGGGCGCGCCCCAGGGCGGCAAGGGTCGCCACCGGGTCGGTGGGGAGCGGAAGCTCGTCGGCCTCGACCCCCGGCGGCAGCACCGCCTCGAGCCGGGCGCGGTCCGGATCAGCGACGACGACCGCCCGGTCGCCCGGTTGCCAGTCGATCGTCCGGACCGCCCTGGCCACCGCATCGTCGAGCCCGTGGGCGATGAGGACCTCGTCGAGGTCCGCCGTCAGGAGAGTTGCGACCGCGGCGCGCGCTTCGTCGACCCGGGCGAGCGCCTCGGCGCGTCGGTCCCGTCCGGCCCGCCCCGTCCCGAGCTCCCACGACTGGACGTCCGCCATCGCCCGGGCGGTCTCAGCCGGCAGGGGGCCGGCCAGGGGGGTGTCGAGGTAGATCCCCGCTCCCACGGCGGGCAACCCCTCGCGAACGGCCGCCAGCTTCTCCGCGTCGGGCAGGAACGGGGCGACCACGGCCGTATGATACCGGCGATGTTCTCCCGCTCCGACGATGCCATTTGGCGATGACCGGCCTCGCGCGCCCAGAGCTCCTCGCCTCGACGGAGTGGCTCGCGGAGAACATCAACCGGCCCGAGGTCCGCGTGCTTGACGTTCGCTGGCGGCCGGACGGCAGCGGCCGCGCGACGTTCCTGAACGGTCATGTCCCGGGCGCGGCGTGGCTCGACTGGACCGCGGATCTGATCGCCCGCGACGACGGCGGCTCGAGCTTCCTGCTCGCCGGCCCGGAGCAGGTCGCGAGCTCTGCGGCCCGGGCGGGAGTCGGCGACGGGACGACGCTCGTGATCTACGACGACACGCTCGGCCTGTACGCGGCGCGGACGTGGTGGAGCCTGAGGGTCTACGGGTTCGAGTCGGCCCGGATCCTCGACGGCGGCTTCCCGGCCTGGCAGGAGGAGGGCCGCGACGTCTCGAACGCGGACATCCCGCCGGCGAACTCGGTGTTCACGCCCCGAGCCCAGGCCCGGATGCGGCTGACCACGGCCGACGTCCGCAGCCTCCTCGGCTCCGCCGAGGTGAGCATGATCGACGCCCGGGCCCCCGCCGAGTATCGCGGACTCGAGGGCAATACCCGGCGGCTGGGCCACATCCCGGGGGCGGTGAACGTGCCTGCCGCAGCGCTGACCAGGCCGGGCGGCCAGCGGCTCCGGGAGGGAGAGGAGCTGCGGGACTTGCTCCACCGGGCGAACGTCAGCCGCGGCCGCAGGATGATTTGCTACGACGGGTCGGGGATCGCGGCCGCAAAGCTCGCGTTCGTCCTCACCCTCCTCGGACACGAGGACGTCGCGGTCTACGACGGTGGTTGGGCCGAATGGGGCGACCGGCTGGACCTGCCGGTCGAGCGCTGAGGGGCCGTGGCCTACCGGATCTTGTCGGCCGGCGTGGGAGGGGTGGTGGGACCGTTGCCCCACGGGTCCTGGGCGACGCCGGGGCCCCACGGGTTCGGCTCCGGCTGGGCGCCGTCCGCGCGCTCGAAGCCCCAGGGATCCGCGATGCCGGTATCAACCGCGCCGGCACCTTGGGGAGCCGCCGCACGGGAGCTGGCCGCCGCAGCGTCGGCGGACGCGGCTGCCGCTGCCTTTCGGTCGAGGCCGGCCCACGGGTCCACTTCGCGGTGCGGGGCGAGGATCTGGGCGCGCGAGTGGTTAAAGGCGATCATCGCGGCGGTCGTCCGTGCCTCGCTGACGGTGTCCGACCAGTACACGGCGTCGGTCACGGGGACGAACCGGCCGGTGAGCTCGGCGAGCGCGTCATGAAGCTCGCGCTCCGGCGTGAGGTGGATCCGGCCGATGATCATGAAGGGCGGGATCGAGACCAGCGCCTCTTCGGCGATCTTCGGGGTGTGCATCTCGGGGACGGCCCCGGCTTCGGACGCCTCGGCCACCGCGAACAGGACGGACCCGAGGTTGATCTGGGCGTAGTCGGAGCGGCTCGTGCCACCGTGCGCGCCGTACTCGTCGAGCACGACGTCAACGAGCACGATGAAGTCGTGCTCGGCCTGGTTGAGGATGTCCGAGACGCGCCGCTGGCGGGTCTGGACATGGCCCCGGATGACGTAGGCGTCGGTGAACAGCGTGAGGGCGACCTTGCGTTCGCCGCCTCCAAAGCCCTCGGACATGGGACGAGCATACGAGGGTGTCGCCGGGCGGCACCGCACCCCGATCGTCCCGAACCCCCCCGTACTACCTGCGGGCGCCCGCCGTGACCAGGTGCTCCGCTCCCTGCTGGAGTCCCTCGTACAGGGCCCTCACGGTCTCGAGCGTGTCGATCTCGCCCGGTGGCTTGTCCGGACGCAGGCTGGCGATCCGCGGGAAACGGAGCGAGTAGCCGGACTGGTGGCGGGTCGAGCGGACGATCACGTCGAAGGCGACCTCGACGACGACCGTCGGCTCCACCGTCCGGAACCGCCCGAACCGCTGGATCGTGTGGGCCTCGAACCAGGCCGTCATCTCGGCGATCTCGGCGTCGGTCAGGCCGCTGTACGCCTTGCCGATCGTCACCAGCCGGTCGTGCTCCTCGTCGCGCACGGCGAACGTGTAATCGCTGAGCACACCGTGGCGCTTGCCGTGGCCGACCTCGACCCCCACGACCACGCAGTCGATCGTGGCGAGGGCCTTTTTCATCTTCAGCCAGCCGAGGCCGCGCCGGCCGGGTGAGTAACCGCTCCGCGGGTCCTTCACCATCAGCCCTTCGTTCCGCCGGCCGCGAGCATCCTGGAACGCGGCCTCCAGCGAGTCGACGGAGTCGACGTTGACGAGATGCGACAGGGCGAACCGACCGCCCTCGCCGGCCAGCGGCAGTCCGAGTGCTTCGAGCCGGCGACGGCGCTCGTCGAGTGGCGTCCGGAGGAGCGGCTCGACCTCGCCGTCACCGCCCGCGCCGACGCCCAGCAGGTCGAAGGCGACGTAGATCACCGGCACCTCCGCCCGGATCGCCTCCGACGGAGCCTTCCTTCCGAGCCGGCTCTGGAGCGACTGGAACGGCAGGACGGTGCCGTCGCGCCAGGCGAGGATCTCCCCGTCGAGGATGCCGTCCCAGGCGAGGCCGGTCGCGGCCTCGACGATCTCCGGGAACTGGCCGCTGATGTCGTGGAGGTCACGCGAGTAGAGGCGGACCTCGGAACCCGACTTGTGGAGCTGAGCCCGGATCCCGTCGTACTTGTCCTCGACCCAGACCGGCGCACCGAGGCGGCCCATGATCAGCGTCGCGTCCTCGGCCGGGGATGCGAGCATGAACTTGATCGGGTTGAACAGGGCGAGGGCTGCGTCGTCGAGCCGCCCGTCGCGGGCCAGTTCCGCCGTCCGGCCGATGTCGCCGGTCAGCATGCCGGCCCACTTGACGGCGTCGAGCGGCAGGTCGAAGGCCTTCGCGATCGCTGCCTCGACGAGCCCTTCCCGGAGTCCGATCCGGAGGTCGCCGGACAGGATCTTCACGATGTATTTCGCGGTCAGCGGGTCGCTTCGCTCGAGCAGGCTCCCGAGGAGTGCGCCCTTGCGCGCCGGCCCGGATGCGGTCTCGATCGCGGCGTACGTCGCGGCGACCTCCTCGAGCCCGGGTGCCGCCGCGGGATCGGGCGCGTGGCCAACTCCGGCCAGGACGTCGGCCACCGCAAGGCCCAGGTCCGACGAGCGATCGTACGCCTCGGCAAGTGCAGAGCGGGGCACCCCGGCGAGGGCCGTGACGGTCGTCGCGATCGCCGCCCAGCCGAGGCCCGTCGCGCGCTGATCGGTCTCGGAGAATGGCCGCCCGGTGAGGAAGACCGCCGCGATCGGAAGCTCCGCGGGGGCGAGGCTGCGGAGGTACTCGGCGAGCAGGGCGGTCTTCTCGGAGGTGCGGGTCGTGCCCGCGACACGCTCCGCCAGCTCGCTCCAGCGGCGCATGGCGGCGATGGTATACCGTCACCCGATGGCCGACCGGAAGTGGTTCCCCGAGCAGATCGAGGGAACACAGGTCGTCCTTCGCCGCCACGTCCCGGCGAACCTCAAGGCCTTCGAGCGCTGGTATTCCGACCCGGATGTCGCCCGGCTGACGCGCTACCAGGACGGGCCGATGCGGCGCGACGAGATCGAGCGCTTCTTTGCGGCGCGGGTCGTCGGCCCCGACTCGCTCGCGCTCGCGGTCCACGTCAAGTCGAGCGGTCGGCTCGTCGGCACGTGCGCGTTCAGCCAGCTCGACGGCGAGAACGGATCCGCGCTGTACCACATCACGATCGGCGAGAAGGATGTGTGGGGCCGCGGCTACGGGACCGAGGCGACCCGCCTGATGCTCGACCACGCGTTCCAGACGCTCGGGCTCCATCGCGTCGCGCTCTCGGTGTTCGAGTTCAACACCCGCGCGATCAGGTCGTATCGACGGTGCGGCTTCCAGCTGGAGGGTCGCGCGCGCGAGGCAATCTGGCGCGAGGGGCGCTGGTGGGACGAGATCTCGATGAGTGTCCTCGAGCCGGACTGGGCCGCCGCCCGGCGTAACGGCACGGAGGTCGAGCCTGCTCCGCGCGGCCGGCGGGTCCGACGCGCGACGCGCGAGGAGGCGGTGGCGCCGGCCGGCCGGAGGGGCGGGAAGCGGTGAGCTCCACCGGCGCGCGAGCCGATGCGGCTCGGGCCGCGTTCCGCGAGCGGATGGAGGCGAAGGGCCACGCGGTGGACAACGCTCGGATCGCAGTCGATGGGCTGGATGAGGCGTTCAATTCCGGCGCCCTCGTCCGGACGCCGGCGCTGGAACTGATGCTGGGCGACCTGATGCGGGCTCTCGAGCAGGACGAGGGGCAGAAGCTCGGCGGCAAGAGCGCGGAGGCGGCGCGGTTCATCCTGCGTGCGATCTCGCGGGAGCTGGACAACGCGTGAGCGCGCGAACCTCGCAAATACCAATGGGAGCAGTGATAACGCCGGTCGGCGCACCGCACCGCCACGAATCGGTGCTTCACTGAGCGTGGGCAATGGCGTATTCGCACCTCCGGCCGCCGCGCGACGGCGTTAGCACTGCCCGGGTTGGTATCTACGCCTAAACCGGCCTCTCTCGGCAGATACCATCGCCCGGGTTGGTATGTGAGCCGAATCGCGGGTCCAAATCGCCGAACCCACTAGACTCGGCAGTCCACCCACCGCCCGGAGCCTGCCCAATGCCCGATCTGAAGTACGGAGTGCTTCTCTGGAACCAGGCCACCGACTGGCCCGCATACATCGACGCCGTCAAACGGCTCGACAAGCTTGGCTATGACCATCTCTGGGCCTGGGATCACCTGTACGCGATCTTCGGCGACCCATACCAGCCGATCTTCGAGGGCTACGCGAGTCTCGCCTCGGCCGCCACGGCGACGCCGAAGCTGCGGGTCGGCCTGCTTGTCGGCGCCAACACGTTCCGCAACCCCGGCCTCGTCGCGAAAACCGTGGCGACCCTGGACCACCTGTCCGGCGGCCGGGCGATCCTCGGGATCGGCGGCGCCTGGTTCGAGCTCGAGCACACCGCTCACGGGATCGAGTTCGGGAAGGGCTTCGGTGAGCGCCTCACCTGGCTGGACGAGTCGGTCGGTGCGATGCGCGCCGTCCTCGACGGGAAGTCCGTCACATCGCCGCCAGACAGCCACTACAAGTTCGTCGACCTCCGACACCAGCCGGCGCCGATCCAGCGCCACCTGCCGATCATGATCGGCGGCTCGGGGGAGAAGAAGACGCTGCGGACCGTCGCGAAGTACGCCGACATGTGGAACGCGATGGGCGACATCGAGAAGCTCACCCACAAGGTCGAGGTTCTAAAGCAGCACTGCGAGGACGTCGGGCGAGACATCGCGGAGATCGAGTTCACGCTCGGGATCAAGGCGACGATCCGCGACTCCGAGAAGGAGGCCATCAAGGTCTGGAAGGCCGCCCTGGAGCACAACCGCACGCCGTTGGCCCGCGTCGAGAACGACGACACGTGGTGGACCGGGACGCCGGAGCAGCTCACGGAGCGGCTGGCGCCGTATCTCGAGCTCGGATTCCGGACGATCATCTCGGAGCAGCCGGCGCCGTACGACACGGAGACGCTCGAACGGCTGATCGGCCAGGTCAAGCCGCTCGCCGTTCGCGCCTGAGCGACGAACCGCTCACGCTGGGCCAGAATGCGCGAATGGCCCCGCACGCCCCGCCCGCGCCCCGCGCCTCAACCGTCGAGTTCCGGCACGTCACGAAGCGCTACGACAGCCGCGCGAAGAACACACCGGGAGCCGTCAACGACCTGTCGCTGACCGTGCCGGCGGGCAAGATCTGCGTCCTCGTGGGGCCGTCGGGCTGCGGCAAGACCACGAGCCTCAAGATGGTCAACCGGCTCATCGAGCCGACGTCCGGGCAGATCCTCATCGACGGCGTCGACATCATGACCCGCGACGTGACGGATCTGCGGCGGAGCATCGGCTACGTGATCCAGCAGGTTGGCCTGTTCCCGCACGAGACGATCGGCGAGAACGTCGTCACGGTGCCGCGCCTCATGGGCTGGCCGAAGGCGCGCCAGCGGGCGCGGGCGGACGAGCTGCTCGCCCTCGTTGGCCTGGAGCCCGCCAGCTACCGCGATCGATACCCCGCCCAGCTGTCGGGCGGCGAGCGGCAGCGCGTCGGCGTCACCCGGGCGCTCGCCGCGGACCCACCGATCATGCTCATGGACGAGCCATTCGGCGCCGTCGACCCGATCGTCCGGGAGCGCCTCCAGAACGAGTTCCTCCGCCTCCAGGAGGAGCTGGCGAAGACGATTCTCTTCGTCACCCACGACATCGACGAGGCGATCAAGATGGGCGACCTCGTCGCGGTCATGCAGACCGGCGGGATCCTCGCCCAGTTCGGGCCGCCAGAGGACATCCTCGCCCGGCCCGCCTCGGACTTCGTCGCCCGGTTCGTCGGCACGGATCGCGGGCTGAAGCGCCTGTCGCTCACGCGTGTGGGCGACCTCGAGCTCCAAAGGGTCGTCGTGGGGCGCGTCGGCGAGGAGTGCGCCGAGGCGCACCGGCGAGCGGCGGAGGATCCATTCCCCTATCTGTTGCTCGTCGACGCCGACGATCGGCCGGTCGGTTGGGTCCAGCGCGATGCGATCCCGACCGAAGGGCGCCTGACCGAGTCGATGGCGATCCCGATGTCGCCGCT
>JBBDZZ010000087.1:0-15741 GCA_040899885.1 Chloroflexota bacterium | reverse complement strand
ACCGGCCCGCTCGTTTCGATTCCGGGCCGCCTAGTCGCGCCCGTCGGCGTATTCCGAGAAGGACTATCGACCCGCATAGCCGGGACTGTGGCCGGCCAGATCCGGTAGGAACGGGGTGCGCGGCCGCGTCGTATGCGTAGTGATGCATATATGCGGAGCGCTCGGGCCCACTGAGCCTGCCAACACCACGTAACCAGCCTCCGGTAAGCCTTCTTGGAATACCGGGTGGGCCGACCGCGGGCCCGCGCCGCTAGACTCCGGCGATGGGCACGACCGCCACGCCTGACGCCAAGCTCGAGGCGTACCTCGACGCGAACCGCGACGCGCGCCTCCGCTCCTACGAGGCGTTCCTCCGGATCCCGAGCATCTCGGCTCTGCCGGAGCACGCGGCGGACTGTCGCCGGGCCGCGGAGTTCGTGGCCGGCGAGCTGACCGCGATGGGCATCGAGCACGTCGAGGTCTCGGACACCGGCGGTCATCCGGTCGTCTACGGCGACTGGCTCCACGCCGAAGGCGCCCCGACCGTCGTCGTCTACGGCCACTACGACGTCCAGCCCGTCGACCCGCTCGACCTGTGGGATTCGCCGCCGTTCGAGCCCGTCGTGAAGAACGGCCGGATGCTCGCCCGCGGCGCGGCCGACGACAAGGGCCAGATCCACATGCACCTCCGGGCGACCGAGGCGCTCCTCGCGACCCGCGGCCGGCTGCCGGTCAACCTGAAGTTCGTTTTCGAGGGTGAGGAGGAGTCGAGCTCCGTTCATCTCGACCGCTGGCTCGAGGCCAACAAGACTCGGCTCAAGGCGGACGTCGCGGTGATCAGCGACACGAGCTTCTTCGAGGGCAACGTGCCCGCGATCACCCTCGGGCTGCGCGGGATCATGTACGCCCAGATCGACGTCATCGGGTCGCCGCTCGACCTCCACTCGGGAAGCTACGGTGGCTCGGTCGAGAACCCGGCCAATGCCCTGGCAAGGATCATCGCCGCCCTCAAGGGCCCCGACGGGCGGATCCTCATTCCCGGGTTCTACGACGACGTCGTGCCCCTCTCGGATGCCGACCGGGCGGCCTTTGCCGCGCTCCCGTTCGACGAGGAGGCGTATCGCAAGGGGATCGGCGTCTCGGCGCTCGTCGGCGAGACGGGCTTCACGACCCTCGAGCGGCGCGGCGCGCGACCGACCCTCGACGTCAACGGGATCTGGGGCGGCTTCCAGGGCGAGGGAGGGAAGACGATCATCCCCGCGCACGCCCACGCCAAGGTGAGCTGCCGCCTCGTCACCGCCCAGGACCCCGACAGGATCTACGAGCTGTTCCGGGAGTTCGTCGAGCGGATCGCCCCGCCGGGCGCGGCCGTGGCCGTGCGCAACCTGGGCGGCGGCCGGCCGAGCCTGACCCCGATGGATCACCCGGCGACGAAGGCGGCCGCCCGGGCGATCGAGCGGGCATTCGGGCGCGTCCCGGTCTACTCCCGCGAAGGCGGCTCGATCCCGGTCTGTGCGAGTTTCGAATCGATCCTCGGGCTGCCGGTCGTGCTGGCCGGCTTCACGAACCCCGACGACAACGCCCACGCCCCCAACGAGTCCCTCGTGTTGGACAACTACGAGCGCGGAATCCGGGCCATCGGCTACCTCTGGGACGAGCTCGCGGCGACCGGCCTGAAGACCTGAATCGAGCGTCTCCGGAACGGGGAGGGGAGTACCTTCGGGTCACCCGGAGGGTCCTCTCGGGCGGCTGTTAGCACGAATTCCGGTGCTACGCTGCACCCATCTACCGTCACCCGGGAGGTCGTCCTTCGTGAGCACAAAGGCCGCCGACATTGCTGCGCCGTCGGGCCAGAACTGGCGACTCGACACGGCCAACGGCAGTATGGCCCCGCGGTCGGCGCTCGACGTTCTCGTCGACCTCAATGAGAAGGTCACGACCGGCAACGTCGGCGAATACCAGCCCGTCCCGCTGGGATTCACCCCCCTCGACAAGACGATCGGCACCGGCCTGCGGGCCGGCGAGCTGCTCCTGATCGGCGGCGCCCAGGGCACCGGCAAGACCACGATGGCCCTCCAGATGGCCCGGAACATCGCCTCCGGCGGCCAGGCCAACGTCCTCTACCTGTGCTTCGAGCATGACGAGCCGTATCTGCTCAACCGGCTCATCGCAATGGAGTCGGCCCTCGCCCACCTCCCGCACAAGACCGGGGCGATCAAGATCCAGGACGTCCGCAAGGAGATCCTCGGGAGCTGGATGGCGGACGGTACCGTCGGCCCCAACCTCGCCAACAACCCGCGCCTCCGGCCGTCGCTCGACCGGCTGGCCCGCTACGGCCAGAACCTGTTCCTCCTCCGCGGTTCACAGACGGCGAGCACCATCGCCAACATCCGCACCCTCGTCCAGCAACATCGCGTGCTGTCCGGCGATCGACGCCTCGTGGTGATGGTCGACTACCTCCAGAAGGTCCCCCAGATCCCCGAGCCGGAGAACGAGACCGAGAAGGTCACGGCGATCGTCAACGGACTCAAGGACATCGCGCTCTCCGAGGACGTGCCGATGATCGCGATCGTCGCGGCGGACAAGGAAGGCCTCAAGGCCTCCCGTCTGCGCAACTACCACCTGCGCGGCTCGTCGGCGATCAACTACGAGGCCGACATCATCCTGATCCTCAACGAGAAGTACCAGATCGTCGCCAAGGTGAACATCGAGTTCAACCCGTACCAGGCCCAGCGGTTCCGCGACTGGGTCATCGTGTCGGTCGAGAAGAACCGTGGCGGCCAGGACAACGTCGACCTCGAGTTCGAGAAGCACTTCGAGTTCTCCTGCTTCGACCCCAGCGGTCGAACGGTCCAGGAGAAACTCATCGAGGAGCGGCTCTACAACGACTGACGGCCGGCGGCGAGCCGCCGCCTGAGCCCGACAGCGGGACCTGTCCACAGGGGTTGTCTACATTCCGTCCACATCGTCTCCGGATTCGTGGACGATCCGACGGCCCGCCGACCGTAGTTCGTGGATAAGGCCGTTGTGCCGCGCCAGCCGCGCCACGTACTGTTCGTCTTGCCCGAAGGGGCCGATGGAACGGTCAGACGGCACGGGGAGCAATCCTCGAGTCGCCGCCGCTCCGGCGGGTTCGAGCCGCAAGGTTCGGACAGGCCGAAGCGCCGACCGGGACGGGACAGACTGCGATCACATCAAGGTCCGCCGCGTCTCGACTCGCGATCGTCCACCACACGGTTCCTTCGGGCATTTTTGTGTGCGCCAATTCCCGGTATCGTCTCGACCATGTCCGCCAATGCCGACCGGTTCCCGCAGATCGTCGAGGTCGTCGTCGAGATCCCGCGCGGGAGTCGCAACAAGTACGAGTTCGACGAGGCGGCCGGGGTCTTCCGGCTCGACCGCGTCCTCGCTTCCGCGGTCCACTACAACTTCGACTACGGCTTCGTCGAGGGGACGAGGGCGGGGGACGGCGACCACACGGACGCTCTCCTGCTGATCGACGAGCCGACGTTCACCGGCTGCCATGTCTGGGCCCGCCCGATCGGCGGCCTCGAGATGCGCGACGAGAAGGGCTTTGATTTCAAGGTCTTGTGCGTCGCCGTGGGCGATCCGCACCAGGCCCACGTCGAGCGCCTCGACCAGGTCCGGCCGCATCGGCGGATCGAGATCGAGCATTTCTTCCTGACCTACAAGCTCCTCGAGGACAAGGCCGTCGAGATGGTCGGCTGGCGCGACGTGGAGCGTGCCCTCGAGGTCCTCGCGACCGACCGGCTTGCCTTCTCGCGCGAATCCGCCGGACCAGGCGTCCCCGCCTGAGCGGCAACCGATGAGGAACAGACCGACCTCCGCTGCGGAGGAGGAAGCGGCGCGTGACTTCCCGCGGTTGTTCGTCGCTGTCCCGCTGGGGGAGGAAGCCCGCGCGTCGGTCGTACGACTTGTCGAGGAGGTCCAGGCGAGCGCCGAGGCGGCGGCCCGGGCCCAGCGTTCGGCGGTTCGCTGGGTCCGGATGGACGGCCTCCACGTCACGCTCCGGTTCATGGGTCCGACCCCGGAGGAGAGGATCGCGGAGCTCAAAGCGGTCGTCGACGACGCGGCTGCGTCCGTCGCGCCATTCCGGGTCTCGATCCGCGGTTCCGGTGCGTTCCCGTCCGCCCGTCGGCCGCGGACGCTGTGGCTCGGGATCGACGATGGAGCGGCCACACTGTCCGCTCTCGCGCGGCGTTTCGACGACTTGCTCGGAAAGGCCGGCTGGCCCACCGATGACCGCCCTGTTCGGGCACATCTGACACTCGCCCGTGCCGATGGTCGCCGCGAGGGGCCCGCCGTCGCGGACTTGCTCGCGGCGCACGCCGCAGGATTCGAGACCGAGTTCCCGGCGGACCGGCTGGTCTTGTTCGAAAGCGTCACCGGCGGTGGTCCAGCCCGCTACGTTGCGCGCCACACGGCATCGCTTTCCGGCTGACCGAGACGCGCGAGGACAGGCCGCCGACGTCCGAGCGGTGTACCATCCCAAACTGCCCCGCGGCGCACTCCACCAGTCAGTGCCCGACCGGTTGAGGAGTCCCTATCGTCGTGACGTCCGCGCAGCGCGCCCGACTCGTTGTCGCTCTCGGGATCCTGAATCTCGTCCTCGCGACATTCGCGCTCGCCATCGGAACGTTTGGCGTCCCGACTGCTCCATCGCCGATCGGACCACGGCCCACCGGGGACACGGCGGCGGCCACTCCGTTACCGACTACCGTCGCGGGCCTGCCGTTGGCGACGCCGCGAGCCACGGGGGTGCCCGCCCCGACGTCCAGCCCGGCTCAGACGCCGCCACCACCACCAACCACGCCTCCGAGCCTGCCGCCGACCGCATCGCCGCCACCGGTCGCGTCTCCACCGCCGGCGAACGCTCCGCCGAATCCCACGCCCCGCGCGACGGCGGGCGGAGGTGTGGCCGTCGGCCCGACGCCGGCACCCGTCGCCACACCAGCCCCGACCGCGCCGCCGCAGGCGACTCCCGCCCCAACCCAGCAGCACACCCCGCAGCCGACCCTCGTGCCGCCCCCACAGCCGACCCCGCCGGCGCCTCCCGCCCTACCGCCCGGCGACGCGGGCCATGACGGGCCGAAGCCGGCCAAGCCGGCCAAGCCCGACAAGCCCGATAAACCCGACAAGCCGGACAAGCCCGACAAGCCGGACAAGCCCGACAAGCCGGACAAGCCGGACAAGCCGGACAAGCCGGACAAGCCGGACAAGCCGGACAAGGACAAGGACAAGGACGGGAATCACGAGGAAAAGGGCAACGGGACCGTTCCTGTCCCTCTCCTGGCCGGCATGGCTGGTTGGCTGCCCGCGATGCGCCGCCGGCTGATCCGGGTGGCGGCGCTGGCGGGCGCGCAGATCGGCGGGACGGCGCGGATCCGCCAAAAGGCGAAGGGAGGGGATGAGCGGGGCGCCCCGGGGGGATCGGAGCGACCCGCCGGAACGGCCACCTGCCCGAGTGCCCGTGGGGCCGCCGCCGTGTGTGGTGGCGAACCTGCTTCGGATATTGCGCCCCGGACGCTTGGACGCGCATCCGCCATCCGACGTAATTCCGGGCCGCCGATCGGGGGGTACGCGGCGCCCTCCGTCCCCGGGTACGATCCGCCCCATGCCACGACTCGCGTGCCTGAAGTGCGGGCGCCAGCTCTACAGCGTCGAGGTCCTCGAGGCGATGAGACCCGAGGAGCGGCGCTGTCCCCGCTGTGGGGCGTTATTCACTCTCGATCGCCGCGGGGGAGGCCGGCGGGGTATGGACCGCCGCGAGAACTCGCCTGACGCGCCCGCGCCGCCGGTAGACGCGGCGCGCCGCGCAGGGGACCGCCGCCGCGGCCCGCGGCGGGTCTCGGATGGCGAGGTCTCGACCCGCCGCTCATCGGACTTCTGGCAGGACTGACCGGCCTCCAGGCAGGCGAGGCGTCAGTACAGGGCGTCCTCGAGCTTCGGTGGCTCGACCAGGCCGTGACGCAGCGCGAAGGCGACCGCCTCGAGCTTCGAGTGAACCCGTAGCTTGCCCATGATGTTCTGGACATGCGTGCGGAGCGTGTTCGGAGCGATGAACAGACGCTCGCAGATCTCGGGCGTCGCGAGGCCCTCGGTCAGCGCCCGGAGGACCTCCAGCTCGCGCGGGGTGAGCGGTTCGAGCTGGCGGTCGGCGGTCCTGTCGCGAGCGGCCGCGACCCGTTGGGCGATGCCGACGATGACCGACCGGGGGAGGAGCGTCTCGCCGGCGTGGGCCGACCGCACCGCGTTCACGACTTCCTCCACAGCCCGATCCTTCGTCATGTAGCCGTCCGCGCCCGCCTGGATCGACTCGAGGACGGTTTCGTCGTCGTTGATGGCGGTCAGCATGACGATCCGCGCGTCCGGCCAGCGGGCCTTGATCGCTCGCGCGGCCTCGGCCCCCGTGCCATCCGGCAGCCGGTAGTCCATCAGGACGACGTCGAGTCGCTCCTGAGCCATTGCCTTGGCTTCGGCGACCGTGCCCGCGACCCCAACCACCTCGATGTCGGGTTGCTGGGCGAGGACCTGGGAGAGCGATCCGGTGAGGAGCTGGTGGTCGTCGACGAGCAGAACGCGGATGGGCTTGGAGTCCGCGGTCACGCTCGCATCCTTCAGCAACTCCTGGTGGTCCGCGGGGCTGGTTGGGTCGGACAACATTTTATCACCGGTCATCAGCAAGCCCGGGAGCCGATAATCCCCCGATGCGGGTCGCGATCCTCGGCTTTGGGCTGATCGGCGGATCGATCGCGCGGGCCCTCGCCGTCCGCGGCGGGGGTGACTGGTCGATCGCCGCGTGGAGCCCGGGCGGAGACGGCCCTCGCGCCGCGGCGGCAGACGGCTCGGTCGACCTTGCCGCGCCGGATCCCGGGAAGGCCGTGGCGGGAGCGGACGTCGTCATCCTCGCCGCGCCGCCACTCGCGTGCCTCGACCTGCTCGATCAACTTGCCGGGCCGCTGCGCGCCTCGCTCTCCCCGGACGCGATCGTGACGGACGTCGCGAGCACGAAGCGCCGGATCGTCGAGCGGGCGGCGGCGGTCGGCCTGCCGTTCGTCGGCGGGCACCCGATGGCCGGTCTCGAGACCACCGGCTACAACGCGGCCGACGCGGCGCTGTTCGCGGACCGGCCGTGGGTCATCTGCGCCGATGGAGCGCCGGCGGAGCGCGTCAACCTCGTTGAGCGACTCGCGCGGGCGACCGGGGGACGGCCGGTCCGGATGAGCGCCGAGGCCCACGACACCGCAGTCGCGGCGATCAGCCACCTGCCGCTCGTGGTCTCGGCGGCGCTCGTGGAGGCGGTCAGTGGCATCCGGGGAGGCGAGCCGGACCCGGACTGGCCTGCGACGCGGGCACTCGCGGCGAGCGGCTGGCGCGACATGACCCGCCTCGCGCGGGGCGACGCCGCGATGGGGGCGGGGATCGCGGCGACGAACGAGGACATGCTGGCCGGTCGCGTCCGCGCACTCCGAGCCGCGCTGGGGAGCTGGCTCGAGGAGCTCGAGCGCCGGGGCGGCCCCGACGCGGCAAGCCTCGAGGCCCGCTTCGCCGCGGTCCGGGCGGCGCTCGCGGCGGACGAACCGCCGTGACGGAGGTAGAGCTGGTGTATGTCGTGCCGCGATCTGCGGTCGTGCCGGGCGACGGGTGGCATGGGATCCGGACGACGGCGCTCGCCGAATCGGTCGAGGCGATCGCCCGCGCGGGGCGCTACGAACCCCGGCCCGCGATGGAGCGCGATCCGGGCTTCAAGCAGATCATCCCGTACCTCGTCGTGCGCGACGGTCCGCGCTACTTCCTGATGCGCCGCACGAAGGCCGGCGCGGACGAGCGGCTCCACGAGCGCTGGTCGATCGGCGTGGGCGGTCACCTCAACCCGGGCGACGGCGGCCTGGACCGCGGCCTCCGGCGTGAGTGGCAGGAGGAGCTCAGCGCCGACTTCGTGCCCGAGTTCCGCCTCGTCGGCCTGCTCAACGACGACACGACCGACGTCGGCCGGGTCCATCTCGGCGCCGTGTACGCGGCGGACGTCGGCGGGCGGCCGGTCGCGATCCGGGAGACGGAGAAGCTGAGCGGGGCCTTTGCCGACCCGGACGGCGTGGCGGCCGTTGCCGACCGGCTGGAGACCTGGAGCCGGCTCGCCTTCGAGTTCCTCGAGGCTTCGGTGCGATAATCGGGGCGGAGGCCTCCACGTGTCCCGTAATCTCGTCCGCCGTCACCTGTTCCGCGTCGTGTTCGCGGTCCCCTTCGTCCTCGGCCTCGTCGGACTCGCCGCCGGTGACCTCGTGAGGGCCGCCGACGGCCGGGAGGTCATCGTCCTGCCGACGACGGGGATCGTCGACAACGTCATGGCCGGCTACCTCGCCGACGGTGTCGCGCGCGGAGAGCGGGATGGCGCGGCTGCCGTCGTCATCCGGCTGAACACGCCGGGTGGCAGCCTCGACGCGACCAACACGATCGTCGGCACGCTCCTCGAGGCGAATGTCCCGGTGATCGTGTGGGTGGCGCCGTCCGGCGGGCACGCCGCGAGTGCCGGCACCTTCATTACCCTCGCCTCCCACGTCGCGCTCATGGCGCCGGGCACCCGGATCGGTGCGGCCTCGCCGGTGGGCGGCTCTGGCGAGGACATTCCCGGCGCGCTCGGCGACAAGGTTCGCAACGACACGATCGCGAGCATCCGGGCGATCGCGGAGCACCGCGGCCGGAACGTCGAGTGGGCGATTCGGACGGTCGACGAGGCGCACGCCTCGCCGGCCAGCGAGGCGGTCGCGGCGGGTGCGGTCGACGGAATCGCGGCGAGCCTCGAGGAAGTCCTCGCGTTCGCGGACGGCCGCTCGGTGGAGCTCGGCGACGGTCAGACGGTCACGATCGATCTCGCGGGCGCCCAGGCCTTCGAGCTGCCGATGAACCCGTTCCAGGGCTTCCTCCACCTGCTGTCCGATCCGAACGTCGCGTTCATCCTCTTCACGATCGGGTTCTACGGCCTCCTGTACGAGGTGATCAGCCCGAACTTCGTCACCGGGATCATCGGCGCGCTGTCGGTCATCCTCGCGTTCGTCGGGTTCGGGAGCCTGCCGTTGAATGTCGCCGGTCTGCTGCTGATCGCGCTCGCGATCGTCCTCTTCGTCCTCGAGTTGACCGTGACGAGCCACGGCCTGCTCGCCGTGGGCGGGCTCGTCTGCCTCGCGCTGGGTGCGTCGGCGCTGTACACGGAGCCGGGGATCCCGGAGGCACCGGACATCGCGGTCGCGTTCCCGCTGATCGTCGCGATGACGATCACGACCGCGCTGTTCATGGCGCTCGCGGTCGCCACCGTCATCCGCACTCGTGGTCGACTCCAGGCTGCGCCCGCCGGCCTCGGCGCGGGCGGCATCCCGGGCGTGCCGGCGGGGACCCCCGGCGAGGTCCGGATGTCGCTGAACCCGCTCGGCTCGGTCTATGCCGCGGGTGAGGAATGGACCGCACGCTCGACAGGCCAGCCGCTCGAGCGCGGCACGCCGGTCGTCGTCGTTGGCCAGGAAGGGCTTACTCTGATCGTCGAGCCCGCAGACCGGGAACGGCCTGCGGCGTAGGGAGGACTTCGGTGCCATTCGATCCCGTCGCGCTTTCGATCATCGCGTTCATCGCAGTCGTTCTACTCGCCGTCCTCTATGCGGCGGTGAAGATCGTCAACCAGTACGAGCGAATCCTCATCTTCACCCTCGGCCGGACAAGCCCCGAGGAAGTCAAGGGACCTGGCTGGGTGTTCATCGTCCCGATCGTCCAGCGCGGGGTCCGCGTCGACATCCGCGAGCGGTTCATCGAGATCCCGAGCCAGACGAACATCACCAAGGACAACGCCCCAATCAACATCGACTTCCTCATCTACTGGCGGATCGTCGATCCGTACCGGAGCATCGTCGAGGTCCAGAACTTCGAGGGCGCGCTCCAGAACATCGCGACGACGACCCTGCGTGCGGTGATCGGCGACATCCTCCTCGACGACGTCCTCTCGAAGCGCGAGCAGATCAACGAGGTCCTGCGCACGAAGATGGACGAGGTGACCGAGCGTTGGGGGGGCAAGGTCACGACGGTCGAGATCCGCGAGATCATCCCGCCGCGCGAGGTCCAGGACGCGATGAACCGCCAGCTGTCCGCGGAGCGGACGCGGCGCGCGGTGATCATCGAGTCGGAAGGCTCCCGCCAGTCGGCGATCAACGTCGCCGAAGGCCAGAAGCAGTCCGAGATCCTCAAGGCGGAGGGCGAGCGCCAGGCCGCGATCCTGCGGGCCGAGGGGTTCAGCCAGGCGCTCGAGCGGATCTTCGCGGCGGCCCACATCGTCGACGAGAAGACGATGGCCCTCCAGTACCTCGAGGCGCTCAAGGCGCTCGGGGCGAGCCCGGCCACGAAGTTCGTCATCCCGACCGAGTTCACCCGGCTGATCGAGCCGTTCGCCGGCTATGTCCAGCGGGGCATGGCGGCCACGGAAGGCGGCTCGGCGGGGACCCCGCGCTCCCGTCGCGAGTCCGGCCCGAGCCGGTGAGGGGAGGGACGGCTCGCCGGCCCGGTCGTGCGCCGGGGGGTCGCCGACGCCCCGGATCGGGCCGTTATACTCGCCCCGACCCGGGCCCGATGACCCACGTGCCGACGCCCCGGCAAGGAGGCTGACGAACCACCGATGGCGGCCAAGATCCTCGTCGTCGACGACGATCCGAACGTCCAGCGCCTCCTCCAGTACACCCTCAAGCAGGAGGGCTACGAGGTCGTCACAGCAGCCGACGGGGCGGAGGGCTTCCGCCTGTGGGGCGCGGAGAACCCGGCGCTCATCCTCCTCGACGTCATGCTCCCCAAGCTCGACGGCTACCAGGTCGCGACGAAGATCCGCCAGGAGGAAGGCGCGACCGGGCACGTCCCGATCATCATGCTGACGGCCGAGCGGGAGGTCGAGCAGAAGGTCCGCGGCCTGCGCGCCGGCGCGGACGACTACCTGATCAAGCCGTTCCACCCGGCCGAGCTCCTCGCCCGGATCAAGAGCCTCCTCGCGCGTTTCGCGCCACGCGACGCGCTCGTCGGGCGGCCGCCGCTCGGTCGCGTGTTCGCGCTCTACGGGGCGAAGGGCGGGGTCGGCACGACGACGATCGCGATCAACGCCGCGATCGCGCTCCACCGCGAGCTGGGCCGGAAGGTCTGCCTCGTCGACGGCAACCTCCAGTTCGGCGACCACCGGGTCTTCCTCGACCTCGGCCTCGACCGGAAGAGCATCGTCGATGTCGTCACCGCGACCTCGATCGACCAGGACCTCGTCCGCCAGGTCCTCGTGAAGCACGACTCGGGGATCGACCTGCTGCTCGCCCCGCCGTCGCCGGAGACCGCGGAGCTCGTCACCCAGGAACACATGCCGGTGATCCTCGACATCCTCCGCTCGCTCTACGACTACATCATCGTCGACATCGACAAGCGCCTCGACGACGTGAACCTCGGGATCATCGAGACGAGCGAGCTCGTGTTCGTCGTCATGACGGCCGACCTGTCGTGCCTGAAGAACGTCCGGCTCGTGCTCGAGACGATCGGCCACCTCGGCTACGAGAAGACGAAGGTCCAGCTCGTCCTCAACCGCTCGAACGCGTTCACCGGGATCAACGTGAAGAACGCCGAGGGCGCCCTGAAGCGGCCGATCGACCACCAGATCGTCAACGAGTACCGGGGCGCGATCAGCGCGCTCAACTCCGGCGCCCCGTTCATGTTCACGAAAGCGGATTCGATCCTGGGCCGATCGCTCCTCGAGTTCGCCCGCGTCGTCGACAAGGGCGCCCCGGCGAGCGCCGCGCAGCCCGTCCCCGCGCGCTGAGCCGGCAATCCCCGATCGGATCGCGCAAGCGCGCGGCAACCGCCCGATAACGCCCAGGTGATGGCCCGCCGCTAGCGTTCGACTGGTGTTGGCGACCGTCCTCTCCGCGACGCTCCACGGACTCGACGGCCGGGTGATCCGGGTTGAGGTGGACGTCGCGCCGGGTCTGCCCGGATTCACGATCGTCGGCCTCGCTGACGTCGCGCTGCAGGAGGCGCGCGAGCGCGTGCGCGGCGCGATTCGCAACGCCGGCTTCGTCTATCCACCCCGCCGGATCACAGCGAACCTGGCGCCCGCGGATCTCCGCAAGGCCGGTGCCTCGGTGGACCTCGCGATCGCGGTCGGGATCCTCCTCGGCTCGGAACAGGTCCGGCCGGGCGGCGGGCGGCTGGCGCTCATCGGGGAGCTGTCGCTCGGCGGGGAGGTCCGTTCCGTGCCGGGGATCCTGCCGATGGTCGCGGCGCTTGCCCGGCGCGGCCTGCGACGGGTCGTCGTCCCGACGGATGCCGCCGACGAGGCCCGGCTTGTGGCGGGGATCGAGGTCGTGCCCGTCTCGACGCTCGCGGCGGCAATCGATGTTGTGCGATCGAGCCGTTCCCGTCGCGCTCCCACGGCGATGCCGGCGCGGGTCGACGCGGCCGGTGCGGAGGGACCGGGCGTGGCGGGCGGCGCGGGTGCTGCGATCACGTTTCCCGGCCCGCAGATCCCAGACCTGGCCGACGTCCGCGGGCAGCTCGAAGCCCGCCGCGGCCTCGAGATCGCGCTGGCGGGCGGGCATGGGCTGCTGCTCGTGGGGCCGCCGGGATCGGGCAAAACCCTTCTCGCGCGGACGATCCCGGGGCTCCTCCCGCCGCTCGACGACGAGGCGGCCCTCGCCGCGACGGTCATCGCCTCGGCCTCGGGGATCGGGCCGGTTCGGTCGCTCGTCCGCCGGCCGCCGTTCCGATCGCCCCACCACACGATCTCGTATGCGGCGATGGTCGGTGGTGGTCCGCGCATGTCGCCCGGCGAGGTGACGCTCGCGGATCACGGTGTCCTCTTTCTCGACGAGCTTCCCGAGTTCGGGCGAGACGTCCTCGAGGCGCTCCGCGAGCCGCTCGAGGAGGGGCGGGTGGCGATCGCCCGCGTCGGTCGAGCGACGACGTTCCCGGCGCGCTTCCAGCTCGTCGCGGCGATGAACCCATGCCCGTGCGGGATGGCAGGCTCCGAGCCGGGCCAGTGCCGTTGCGCGGACCGCGTCCCGGAGCGGTACACCGCGCGGATCTCCGGTCCGCTCCGCGATCGGATCGACCTGTGGGTGACGATGCCCCGCGTGCCGGCGGCAGCGATCGTCAGCGGCGCGGCGCCGGAGGGCTCGGATCCAGTCGCGCGGCGGATCCGCGATGCTCGCGCCCGCCAGGTCGAGCGACCCCAGCGCCGGCTCAACGGCCGCGTCTCGGGCCGTGCCCTTCGGGCCGCATGCGCGATGGACAGTGTCGCTGAGCATCGGGCGATCGAGCTGGCGGAGATTGAGCGCCTTTCCGGTCGCGGGACTGAGCGGCTGCTCCGGGTCGCGCGCACGATTGCGGACCTCGCCCTCGCCCCGGCCGTCGGGACCGATCATCTCGAAGAGGCCGCCCGCTACCGGTCGCCGGCGAGCCGGCTCGACGTCCGGATGGCGGGCTAGGGGATGATCGGCGTTGGTCGCGAAGGGCCGCTCGGCGTCATCACCGAGACGCCGGCGCCCGCCCCGCCTCCGCGCGCCGCGCCGCAGGAGCACGAGGCGCTCGCGGTCCTCGCAACGGTCTCGGGCCTGGGACCGGTGACCCTCGGCCGCCTCCTGGTCGCGCTCGGCAGCGCCCGAAACGTGCTCGACGCCGGGCGGGGCAACAGAGCCGTCCCGCTGCTCATCGCGGCGAGCCGCGACCTGGACGGGCTGGCGCGGTCGATGCCGGAGGGAGTGGCGGAGGCGGTCGCGGCCGCGGCCCACGAGAGCGACCGCATCCTTGCCGGGCTGGCCCGGGCCGGCGTGCGGTTCGTGACTCTCGACGACGATGCTTATCCGGCGCGCCTCCGGGCGATCGAGATCCCGCCTCACGTCCTGTTCGTACGGGGCGACATCGCGGTGCTGTCCGCCCGGCGGTCGGTCGCGGTCGTCGGCACTCGCCGGCCGTCGGAAGCCGGCCGCCGTGTCGCCGCCCGGATCGGCGCCGCCCTGGCCCGCGCCGGGGCGCTGGTCGTGTCCGGGCTGGCCGTGGGAATCGACGGGGCGGCCCACGCCGCCGTCGTCGCTGAAGGCGGGATCACGGTGGCGGTCCTCGGCAGCGGGCACGATCGCCTTTTTCCGCCCGGCCATCGCCGGCTCGCCGACGCGATCCTCGCCTCCGGCGGTGCGATCGTTTCTGAGCTCCCGCCGGAGGTCGAGCCGACCGCGGGCACGTTCCCGCGGCGCAACCGCGTGATCAGCGGACTTGCCGACGCCACGGTCGTGGTCGAGGCGGGGGCGCGCAGTGGCGCGCTCCTGACAGCGAACTGGGCATTGGAGCAAGGGCGCGAGTGCTTCGTCGTCCCCGGGTCGATCGACAGTCCCACGTCGGCCGGCTGTCTCGCCTACCTGAGGGAGTTCCCGAGCCAGGCGCGGATCGTCGCCGGCGTGCCTCAGCTTCTCGAGGACCTCGACCTCGTCGACTTGCCCGATCCCCTCGATGGGGCGCCTCTCGCCCCGCCGGTCGCGGCTGTCCTCGTCGAGCTCGGCGAGGGCGCCCGCCGGGTCGCCGCCGCGCTCGTTCACGGGCTGACGACCGTCGACGAGGTCGTGGCCGCGACCACGCTGCCGGTCGCGGCCGTGCTCGGTGCACTGACCCTTCTCGAGGCCCGGGGCCTGGCGGTCGGGTCGTACGGCCGCTATCGCCCGGCCGGCCGGCTGGCATCCGCGCCGGACCCCGGCTGAGCTCGGACGGGGACCATCGGATGAGCGCGGGTAGGCCCTTCGGCCTGCACGGGGTTTGCCCGGGCGCCAGACCCCGTGCTAAGGTGCCGCGGACCGCCGGACCTCGTCAGCCGGCGCAGGCAGACAGCGGGAATCGTCCCCCAGCGAGCACCCAGGAGCCTGTCTATTGCGAAAGCTTGCCGCCTCGGCGTTGGCGCTTCCCGTCGTCGCCCTCCTCTTCCTTCCGATGCTCGTTCGTCGTTCCGTCGCCGCAAGGATCGTCCTGGCGATCGTGCTCAGCGGACTCCTCGGACTCGGGGCGATCGGCATCTCCAGGCCCCTCGGGATCGCAGCCACGCCGCCGAGCAAGCCGGTTCCGCTGACGAGCGCCGCATTCCGGACGGACCTGCGGGTCCGCCAGTCGCCGGCGACCGCGGTCGAGATCGAGTTCTCCACGGCGATGGAGAGCGTGAGCGTCGAGTCATCGCTCCGGGTCGAGCCGCCTACCTCCATCGACATGGCCTGGAACGCGGATCGGACCGTCCTCACGGTCAATCCCCGGTTCGGCTGGCGCACCGGCACGGTCCACACGATCACGGTCGCGCAGGGCGCCCTCGCCGCCACCGGGCGGCCGCTGACGGCGCCGGTCCGGGCGGTCTTCCTGACGAGGCCGGCCACGTCCGGTTCGATCGCCCCCACCCGCCAGGCTGGGGACCGGGTCGGGCTCGACACGTCGTTCATCCTCGCGTTCGACCGGCCGATCAATGTCGCGACGCTCCGCGGCGCGCTCGTCGCCCAACCCGCGCTGGAGGGAACCCTCGAGCCGCTCGGCCGCCGCCGGACCGAGAGCCGCCGCTTCCTGTTCACCCCGGCCCAGCCCCTTGCCTCGGACAGCCGGTACGAGCTGTCGATCTCCGGCGCCGTTCGTGACCTCGACGGCGCCGCGCTCGCCAGCGCCGCGACGGTCGCCATCCGCACCGTGGCCGCCCCGACCGTCGTCCGGTTCCGT
>JBBDZZ010000086.1:8631-16373 GCA_040899885.1 Chloroflexota bacterium | reverse complement strand
GCCTGCTATCATCCTCGGGCCCTGTGCAACGGGCAATTTCGGTCGGGGCGTGGCGCAGTTTGGCAGCGCGCATCGTTCGGGACGATGAGGTCGGAGGTTCAAATCCTCTCGCCCCGACCACACTCTTCGCTTCGTCGGCACCGACGTGAGGGATCGATGACCGAGCGGCAGCACGACTTCGTCATCGTGGGCGGAGGCTCCGCCGGGAGCGTCCTCGCGAACCGCCTCAGCGCGGACCCCGGCAATCGTGTGCTCGTTCTCGAGGCCGGCCGTCCGGATTACCCGTGGGACGTCTTCATCCACATGCCCGCGGCCCTGACGTTCCCGATCGGCAGCCGGTTCTACGACTGGAGGTACGAGAGCGAGCCGGAGCCGTTCATGAACGGTCGCCGGATCTACCACGCCCGGGGCAAGCTGCTGGGCGGCTCGTCCAGCATCAACGGGATGATCTTCCAGCGCGGGAACCCGCTCGATTACGAGCGCTGGGCGGCCGATCCCGGGATGCAGACCTGGGATTACGCCCACTGCCTGCCGTATTTCAAGCGGATGGAGACGGCCCTCGTCGCCGCCCCGGACGACCCGTACCACGGCCACGATGGGCCGCTCGTCCTCGAGCGCGGCCCGGCATCCGGCCCGCTGTTCGAGGCGTTCTTTCGGGCAGTCCGGGAGGCGGGCTACGCGCTGACCGACGATGTCAACGGCTACCGGCAGGAGGGCTTCGCGGCGTTCGACCGGAACATCCACCGGGGGCGCCGGCTAAGCGCCTCGCGGGCTTACCTCCACCCGGTCACGAGCCGCGCGAACCTCGAGGTCAAGACTCGGGCCTTCGTCACCCGGATCCTGTTCGACGGCCGGCGTGCGGTCGGGGTCGAGGTCGCCGAGGGCAGGGGAGCGCCTCGCCGGATCCGGGCGGGCGAGATCATCCTCGCCGGCGGGGCGATCAACAGCCCGCAGCTGCTCCAGCTCTCCGGGATCGGGAACTCCGATGACCTGCGTGCCCACGGGATCGAGGCGGTCCACGATCTGGCCGGTGTTGGCGAGCACCTCCAGGACCACCTCGAGGTCTACATCCAGCACGCGAGCCGGCGACCGGTCTCGATGCAGCCCCACGCGACGCAGAAGTGGCGCCGGCCGTGGATCGGGTTCCAGTGGCTGTTCCTGCGGCGCGGGCCGGGGGCGACGAACCACTTCGAGGGCGGCGGGTTCGTCCGCTCGAACGAGGACGTCGACTACCCGAACATCATGTTCCACTTCCTGCCGCTGGCGATCCGCTACGACGGCTCCTCACCGACGGGCGGCCATGGCTACCAGGTCCACGTGGGGCCGATGTACTCGGACGCCCGGGGCTCGGTGAAGATCGTGTCGACGGACCCACGGGTCCACCCCGCGCTCCGGTTCAACTACCTCTCGACCGCCCAGGACCGGCGCGAGTGGGTGGAGGCCGTCCACGTGGCGCGGCGGATCCTCGGTCAGCCGGCATTCGACGAGTTCGACGCCGGCGAGGTGTCGCCGGGGCCGGCGGTCGAGACCGACGCGCAGATCCTCGACTGGGTGGCACGGGACGCCGAGACGGCACTCCACCCCTCCTGCACGTGCCGGATGGGCGTCGACGAGGACTCGGTCGTGGATCCGCTGTCGATGCGGGTCTACGGCGTTGACGGGCTCCGGGTGATCGACGCGTCGGCAATGCCGTACGTCACGAACGGCAACATCTACGCGCCGGTGATGATGCTCGCCGAGAAGGCATCCGACCTGGTGCTCGGCAACACGCCGCTGCCGGCGGAGACGGTCGACTTCTATCGGCACCGGCCGGCGGCCGCCCGCGTCGCAGTGGGCTGACGCTGCCGCGACCCCTGACCCGATCTCGCTCCGAACAGCAACGCGCCCCGGGCCCGCGGCCCCGGGCGCGTCTCGATTCGCGGAAGAAAGGTCAGCTCGCGGCGGTGACCTTCGTCGCGCGCGGCCCGCGGGGGCTCGCCTCGACCTCGAACGTCACCTTCTCGCCGCCAGCCAGGCGGTCGAAGTCCAGCGACGAGTCGAGGCCGTCACGGTGGAAGAAGTAGTCCTTCCCGTCCTCGGCTGTGATGAACCCGAACCCGCGGTCGGCGACGACCTTCTTGATGGTTCCGGTGGCCATGTGGGCTCCTCAATCTCTCTTCTCGAATGTTGCCGTCCACGTTGGTCGGCTCGAGAAGGAGCCGTTGACCAGATCGCAGCCTCCCAAGGTGGGAGGCCCCGAGTGTACCCGGTCCTGTCGAGTCCTCAGGGCAGGCTGCGGATCAGCCCGCCGTCGACGCCCACGACGACCCCGTTCACGTACGAGGCGGCAGGGGAAAGGAGGAAGGCCCCGACCCGGCCGACCTCGGCCGGCTCGCCGTACCGGCCGAGCGGGATTCGTGCCCGCATCGCCCCCTCGACCGCCTCGACCGAGGTGCCCTCCTGGGCGGCCCGGTCCCGATCGAGCGTTCGGATCCGTTCCGTATCGATCCGGCCGGGGGCGATCCCGTTGATCCGGACCGGGGCGATCTCGGCGACGAGGCTCTTGATCAGGCCGTTGAGCCCCGGCCGGATGACGTTCGACGTGACGAGTCCGGGGATCGGCTCGCGGACCGAGGACGACAGGATCACGAGGATCGCCGGATCCGAGCCCTCGCGCAGCGCGGGCAGGCAAGCCCGGACGATCCGAATCGCGAACAGGAGCGTGCCCTCGATCGCCCGCCCCCACGCGGCCTCGTCGAGGGCTTCGAACGTGCCCATGGGTGGGCCACCGGAGTTGACGACCAGGCCGTCGAGGCCGCCGAGTCCCTCGATCGCGCGTGCGGCCGCTGCCTCGGGACCACCGGGGGCGCCGAGATCGGCCGCGATGCGGGTCGCGCCGATCCGGCTGGCCACCGTGGTGAGGTCGGTCGAGTCCCGAGCGGCGACCGCCACCCGGGCCCCCTCCGCTGCGACCGATTCGGCGATCGCGGCGCCCAGCCCGCGACTCCCACCGCCGACGAGGATCCGCTTGCCGCCGAGACCGAGATCCATCCGCGCTCCCGTCGTGCTGCCGACCCGCAGATCGTAGCCCTCCTCAGCGCGGGCGCGTCAGCGGAAGCTCCGCCTTCGGGCGGCCGCCACCTCGACGGTATATGGCAGGACCATCGCCCAGCGACCCGTCAGGCCCGGCCGGTTCGAGCTGCGCCGCCACTGGACCCAGTCCTCGCCGAGCTTCTTGAGCGTCAGCTTCGAGTGGGGAGCCGGGCCGGGTCCCCAGGTCTTCGATACGCGGGGGTAGTACGGATCCAGGATGTAGAGGTGGGTGACCTTCGCCTCCGGGTCGAATAGCGGATCGCCGGTCGCCTCGAAACCGCTGACGACCCACGCGTGCGCGCCGCGCCAGACGAGCAGTCCCACCGGCCGGCCGGTCTTCCGGATATTGCGGGCCGCGAGATTGGCGGCCTCCTCCAGCGTGGGCCGGGCAGTGACCATGTAGAGTCCCGCACCGAGCTGGGTGAGGCCCGCGGCCCAGCCGCGCGACGACGCGCCACGGCGCGTCCGGTTGACGTCGCCCGAGTTCGTCTGCGTCGGGTCGCTGAGCCGGCGGTAGGATCGGGCCAGCTCCCACAGCTTGACCTGTGTCTTCGCCGTCCGGTCGTCCGTGGGCTGGAGCATGTTGAGCATCATCTGCATGCTCGCCCCGACGCACATGTAGACGGTCGTCTGGCTGACGAAATCGCCCTGCCCGTACAGGTCGAACCGGTATGGCATGTCGGCGGCGGCGGTCGGGGCGGCGAACGCGACCGAGGCAAGGAGCCCGAGGGCGGCCGCCAGGGCCGGCCAGCGCCCGGCGCGGCGAGGGAGCGAGGCAGTTGTCATCGCAACAAAGGGTACGACGGATGGCAACGGAGCGGATCCGGGCAATCCGGTCGGGAGGAGGCGGCGATGGTCACCCGGCCGAGGGCTGGGCATCGTCCGCGAGGTTCGGGGACAGCCAGCGCGTGGCCTCCTCGAGGGTCATCCCCTTGCGCGCCGCGTAGTCGGCCAGCTGGTCCGCGCCGATCCGCCCCAGTCCGAAGTAATGGGTCTCCGGGTGCCAGAAATACCAGCCACTGACCGCCGCCGCCGGGTACATCGCGTACGACTCGGTCAGCCGGACTCCGGCCCTTGCCTCCGCGCCGAGGAGCTCGAACAGGGTCCCCTTTTCCGTGTGGTCGGGGCAGGCCGGGTAGCCCGGCGCGGGCCTGATCCCCTGGTACTTCTCCGCGATGAGCGCGTCGTTGTCGAGCGCCTCGTCCGGCGCGTAACCCCACAGCTCACGTCGGACGCGCTCGTGGAGCCGCTCCGCCAGCGCTTCCGCGAGCCGGTCCGCGAGGGCCTTGGCGAGGATCGACGAATAGTCGTCGTGGGCGCCTTCGAACTCGGCCGCCAGCTTGTCGAGGCCGTGACCGGCTGTGACGACGAACGCACCGACGTGGTCGGCAACGCCCGAGGACTTCAGGGCCGTGAAGTCGGCGAGGGCGAGGTTCGGCCGGCCGGGCGGCTTGACCATCTGCTGGCGGAGGCTGTGGATGACGCCGAGGACCTCCGAGCGCGACTCGTCCGTGTAGACCTCGATGTCATCGCCGACGCTGTTGGCCGGCCAGAACCCAACGGCCGCGCTCGCCCGGAGAAGCCGCTCGTCGACGATCCGGCGAAGGAGCGCCTCGGCGTCCCGGTGGAGCGAGCGCGCCGCGTCACCCACCTTGGGATCGTCGAGGATCTGCGGGTACCGGCCCTTGAGCTCCCAGGTCGTGAAGAACGGCGTCCAGTCGATCCGGTCGACGAGCTCGGGGAGGGGATAGTCCTCGAACGCGCGGACGCCGAGGAACGTGGGCTTGGGAGCCGGAATCGCGCTCCAGTCGATCGCGAGCGCGTGGCGGCGCGCCTCATCGACCGGGTGGCGCACCTCCTTCTCCTGCCGGTCGCCCCGCTCGCGCCGGACGGTCTCGTACTCCTCGCGGACCTTCGCCGCGAACGCGTCGCGGCCGTTCACGTCGAGGAGCGCGGACGCGACTCCCACCGCCCGCGACGCATCGAGGACGTGGATGACCGGGGCGTGGTAGCGCGGCTCGATCTTCACCGCGGTGTGCGTCCGCGACGTCGTGGCGCCCCCGATGAGCAGCGGGATCTCGAACCCCTCTCGCTCCATCTCCGACGCGATGAAGCTCATCTCCTCGAGCGACGGGGTGATCAGGCCGGAGAGGCCGATGATGTCCGCGTTGAGCTCCCGCGCGGTATCGAGGATCTTCGCCGCCGGGACCATAACGCCCAGGTCGACGACCTCGTAGTTGTTGCACTGGAGGACGACGCCGACGATGTTCTTGCCGATGTCGTGGACGTCGCCCTTGACCGTCGCCATCACCACCTTGCCGTTCGCGCGCGACGAGCCCGGGTCCTTCTCGGCCTCGATGTACGGGACGAGGTGGGCCACCGCCTTCTTCATCACCCGGGCGCTCTTGACGACCTGGGGCAGGAACATCTTTCCCGAGCCGAACAGGTCGCCGACGACGTTCATCCCGTCCATCAGCGGACCCTCGATGACCTCGATCGGGTGAGGCGCGGCCTGCCGCGCCTCCTCCGTGTCCTCGACGATGTACTGGTCGATCCCCTCGACGAGCGCGTGGGTCAGGCGCTCCTTGACGGGCAGGTGGCGCCACGCGAGGTCCTCCACCTTGCGCGTCCCGGCGAAGCCACCGACCCGCGCGGACAGCTCGAGCAGCCGCTCCGTCGCATCCGGCCGCCGGTCGAGCACGACGTCCTCGACCCGCTCGCGGAGCTCCGGGAAGATCTCGTCGTAGATCGCCAGCTGGCTCGGGTTCACGATCCCCATGTCCATCCCGGCCGCGATGGCGTGGTAGAGGAACACCGAGTGGATCGCCTCGCGGACCCGGTCGTTGCCGCGGAACGAGAACGACACGTTGCTCACGCCACCTGACACGAGGGCGTGGGGCAGGCTCTCCTTGATCCGCCTGGTCGCCTCGATGTACTCGACCGCGTACCGGGCGTGCTCCTCGATCCCGGTCGCGATCGCGAAGATGTTCGGGTCGACGATGACGTCCTGGGGCGCGAATCCGGCCTTCTCGGTGAGGAGCCGGTAGGCGCGGGTGAGAATGGCGACCTTCCGCTCGGCCGTGTCCGCCTGGCCCTTCTCGTCGAACGCCATGACGACCGCCGCCGCCCCGTAGCGCCGGACGAGCTGGGCGTGCTCGAGGAAGACCTCCTCGCCCTCCTTGAGCGAGATCGAGTTGACGACGGCCTTGCCCTGGACGCACTTCAGGCCGGCCTCGATGACCTCCCACTTCGACGAGTCGATCATCACCGGCACCTTGGCGATGTCCGGCTCCCCGGAGATAAGGTTGAGGAACCGGGTCATCGCCGCGGCCGAGTCGAGCATCGCCTCGTCCATGTTCACGTCGATGATCTGGGCGCCGGATTCGACCTGCTCGCGAGCGATCGCGACGGCCTCGTCGAACCGGTCGTCGAGGATGAGCTTCGCGAACTTCCGCGAGCCGGTGACGTTCGTCCGCTCGCCGACGTTCACGAACAGGTTGCCCGGCTGGGGGATCGTCATCGGCTCGAGCCCGGAGAGGCGGGTGGCGACCGGGATCTCCGGCGGGATCCGCGGCGGGAGTCCCGCCACGGCCTCGGCGATGGCCTTGACGTGGGCGGGCGTGGAACCGCAGCAGCTGCCGGCGATATTGACGAGCCCGTTGGCCGCGAAGCCCTTCATCACGGCCGCCATCTCCTCCGGGGTCTGGTCGTAGCCGCCGAACTCGTTCGGGAGGCCGGCGTTCGGGTAGGCGCTGACCGGCAGGGAGGTCAGCCTGCCCAGGTCCTGCACGTACTGCCGGAGCTGCTTCGCTCCGAGCGCGCAGTTGAGCCCGACGACGACCGGCCGGGCGTGGGCGACGGAGTTCCAGAACGCCTCGACGGTCTGGCCGGAGAGCGTCCGCCCGGATGCGTCTGTGATCGTCCCGGAGACGATGAGCGGGCGCCGCTCGCCGAGCGCCTCGAACGCCTCCTCGATCCCCACGATCGCGGCCTTGGCGTTGAGCGTGTCGAAGATCGTCTCGACGAGGAGGAGGTCGGCGCCACCCTCGATCAGTCCCTCGGCGGCCTCGCGGTACGCCGTGACGAGCTCGTCGAAGGTGACGTTGCGGGCGCCAGGGTCGTTGACGTCCGGCGAGATTGAGGCGCTCCGGTTCGTGGGGCCGATGGCGCCGGCCACGAAGCGGGGGCGGCCGGGCTCGCGCTCCTCGAACGCGTCGGCCGCCGCGCGGGCGATCGTCGCCGCGGTCTTGTTCATCTCGCGGGCCACGTCCGACAGGTCGTAGTCCGTCTGGCTGATCCGGTTCGCGTTGAACGTGTTGGTCTCGATGATGTCCGCGCCGGCCTCGAGATACGCCTCGTGGATCGCGCGGACGATCTCGGGGTGGGTGAGCGAGAGGAGCTCGTTGTCGCCGCGCAGGTCGCGCGGATGGTCGGCGAAGCGCTCGCCCCTGAACTCGGCCTCGGACAGCTGGTAGGTCTGGATCATCGTGCCCATCGCGCCGTCGAGGACGAGGATCCGCTGGGCGAGGAGCGCCTCGAACTCGGCCGCCCGCTGCTCGCGGGTGCGCGGGGCGGCGGCCTTCGGCGGGCGCTTCGACGCTGGCTTCGTCGTGCTCTTGGGCGTGGCGGGTGGCGCGGTCATCGGTCCGAGTTTACCCGCAGTCGTGCGG
>JBBDZZ010000086.1:6616-8531 GCA_040899885.1 Chloroflexota bacterium | reverse complement strand
ACCCGCGCCCGCTGGCCCCGATAGGGCTCGAGCAGCTCGAGCATCCGGGCATCATCAGCTCTGGGCTCGCCCGCCAGCGCCCACGAGACGAGGTTCGGGAGATGGTAGTCGCCCACGCTCACGGCATCGAGATCGCCCAGCGCCCGGAGCCCCACCTCGGCGGCGGTCCAGGGCCCGACCCCGGGGAGTGCCGTGAGACGGCGATAGGCGACCTCGAGCGGCAGCTCCGTCGCCTCCTCCAGCCGGCTCGCCCTCGCCGCGGCGTACCGCAGCGTGTCTGCGCGACGGCGCTCCACCCCGAGCGGATGAAACGCGTAGTACGGGAGCCGGGCGATCGTGGCCGCGGCCGGCGCGACCATCAGCCGGTACGGGCCGGGACCCGGCTCGCCGTAGGCGGCGACGAGCGCCCGGTACGCGTTGAACGCCTCTGTTCCGGTCACCTTTTGCTCGAGGATCGCGGGCATCAGGGCCTCGAACACGCTCGCTGTCCGCCCGATCCGCAGGCCGGGCATGTGCCGGGCGAGCTCCGTGACGAGCCGGTGCCCGGGGTAGAAAGGCGCGGGCTCGTCGTCGAGGCCGGCGAGCGCGGGAACCGCGGCCAGCGCACGGTCGGCGCCGGGACCCCACGCCTCGGCGTGGAGCCGGCCGTCACGCACGTGAAGCGCGACCGTCGCCGGCCCGTCCGGGGTTCGGGTCGTCCGAATGAGCCGCCCGGCTTCGCGGCGGGTCGTTGGGTCGGCGGGACCGTGGGCGTGGATGCCGAGCGTCAGGTCGAGGTCGAGCGGCCGGTCGAGATCGATGGCGAGCGAGGGCATCTGGTTCAGTCTGGCAGGGTGCGGGGCAGTACGAGTTGCCAACCCCGGCTGGACTCGGGTTTCTTGAAAAGCCGTGGTAGGGTGACGCCGACGTGCGACTCCCCAGAGTCGTCGCGGGCCTGGCGCTCATCGTCGGGCTCGCCCTGGTCGTCGTCCCCGGACGGGTCGGATCGCGAAGCCCGGATCGCGCTTCGCCACTCGACCCCGCCTCCTTCGGAGCTCTGGAGGCTCGATCCATTCCGTTGGCGGCGGTGGCGGCAACTCTCGACCCGGCGCACCGATCCAAAGGAGCGCTGGAACCGACGGCGACCCTGCTCGAGCCGGCGAACGCCCCCGAGCCGGTTCGGCGCGCCGTCATTGCCCAGCCGAAGGCACCGACTGGCGTCGTCGTCGTCCGGCCGAAGGCCGCTGCCGCCGCGAGCGGAGCACCAGTCGCGACCGGGGCCCCCGTGGCGGCGAGCGGCTGGCGTCGCGACCCGGAGGTGAGCTGGTACGGCCCCGGCTTCTACGGCAATCGAACCGCCTGCGGCCTCGCCTACACGAAGACGATCATGGGCGTCGCCCATCGCACGCTGCCCTGCGGGACGATGGTCAGCTTCCGCAACCCCAAGAACGGCAGGGTGATCACGGTCCCGGTCATCGACCGAGGCCCGTATGTCGCCGGCCGGCATTGGGACCTGTCCGGGGCGGCCTGCACGGCCCTCGCCCACTGCTACACGGGGCCGATCGACTGGCGGTACCCGTAGGCAGATCCGTGCCGCAAGAATGCTGACCCGCGCCGTGTTATAGAGGCGAACGGAGGTCGCATTGGAAGCCATCGCCTCGCGGGCAGTGCCGGCCGATCTCGAAGCCACCCTCATCGAGCTCTATCCCGCCCTCGTCCGGCGCCTCACCATGGTCATCGGCGACGCGGCCGAAGCGCAGGACGTCGCCCAGGAGGCGTTCATCAGGGCGAGTCGAAGCCGGCACCGCTTCGACGGGCGCGACCCGCGAGCCTGGTTCTGGACGATCGGATTGCGGCTGGCCTCGAACGAACTACGCCGCCGGCGGCGCATAGGGGCGCCCCCGAACCAAACCGCCCCCCCCCCCCCCCCCCACCG
>JBBDZZ010000086.1:3562-6606 GCA_040899885.1 Chloroflexota bacterium | reverse complement strand
CTGGCGCGTCGCGTGGTCAGCACGAACCTCTATCGGCTTCGGGGCGCCGCCGAACGAAACGGCCGCGACGCCCACCGCCGACGGCGGCCCTGCCTGGGCGATGTCGGTGGATCCGGATCTGTGGTCGGCGCTCGCCGAGCTCGATCGACGAACTCGAGCGGCGCTCCTTCTCAACGTCCTCGACGGCTATACCCACGCGGAGATCGCGGCGATGCTCGGTGTCCGACCTGGCACCGTGTCGAGCTGGCTGTCCCGCGGCAAGGAGCGCCTCAGGGGGGCGCTCGCGGAGGCATGAACATGGAGACCCTCGATCTCGATTCGTTCGACAGTTCGCTGCGGAGCCGATTGCTGCGACTCGAGGCCGCCGCTCCCTCGGCTACGGCGCCGCAGGGCGTGCCATGGGTCTCCAGGCCGCGGTTCGCCGGTCGATGGTCGCTGGCGGCGGCCGTGGCGCTTCTCGGGCTGGTGGTCGTCGCCGGTGGGGCCGTGGGGCGGTTCGCCTCGGACACGGAGGTCCGGGGCTGGCCGGGCTTCGACAACTTCGGTCAACCGTTCTGGGGCACCGGCATCGGCTGCATGACGCCGACGGAGGCGCAGCGGCTGATGGTCGAGCGCGGCTTCACCCCGTACTGGCAGATCGAGCCGGTAGGCTCGGTGAAGGGCGACGGCTCGACCACGCGTTTCTCCTCCGACCCGCCGGCCGAAGGCGTCATCTGGGGCGGCTTCGTCCGGGGAGACACGGCCCACGTCGTGGTCGAGGTTGGGGGCGAGGCGCGGCCTGGCTGCTGACGATCGTCAGTTCACTCGCTGAACGACAGGAACGCTGCGAGTGCGAACCCCGCGGCCGTCATCAGGCCAACCAGCTTGTCCTTCTCCGCATGAGCCTGTGGGATCAGGTCGTCCGCCAGCATCACGAGGATGGCACCGGCCGCGAAGGCGTTCATGAATGCCACGTTCTCCCCCGAGCTTCCCGGCAGGAGGCTGTAGCCGACCGCCGCTGCCGCGGCGCTGGCCAGCGCGACGATGGCCCAGATGCCGACGATCCACCCTTGCGAGCGGCCCGCCTCCCGCATCGAGGTCGACGCGGCGATCGACTCAGGAAGGTTCGACACAACGATCGCGACGAGGACGGCGATGCTGGGTGCCCCACCTCCCACCAGGGTCAGGCCGAGGACGATTGACTCGGGGATGCCGTTGAGGATTGCGCCGAACAGGATTGCCAGCCCGCCGGCGGCGGGCCTTTTCCCGGCGCCGGGCAGCCGGTCGATGATCTCGTCGCCGACGTAGAAGACGAGCGCGCCGCCGACGAACCCCGCCGCGACCGACACGCCAGTCGCCGAGACCCGGACCGCTTCCGCGAACAGGTCGTAGGCGACCGCGCTCACGAGCGCGCCCGCGCCGAACCCGATCAGCAGCCTCAGTCTCCGGCCGCGGACCCAATCGGTGAGCGAGACGAGCGCGCCGACGACCAGCGACAACGCCGCCAGGAGTGCCCACAGCCCGGCGGCCAGGGCCTCAGCCGGCATCGAGTGGCTCGAAGCGGGCGGTGAAGTGGCGGAGCGCGGCCGGTTGCTCGGCGATCCTGAACCCGCGCAGCTCCGGCGCCCGCGCCGCGACCCAGCGGACCACCTCGATCACGTAGTCGATGTGGCTCTGGGTGTACGTCCGGCGGGGGATCGCGAGCCGGACGAGGTCCATCGCCGCGGGCGTCTCGGTGCCGTCCGGCGCGCGCCCGAACATCACCGTCCCGATCTCGCAGCCCCGGATCCCGCCCTCCCGGTAGAGCGCGGCGGCGAGCGCCTGGCCCGGGTACTCGAGCGGCGGGATGTGGGGCAGGAGCGCCCGCGCGTCGATGTAGACGGCATGTCCGCCGAACGGCTTGACCACGGGCACGCCGGCGATGTCGAGCGCCTCGCCGAGGTACGCCGTGGAGCGGATCCTGTAGCGCAGGTAGTCCTCGTCGACGACCTCGCGCAGGCCCTGGGCGATGGCCTCGAGGTCACGCCCGGCGAGGCCGCCGTACGTCGGGAAGCCCTCGGTCAGGATCAGCAGGTTGCGGCACTGCTCGGCAAGAGTGTCGTCGTTCATCGCGAGCCAGCCGCCGATGTTCGCAAGGCCGTCCTTCTTCGCGCTCATCGTCATGCCATCGGCGAGGGCCGCCATCTCGCGAACGATGTCGGGGATCGGCCGGTCGGCCTGGCCCGGCTCGCGCTCGTGGATAAACCAGGCGTTCTCTGCAAACCGGCAGGCATCGAGAAACAGCGGGACCCCGAACCGGTCGCACACGTCGCGCACGGCGTGGAGATTCTCGAGCGACACCGGCTGGCCGCCACCGGAGTTGTTCGTGATCGTGACGAACACGACCGGCACGTCCGCCTTGCGTTTGGCGAGGAGGGCCTCGAGCCCGGCGACGTCCATGTTCCCCTTGAACGGATGGATCGCCGAGGGGACGCGGCCCTCCGGAATCACGAGGTCGACCGCCTCGGCTCCGGTGAACTCCACGTTCGCGCGGGTCGTGTCGAAGTGGGTGTTGTTCGGGACGACCTTGCCCGGACCGCCGAGCGCCGAGAACAGGATCTTCTCCGCCGCCCGGCCCTGGTGGGTCGGGATAACGTGCTCGAACGGGAACAGTGCCCGGACGCTGTCGAGGAAGGCGAACCAGGAGGGCGAGCCGGCATACGACTCGTCGCCGCGCTGGATGCCCGCCCACTGGTCGCGGCTCATCGCCCCCGTCCCCGAGTCGGTCAGCAGGTCGATGATCACGTCGGCGGCGTGGAGGTTGAACAGGTTCCAGCCGGCGGCTCGGAGGGCGGCGTCGCGCTCCTCGACCGTCGTGAGGCGGATGGGCTCGACGGA
The DNA here is from genome assembly GCA_040899885.1 of Chloroflexota bacterium. Lineage (GTDB taxonomy): Bacteria > Chloroflexota > Limnocylindria > Limnocylindrales > CSP1-4 > JACDAV01. The sequence continues at coordinate 3,750 of JBBDZZ010000086.1, read as the reverse complement.
GTGGATCCGGAACGGTTCGATGATTGTCCGCCAGCGGTCCATCGCCTCCGAGGATAGCGTTGGCGTCCGCGCTACTCTTGGCGCATGTGCCGAAGCATCAAGACCCTCCGGCGGTCGGAGACGGCCGCGACGACCGGCGAGATCGAGGCCGCGGCTCGCCAGTTCGTCCGAAAAGTCAGCGGCTTCCG
>JBBDZZ010000086.1:0-3462 GCA_040899885.1 Chloroflexota bacterium | reverse complement strand
GGGCCCGACAGGTGGACGCCGGGCAAACCGCGAGATCACGCCCACCCGCACGCACCGACCGCGTGACCACCGCGCCGGCGGATCGGTCGGCGTCGGCTCCAGCGTCCCCTTGGTGGGTCAGGACGGGGCTCGACATCCGGCAAGGTCGCCTCGCGATCGCCGGCGACGACGCAGAGGAGCTGGCGCGCCGGCACGGGACGCCGCTCTACGCCTACGACCTTGCCCGGTTCGGCGAGAACGCGCGCGCCCTCCAGGCGGCCCTCAGCCGGACCGGACTGCCCAACGTCGTGCGGTTCGCGCTCAAGGCGAACCGGGAGACGGAGGTCCTCGCGGTGCTTCGCGGGCTCGGGGCGCCGGGCTCGGCGGACAGTGTCGGCATCGACGCCTGCTCGCCGGGCGAAGTCAGCCACGCGCTGGCGAACGGCTGGCGGGCCGACGAGATCAGCTACACGGGAACGAACGTCTCCGAGCGGGACCTCGACGTCCTCGTCGATGCGGGCGTCCACCTCAACCTCGACGCGGTGAGCCAGGTCGAGCGGTTCGGGCGGCGGGCGCCCGGTCGGACGATCGGGTTGCGGGTCGATCCGGGCGCTGGCGCGGGATACCACGAGGGCCTGGCCTACAGCAGCAGCGAGCGTCCGACGAAGTTCGGGATCGGGCAGGACCGGCTTGCCGACGCGCTCGAAGCAGCAGAGCGCCACCGGCTGACGATCGACACGGCCCACTTCCATGCCGGGTCCGGTTGGCTCGGGGATGGGCTTTCGGCATTCGAGACGGCTCTCGAGCGGGCCGTCGCGATGACCCGCGAGCTCATCGCCGCCGGCTGCCCGATCCGGGAGGTGAACGTCGGGGGCGGCCTCGGCCGGCCGGCCCGCGACGACGAGCAGCCGATCGACGTCGACGACTATGCCGCGTTGCTCGCCCGGCATCTCGGGCCGCTGGGCGTGACGATCGCCTGCGAGCCGGGCGACTTCATCGCGAAGGACGCGGCGATCCTGCTCGGCGAGGTCGTGACCGTGGAGCGGCGCGGCGGGACGACGTTCGTCGGCCTCGACATCGGCTGGAACGTCAACTGCGCGTATTTCATCTACCGGTTCGCCCAGGAGATCGTCCTGTGCCGCGATGCCGCGGCGCTGCGCACGACGGCCGTGACCGTGGCCGGCCACATCAACGAGGCGGGCGACGTCTTCGCCGAGGACTACCCAATGCCCGAAGTCGCCGAGGGCGACGTCGTTGCGCTGCTCAACGCCGGCGGCTATCTCCAGGCGATGAGCTCCACCCACTGCCTCCGGCCGCTGGCCGGCGCGGTGTTCCTGGAGCGCTAGGCGACTGCGGGCCATCTGCCAGCCGCGAAAACCTCTCATCTGCCCCCGTGGGGGACGAAACGGCTCCCAGCAAGGCCGACGTCGGGGATCGTGAGCGTGGCCCTCCACGCGGTTCGTGTCATCTGCCCCCGGAGGGGACCGTTGATCGAATCACGCGTCGCGCCGTCCCCTGCGGGGACATTTGATAGTTCGGCGCTCAGTCGCTCGACAGGTTGCCCCACGAGCGGGATCGGCCGATCGTCACCCGGATGATCGGGCGCGTCTCGAGGTTGTGGTCGCGGTATTGCTCGTACTTTGCCCGCAGCGCCGCGACGGCCCTGGCATGCTCCTCGCGCTCGTGGGGCTGAGGTTCGAGGATCTCGCCGCGGCCGTAGGCGCGGACCCAGCCGAGCCGCGACCAGTCCTCGTCCCAGCGATCGGCGAGGACGACCGCCTCGGGCAGCACGAGCAGGTCCTTGACCCGACTGAGCTGCTTCGGATCCGGGGAGGCCTTGGTCTTCTCGTCGATCGGCGTGTAGAGGAGCGGCCGGCCCAGCTTGTCGTCCGCGTCTCCGACGACGAAGCAGATCGGGACGAGGCGCGGCTTGCCGTCGGGATCGAGCGTCGCGAGGGTCGCTCGGCGGGCCGCGGCGAGGAACGCGCGCTCTTCGGGGTTGAGGATCGGCTCCCGGTTCATCCGCGGATGATGCATCGTTTGGGGCGATCAGTGAGGAGCGCCCGTGACCGAGTCAGAGTTGGACCTGCCCGTCCGGCACGTGTCGTCGACGCGGGTTGTGGCCGTCCGCGGCAGCGAGATCGAGGTCCGCGGCGACACGGTCGTCGGCGAGGAGCCGATGGAGATCCGCGCCGCGGGCCCGGGCCAGGAACCGGTCGCGGTCGCGGTCACGATGCGCACGCCCGGCCACGAGGCGGAGCTCGCCGTCGGGTTTCTTCGCACGGAGGGCCTGATCGGCGGCGCGGCCGACGTGAAGAACGTCGAGTTCGGCGATCCCGGTGCGCTGAACCGGCCCGACGACACCGTCATCGTCCGCCTGACCAAGCCGTTCGACGCTTCCGTGGTCGCGGAGCGGCACTTCGTCGCGACGGCGTCGTGCGGGATCTGCGGCAAGGCCTCGCTCGACGAGATCGCGGTGCGCGCTGCGGAGATCCCGCCCGGGCCGGTCCTCGCGCGGACGGTCTTGCTTGGGCTGCCCGACACGCTGCGCGCGGCACAGGCCGTGTTCGAGACGACCGGTGGCCTCCACGCGGCCGGACTGTTCGCACCGGACGGGACGCTTGTCGCGATTCGCGAGGACGTTGGCCGGCACAACGCGCTCGACAAGGTGATCGGCTCGCAGATCCTCGCTGGCCGCGGCCCGCTCAACGACAGGATCCTCATGGTCAGCGGGCGGGTGAGCTTCGAGATCGTCCAGAAGGCAGCCGTCGCCGGCATCCCGATCCTCTGTGCGGTCTCCGCGCCATCCGACCTGGCCGTCGAGGCCGCGACCCGCCTCGGCGTCACGCTCGTCGGCTTCCTCCGCGGCGACGGGTTCAACCTCTACGCGAACGACGGCCGGATCGACCTGCGCGACCTGATGGGCTGAGGCGGTCCGGCGCGCCGACCCGCCCCGCGGGTCACCTGATGCCGCGAGCAACGCCTCAGCCGCTCACCGGGTCAAATGGGGCCGGAGCGGGCCCGCAAGCGACCCCGGGCGCCGGATTCGCGCCTTCCTCCGATGGTTGACCCGCTGAGCGGGTGGAGATCGCGGCGAGCTTCAGTCGCGGGGGCGGTTCTGGACGAACTGGAAGCCGAACCGGCCCTTGATGCAGAGGTGGCCGTCGGTGACCGACGAGTCGAGCGGCGAGTCGACCTTCACGATCTCGTTGTCCTGGACGTGGAGGTTCAGCTGGCAGCCGACGCCGCAGTACGGGCAGATCGTCTCGGTCACGGTCTGGGCCGACTCGTCCCACGTGCCGGCGGCACGCATGTCGTGCTCCGACTTGAACATCAGCGCGCCGGTCGGGCAGACGCCGATGCAGTTGCCGCAGTAGACGCACGCCGATTCGGGCAGGGGGACGTTCAGCTCGGTCGAGATCCGGGCATCGAACCCGCGCCCCGCGACGGCGATCGCGAACGTGTTCTGGGCGTCCTCCCCGC
>JBBDZZ010000085.1:0-16568 GCA_040899885.1 Chloroflexota bacterium | reverse complement strand
GAACCTGCTGGCCGCGTTCGAGGCCGGACTGCGCAAGACGCTCGCCCGGATGGGTATCAGTGCGGCCGCCTCGTATGTCGGCGGCGCCCTGTTCGAGGTGCTCGAACTCGACCCGTCCGTCGTCGCGCGGTGCTTCCCGACGGCGGCCGCATGGCCCGGCACGATCACCTTCGCCGACCTCGCCCGCCGTCAGCTCCGCCGTCGTGACCTGGCGCTCGCGATCCCCGAGCCGGCCGCGGGTCGGGAGGCGCGCCTGCCCGATCCGGGATACGCGCGGTTCCGCGGCGACGGGGAGGGTCACCTCTACGCCCCGAAGATCGTCTCGGCGGTCCAGGACCTCGCGGCTCCGACGGCCGACCCGTCGGCCATCGACGAGTCGCTTGCCGCCTACCGAGCGGCCCTGGGCCGTGATGCCGCGCTCGTTCGCGACGACCTCCGGCTGCGCCGTGCCACGCCCGTGCCGCTCGGCGACGTGGAGGACGCGCGTTCTCTCGTCCGGCGGTTCGTCGTGTCGGCGATGAGCGTCGGGGCGCTGAGCCCGGAGGCCCACCAGGCGCTCACGATCGGCATCCAGCGGGCCGGGGGCGCCGCGAACACCGGGGAGGGCGGGGAGGACCCGGCGTGGTATCGCCCGGGCCCCGACGGCGAGCGGCACGACGCGCGGATCAAGCAGGTCGCCTCCGCCCGGTTCGGGGTCACGGCCCAGTACCTCGCTCGGGCCGACCAGCTCGAGATCAAGATCGCCCAGGGCTCGAAGCCCGGTGAAGGCGGCCAGCTGCCGGGCCGCAAGGCCACGGCGTTCATCGCTGCGCTCCGGCGCGCGCAGCCGGGCCAGTCGCTCATCAGCCCGCCGCCGCCCCACGACATCTACTCGATCGAGGACCTCGCCCAGCTCATCGCCGACCTGCGCGCGATCAATCCGGCCGCCCGGATCGGGGTGAAGCTCGTCGCGTCGCGGGGCGTCGGGACGATCGCGGCCGGGGTCGTGAAGGCCGGCGCGTCGTATGTTCACTTGTCCGGGCATGCGGGCGGCACGGGTGCCTCGCCACTGAGCTCGATCAAGCACGCCGGCGCGCCGTGGGAGCTGGGCCTCACCGAGGTCCACCAGGTGCTGCTTCGGAACGGCCTGCGCGATCGCGTGGCCCTGCGGACGGACGGCGGCCTCCAGACGGGCCGCGATCTGCTGGTGGCCGCGCTCCTCGGTGCGGAGGAGTTCGCGTTCGGGACCGCGATGCTCGTGGCGATCGGTTGCGACATGGCCCGCCAGTGTCACCTCGACACGTGTCCGACGGGGATCGCGACGCAGCGCGACGATCTCCGCGCGAAGTTCAGCGGGTCACCGGCCCAGGTCGAGCGGTTCGCGCTCGCGCTTGGCGAGGACCTGCGGCGAGAGCTCGCGGCGATCGGCGCTTCGTCGGTCGGCGAGGTCGTCGGTGAGGCAAAGGCGCGACTTGCTATCGCTGCGGGCGGTTCGACGCATGATCTCCGACCGCTCCTCGCCGGCAGCGCGTGGACCGCGTCTCCGGCACGGCGCGCCGCACCGGCCGATGCGGGTCGCGAGGCCGGGCACGTTCCTGCATCTGCGCTCGAGGCGCGGCTCGTCCGCGCGCTCCACGGCCAGTGGGGCTTCGAGGCGTCGGGCCTGCGGTTGACGACGGCCGACCGGTCGTTCGGTGCCGCGTTGTCGGGTGCGATCGAGCGGGGCGAGCTCCGCGGGCCAGCACGTCTCGAACTGCGGGGCGCGGCCGGCCAGTCATTCGGCGCGTTCGCGACCGCGGGGATCGAGCTGCGGCTCATCGGCCAGGCGAACGACTACGTCGGCAAGGGACTGTCCGGCGGGACACTCATCCTTCGTCCCGAGCCAGAGCTGGCGGCGCCCCCTGCCGGCGCATCGGTCGCGGGCAACACGTGCCTGTACGGCGCGACGGCGGGCCGAGTCCATCTCGTCGGTCGGGCCGGGATGCGCTTCGCCGTCCGAAACAGCGGCGCGCAGGCCGTGGTCGAGGGGATCGGCCCCCACGGCTGCGAATACATGACCGGAGGGGTCGTCGTGGTGCTCGGCCCGGTGGGCGCCAACTTCGGCGCCGGCATGACCGGCGGCCGCGCCTACCTGTACGACCCCTCCGGTCGCCACGCGGCCGCGCTCCACGGGCCGAGCGTCCGAGCCATCCGCCTCGCCGAGGTGATTGCTGAGCGCGAAAACGGCGACGTGCTGGCGCAGGAGTTCCGGGAGCTGGTGGAGGACCATCGCGACGCCGGCTCAGAGCTGGCTGCGCTGCTGCTCGCCGAGGGTGGTCTCGAGGATGCCGTGTGGCTGGTCGAGCCGCTCGCACTGCCGGTCGTGGCCGCCGAACCGGCGGAGCGCCGTGTCACCCAGCCGGCCGTCACCGAGCCCGCTCGACCTTTCGTCGCGGCGAACTGACGCGCCGAGGATCAGGCCCCTTCGACTTCGATCCGATAGCCGACGCCGCGGACCGCGAGGATCGCCGGCCCACCGGCGGCCTCGACCTTCGAGCGGAGGCGGGCAAGGTGCGGCTTGAGCCACAGCAGGTCCGGATCGGCCTCGGCCGGCCAGCCGGCGCGGGCGAGCTGGAGATGCGGGACGAGGTCGCCGCCGGCACGGACGAGAGACTCCAGCAGCCGGAACTCGGTAGGCGTGAGCTGCAGCGACTGATCGCCGACGCGGGCGTCGTGACGCCCCGGATCGAGCGCGAGCTGCCCCGCGACAACCGGGCCGGACGCCGGACCACCGACCGCGCGATCGGCGCGCCGCATGATCGCCGCGATCCGGGCCAGCAGCTCCGCCTTGCCGAACGGCTTGACGAGGTAGTCGTCCGCGCCGATGCCGAGTGCCTTGACTTTGGCCGCCTCCGCGCTCTCCCCGGAGACGACGAGAATCGGGGCCGCGCCGGCAGCGCGGATCTGGCCCGCGACGGTGAACCCATCCGGTCCCGGCATCGCGAGGTCGAGCAGCACGAGGTCGGGCGACTCCTCGCGGAATCGCTTCACGGCGGTCAGCCCGTCGTAGGCCGTGATCACCTGGTGGCCCTCGGTGCCGACGAGCGCGGTGATGGCGCCGACCATCGCCGGGTCGTCGTCGACCACGAGAATGCGAAGGGGCCGCTGCGTCATCGAAGCGCCACCCTAGACCGCCACGACCGCGGGCAGCGCGACGACGAAGCGCGTCCCGGCCGGCTCCGCCGGCTCGCACCACAGCCGCGCGCCCATCGACTCGCCGAGCCGCTTCGCCGCGTACAGCCCGATGCCCGAGCCGCGCGCCGTATGAGTGTCCCGACGGGCATACGGCTCGAAGATCCGGTGCCGCCACTCCTCGGGGATGCCGGGGCCCTCGTCGGCAACAGCCAGTCGCACCACTCCCTCCACGAGCCGCCAGTCGATGGTGATCGACGTGTCGGGCGGAGCGTACTTCACCGCGTTCTCGACGAGGTGCTCGACGATCTGGCGAAGGCGGGGCGGATCGGCGATGACCTGGAGGCGGACCGACGGCAGGATTTCGAGGCGGTGCCGGTCGAGGAGAGGGGCGAGTCCGGCGACGACGCCGGCGACAAGGGTTCCAATGTCCGTCGGCTCGAGGGTCGGCGGCTGGTCCGGGACGATCCGGACCGAGGCGAGGATCGAGTCCACGAGCCGGTCGAGTCGCTCGATCTGCTCGAGTGTGCCGCGATGCCAGTCCGCGCGCTGGGCGCGTCGCTCCGGGTTGCGCGACTCGCGACCCTCGAGCGGCGGGTCGTCGGCCAGCAGGTCCGCGTACGCCCGGACGATCGCGAGGGGCGTTCGCAGCTCGTGCGTCACGAGCGCGATCAGCTCGCTCCGGGCCTGGTCGATCGCCTGGAGCTCCGTCGCAAGCGCCTCCGCCTCGCGCTGCTGGCGTCCCTTCTCGACGATCCCGGCGAGCAGGTCGGCGATCGCCCGGAGCTGGGCGACGTCGACGTCGCTGAACGCGCGGTGCCGCTCGGTCTGGACGTTGAGGACTCCGACCGTCTGGTCGTGCCAGCTCAGCGGCACGGACAGCATCGACGCGACGAACCGCTTCTGGTCGATGCCGCGGACCCACAGGAAGCGCGGGTCGCTCGGGACGTCCGGGATGACGAGCGGCTCCCGCGTGGCGGCAACCCGCCCCGTGACGCCTTCGCCGTACGGCACCCGCGCCCGGCCGATCTGGTACCTGTCGAGGCCGTTCGTCGCCGCGAGCGTCAGGTACGCTCCATCCCGATCGAGGAGGTAGAGCGAGGAGACGTCCGCGTGGAGCGCGTCCCGGGTGCCATCGACGACCGTCTCGAGCAGCTCGTCCCACGTGCGCGCGGTCGTCGCGAGGCGAGCGACACGGTGGAGGAATCGGAGCTGCTCGAGCTGATCCGCGCCGGCCGGCTGGACCGCATCGGTGGTGGTCACGGGATTCACGATACAAGCCTACGGAACGATGGGCACCCGAACGGTTGCGGCGGGGTCGCGGCAAGGTGACGACTGACCGCCGCAGCCCGGCCCCCAACGCGGCCGTCCGCGCCGAGCCGGCCGGGATCGGCAGCTCGGGCGCGCGCGACCCGCTCGCGCGCGAGGTCAAACTGCTCGGGTCGCTCCTCGGCCAGGTGATCGTCGAGCAGGCCGGGCTCGACCTGTTCGAGGAGGTCGAGCGGATCCGGCGCGCCGCGATCGCCGCCCGCCAGGGCGAGGATCCCTCCGCCGCCGACGGGCTCGACGCGGCCTTCACGGCGCTCGATGTCGAACGGGTCGAGGCGGTCGTCCGCGCGTTCGCCCTGTACTTCCAGCTCGTCAACCTCGCCGAGGAGCGGCACCGCGTCCGGACGATCGCCAGGCGGCGGCGGGCAGCCCGGGGAGCGGCGGTCGACGACTCGATCGCCGGCGCCGTCGCAACGCTTCGGCGCCAGGGGCGCGCCCGGGATCTCGAGGCACTCGTCGGCCGGCTGTCGATCGTGCCGGTGCTCACCGCCCACCCGACCGAGGCCCGGCGACGAACGCTGCTCCTCGCGCTTCGCCGATGCGCGGAGTTGCTCGAGCGGCTCGACGATCCTCGCCTGACGCCCGAGGAGGACGGCGACATCCGACGCCGCCTGCGCGAGGGGGTGAGCGTGCTCTGGCGGACCGCCGAGCTGCGCGCCGACGCGCCGACGCCGCTCGACGAGGTCCGGACCGCGCTGGTCTTCTTCGACGAGACGCTGTTCAGTCTCGTCCCGCGCGTCTACCGGGCGCTCGACGGGGCGCTCGACGCGCCGCCGGGCCGCGCCGCCGGGCGGAACGATCCGGCCGGCGACACCGGGCGATCCGGCACACGTCGCGCCCGGGTCCCGGCATTCCTGCGTTGGGGGTCGTGGATCGGCGGTGACCGCGACGGCAACCCGAGTGTCACCGCGGACCTCACCCAGCGGACGCTCCGGATCCACGCCGACCACGTCCTCCGCGGCCACGAGGCCGTCGCGACGCGCCTGATGCAAACAATCGCGGCATATATGCCTGTCGGAGGCATACCGCGGGCCATGGCGTCACGACTCGGGCGCGACGCGGAGGAGCTGCCGGAGATGGACCGCCAGCTCCGGCGGCGGTTTCCCGACGAGCCGTACCGGCGGCGGTTCGGGTTCATCGCCGAGCGGCTGCGCCGGACGCGCGCCCACCTCACCGGCGTGGTGGCTCCGGTCGCGGGTCGCTACGAGTCACCGGATGAACTGGTCTCCGAGATCGAGGAGGTCCAGGAGGCGCTCGCCGCCGACGGCCTCGGTCGGGTCGCGTGGGGCGAGGTCCAGGACTTCCGCTGGCAGCTCGAGACGTTCGGCTTCCACCTTGCATCGCTCGAGATCCGCCAGCATGCGACCGTCCACCGAGCGGCCGTCGATGCGCTGCGTGCCCGGGCGGCTGACGACCAGGAGGTCGCGCCGGGCGTTCCGCTCGGCGAGGTGCTCGCGACGTTCGATGCCATCCACGCGCTCCAGGCCCGGTTCGGCGTCGCGGCCGTTCACAGGTTCGTCGTGAGCTTCACGGCCGCGGCTTCGGACGTGACCGACGTCCTGCACCTGGCCCGCGTCGCCGCCGAGCGCGGGGGCACGGACCCGCCGGTCCTCGACGTCGTGCCGCTGTTCGAGTCCGCGTATGCGCTCGAGTCCGCCGGCCCGATCCTCGGTGCGCTGCTTGCCGACGACGAGTACCGGCGCCACCTCGAGACCCGCGGCAATCGCCAGGAGGTGATGCTGGGCTACTCCGACTCGAACAAGGAATCCGGGTTCGTCGCCGCGAACTGGCTCCTTCACCGGGCCCAGGCGGCACTCGTGGCGGCGGCGCGGCAGCGGGGTGTCGAGCTGACGCTGTTCCACGGGCGCGGCGGCGCGATCGGCCGCGGCGGCGGCCCCAGCCACCGCGCGATCCGTGGCCAGGCCCCGGGTTCGGTCGACGGGCGGCTCAAGCTGACCGAGCAGGGCGAGGTTGTTGCAGCCCGCTACGCGAACCCGGAGATCGCCCGTCGCGAGCTGGAGCTCCTGACCGGAGCGGTCCTTCTCGCCTCGACCGCCGAGCACGATGCGGCGGCCGCGGCTGCCGTCGAGGAGGGGACTCAGGTGCTCGACGAGCTCGCGACGTCGGCCCGCGATGCGTACCGGGCGCTCGTGTACGACGACCAGGGCTTCGCCGCGTTCTTCCGCTCGGTCACGCCGATCGCCGAGATCTCCGGGCTCCGGTTCGGCTCGCGGCCGGCCGCCCGCGCCCGCCGCGGCGGGGACGAGGAGGCGCCCCGCATCGACGACCTCCGGGCGATCCCCTGGGTGTTCGCATGGTCCCAGGCGCGGATCGACCTGCCGGGCTGGTACGGCCTCGGAAGGGCGCTCGACGCCTACCGGGAGCAGCACGGCGAGGCCGGGCTCGACCGGGTCGCGGCCCTCTACCGGGGCTGGCCGTTTCTCGCGAGCGTCCTCGACAACGCCGAGCTGAGCCTCGCCCGCGCGGACATGGGCGTGGCCCGCCGGTACGCGGCACTGGCGCGCGGCGCGGGCGACGACCGGCGCTGGCGGGCCATCGAGGCGGAACATGGCCGGACCGTCCGGCTGCTCCTCCGCGTCACGGGCCGGGACCGCCTCCTCGATGGCAGCCCGGTTCTCCAGCGGGCGATCTCGCTGCGCAATCCGTATGTCGACTCGCTTTCCGGCATCCAGGTGCGCCTCCTCGGCCATCTCCGGGCGCGCGCCCCGGACGACCCGGAGCGCGAGCGGCTCCTGCGTCTGGTCCAGCTCACGGTCAACGGCGTCGCAGCCGGCCTTCAGTCGACGGGCTGAACCGTTCGGACGCGGGCGACGAGCGCATCGGCGAGGGCGTCGTAGTCGGACGGCTCGTTGTAGAGCTGGGCGGAGATCCGGAGGAGCACCGCCTGCGGTCCTCCTGACGGCCGCGCCGCGAGAACCGGCCACGCTCCGACCGGCACCTCGATCCGATCCTGCTCGGCCAGCGCCTGCGTGAGCGCGAGAGCCGATTCGTCCGATGACGGCAGCGCCAGCTTCAGCGTCGCCATCGATCCGAGCAGGGCCTCCGGGACCGACTGCTCGAGCCCCAGCGCATCCCCCAGGCGCCGCCGACCCGCGACGGCAAGCTCGTGGTTCGCGGCGCGGATCGCCGGCCACCCGCCTTTGTCAGGGGCGAGGTCGGCGACGAGGCTCACGGCATCGGCGGCGGCGAGATACGGCGTTGGGTCCACGGTGCCGGGCCAATCGAACTCGAGCCGGAATCGCGACCGTCCACCGGCATCCGCGCGCGGGTCGTTCGCGCCGTGCGACACGACGAGCGGATGGATCGAATTCCGGCGGTCCGCGCGGACCCACAGGATCGCGGAGCCCTTCGGCCCGCACAGCCACTTGTGACCGTTACCCGTCCAGTACGCCGCGCCGAGGCTGTCGATCTCGACCGGCACCATCCCCGGCGCATGGGCCGCGTCGACGAGCGTGTCGACGCCGCGCTGCTCCAGCTCGCGGACGATCTGGGCGATCGGGAAGACCAGCGCCGTCGGGCTCGTGACGTGGCTGATCAGCGCCAGCGCAGTGCTCGCGGTGACGGCCGCGAGGATGGCCTCAACGATCTCGTCCGCGTCGGCGACGGGGAACGGCACCCGGGCGACGACGACCCGGGCTCCGTCGCGTCGAGCCGCCGCGGCGAGCGCGTTGATCGTCGCGTTGTACTCGTGATCCGTTGTCAGCAATTCGTCGCCGGGCTCGAACCGGATCGAGCCGAGGACCGCCGACACGGCGCTGGTCGCGTTCGGGACGAACGCGATGCCCTCGGGATCGCCGCCGAAGAATCCGCCGAGCGTCGTCCGGGCCGCGTCGAGATGTCCCTCCAGCTCGCGGTTGAAGAACCGGACGGGATCTGCCTCGATCCGGTCGCGCCATGCGGCCTGGGCCGCGATCACCGGCTCCGGGCAGGCGCCGAACGAGCCATGGTTGAGGAACGTGACGGTCGGGTCGAGGCGCCACGCGCCGGTGGTTCGCATCAGGCAGGTGGCTTTGCGCCCGCGAGCTCCATCGTTTCGCCATGACGGGCGACGACCCTCTCGCCACGGAACGGGAACCAGTGCGCGCGCCCTTCCCCGAAGACATGCCACGGACCGGCCGCGACATCGGTCGAGATGACACCCGTCCGCTCGTCGAGACCGAGGCGCCCGAGCTGCGCGGCATCGAGCTCGCCGATCGCCGTCGCCCACGCTTCGAGGTTCGACTCGAAGATCGCGAAGTGGGGCACGACGATCAGATCGGGCACGAGCCTGAGTCCCGGACGAAAGCCCGCCGGCGTCCACGTCTGCTCGGCCAGGGCCATCGCTCCGGCACTCGCGCCGGCCAGGACCGCACCCCGCGCCAGCGCCGCGAGGATCGACCGCCAGGCCTGCGTGCCCTCGAGCATCGGCGGGATGAGATCCGGATGGCCGCCCGGGAAGTGGATGAGGTCGGCCGCACCGATCAGTGCGGCGAGCGCCGGGTCCTCGGCTAAGTCGCGATCGACGACGAGGGCGGCCTCGACGCGGGCCAGGACGCCGGCCCGCGTCGCCGCTCGCTTGAGCGCCACGATCCCCTGCTTGGCGGAGGCGCTGGGACGCTCCCGGGCGGCCGCTGCGGGGACGACGACGATCATGAGGACACCGTCCGACTCCGGGTCGGCTCGGTGCGCCTGCGCCGCGGACGACGGCAGAGCCGCCGCCACGAGCGCGTCGAGGAACGGCTCGTCGCCCGGCTCGAACTCCCCGCCGCCGTGGAGTGCGATCCTCCCGGGCGGCGGCGCGGCATCCCGGGCCGTCATTGCGTCGTGCCCCCGGTCTCGCCAACCTCGTCCTCGGGCGGCGTGACGTTCTTCACCGGCGGCGAAACCGGGCGGGGCGGCCGTCCGAGGAGTCGATCGATCCCGTCGCGCAAATGGAAGTACGGCAGGACGGCGAGCACGAGGATGACCGGCAGCAAGATGCGCGCCCGCGCCCCGGTGGCGACGATGGCGAGGCCGAGGAGCCAGAGCGCGAGGAAGTAGCCCGCCACGAGGCCGGCAGAAGCCCCGCGCTGGAAGAGCCGGCGCGTCGGGATGAGAGCGAGCAGCGCGACGACGAGGATTGCGGCCACGAGGGCCGGCGGCAGGAACGGCACAGACGAAGGATAGGTCGCCGCCATCGCCGGCCGCTCCGGTTCCATCGCCCGGACCGCCCGACCCCGCGCGTCGGGGCCCGGATTACGATGCCGGCGCACCCATGACCACCCCGTCCGGACGTTCGCCGCGCCTCTCGCGACCCGCCGCCTGGTTTGGCCGGTGGGGTCCGATCCTGCCATTGCTGGCCGCGGAATTCGTTCTCTGGCTGGGGTTCGGCGCGCTCCTCCCGATCATGCCGCCGTATTTCAGCCAGCACGGCGTCAGCCTCGAGATGCTCGGCTTCGTCATCGCCGCCTGGCCGGCGGCGCGCCTCCTGACCGAGCCCGCCTTCGGCTGGCTGGCAGACCGGACCGAGCGTGTTCCGTTGATGGTCATCGGGCTGGTCGTCGGCGGGATCGCGCTGGGACTGCCGCTCGTGTTCACCGGCCCCATCGAGTTCCTCGTCCTACGCGCCGTCGCGGGCCTGGCGACGGCCCTCTACGACCCGGCGGCGCGGGGCTACATCACCGATTCGACGCCGCCCGATCGGCGGGGCGAGGCGTTCGGGTTGTATGGGTCCGCGCAGATGGGGGGCCTGCTGCTCGGACCGGCGATCGGGGGTCTCGGCGCCGACCTGTTCGGCGGGGTCGCGTTCGTGTTCCTGTTCGGCGCGGGTGCGACGCTCATCGCTGCACTCGCGGTCGCGATGCGGGTCCGCGAATCGGCCCAGACCGGCCGGCACCGTCACATCTCGCCGGCGTACGACACGAAGGACTTCCGGGCCGATTCACCGTCCGTCTACCGGCGGGCGGCCGACGATCTCCTCGCGGAACAGGCGGAGGCAGATGAGCCTGTTGCGCCGGGAGCGCCCGAGACTGGTCGGCCGCCACCACGACAGCCACTCAGCCTCCGGAATCGCTGGCTGGCCGCGGCGATCATCTTCAACCTGGGCGGCTACTTCGCAGGGGGCACCTACGAGGTCATCTGGAGCCTGTTCCTGCTCGACCGCGGCGCGACCGTCGGCCTGGTGGGCCTGACGTTCGCGACGTTCGCGCTCCCGGTGCTGATCGTCTCGCCCTTCGCCGGGCGGATGGTCGACCGCCAGGGCAGCTTCCGGTTCATCGTCATTGGCTCGCTGATGACCGCGACCGCCAGCGTCCTCTACCCGTTCGTGCCAAACCCGCTGTGGGTCATCCCGATCCTGCTCGTCGAGGCAACCGGGATCGCGATCCTCAACCCGGCGCTCTACGCGGTCGTCGCCGCGGGCAGCCCACGCGGCCGCTCATCCACCGCCCAGGGAATCTTCGGCGCGTCCGGGACGCTGGGGACGATCGTCGCCTCGATCGCGACCGGTTACATCGCCAGGGTCAGTCTCGACTACCCATTCTGGGTTGGGGCGGCAGTGATGTACCTGTGTCTCGTCGTCGGACTGGCGATCGGCGGCCGGACGATCAGGAAGCTCGTGCCGGCGGGACGCGTGGGCGCGGTCGGCACGGGCTGAGGCCTACCACTCGCCTTCGCGGTAGTTCCGGTAGCCGAGCCGGCGGAGGTGGCGGAGGAGATGCCGTCGCCAGTCCTTCACCGGGATCTCGCCGAAGTCGCGCATCCACTCGGCGGCCTGCGGGGGGACCTCCTCACCTCGATCGGCCCGCGCCTTCAGGTCCACGTCGACCCACGTCTCGATCCGGGCCTTCCACTCGGGAATGTGGATCGACGAGAGATCGCGGCTCCTGAGCGCGCGCAGCTCATCGGCGATTGCGTTGAGCTCGGCCTCACGTGCGAGCTCCGCCTCGCGAGTTGTGGGCTGCTCGCGAGGCTCGCCCTCCTGGGCGGGGATTGCGGGTGTTGGGCCGGGCGCCGGAGCGGTCGCGATCGCAGCGTTCGCGTCGGCCGGCCATAGTCGGAGTGACTCGGACGGCTGGTTGTCGGCGTCGACCGACGGCTGGATGCTGGCGTCGACCGACGGCTGGTTGCCGGCGTCGATCGACGGGCCGGCGGTCTCGACGTCATCAATCGGTAGTGGTTCGGCGGCCCGGCTTCGGCGGCGCAGCCACAGGCCCGCGATGACGACGAGCGCCCCCGCGATGACGATCGATGCGGCAGCGACGGGCGAGCTGCCCAGTGCCCCGAGCAGGGCACCGAACGCTGCCAGCAGCAGGCCGAGCAGGATGACGGCGCGATGCACTGGAGTCATCCTAACCGCCCCGCAAGGTCCTCAGTCGAGCACGTGCGAGGTCCCCGCCTGTTTGACCGAACACGGCAAATTGCCTAGAATGTGCGGTCGCGGGGTGGAGCAGCGGCAGCTCGTCGGGCTCATAACCCGAAGGTCGGAGGTTCGAATCCTTCCCCCGCAACCAATCGCATTCATCTCGAACCCCGGGTCCCGACCACCCGGGGTTCTTCCTTTTCCTAGTCCCAGCGGAACGTGAACGCGGCCAGCGCAGTTGCGAGGGCGGCCCAGGCGGCGAGGAGAGCCAACGGAGGGCCGGGATCGCCGGCTGCCCCGAAGGCAATCCGCAACAGGTCGGTCAGGGGCGCGGCCGGAACGAACGATGCGAGCGCGGCGAGCTCGAGTGGCAGCTCGGTGATTGGGATGACGATTCCGCCGAGCAGGAGGAAGACGAGGAACAGGCCGTTAGCGAGTGCGAGCACGGCCTCAGTGCGCAGGCGACCGGCCATCGCGAGCCCGAGTCCGGCGAAGGCGATGGTGCCGAGCAGCAGGGCGAGTACCACGAGTGCCGGCGAGAGGGCGGGGTCGGACCGCCAGCCCAGGACGAACCAGGCGATCGCCAGGAGCAGCGCGATCTGGATCAGCTCGACGACGACGATGGCCATGACCTTCGCCCCGAGCAGGCCCCACCGTGGCAGCGGTGAGCCGCCGAGTCGCTTGAGGACCCCGTACCGGCGCTCGTAGGCGGTCGCGATGCCGAGGTTGACGAGGCTCGTCGCGATGACCGCGAGGGCGATCGATCCGGGCAGGAGGAAGTCGACCGCCCGGCCCGGCGTGCGCAGGACGTTGACCGATGCGAAGAACTGGAGCACGGCGGCCGGAATGACGATCGTGACGAGCAGGTTCTCGCCGCGCCGGGCGAGGAACCGCAGTTCCATGGCCGCGACCGCGAGCGTCGCCTGCAAGGCGGGAGCGGGCTTGCTCACTCGTGGCTCCGCGCGACGTCACGGTCGCCGGTCAGCTCGAGGTAGCGATCCTCGAGCCCGGCACCCGCCCGGAGCTCCGCGATCAACAGGCCGTGCTCGCCCGCCCAGGCAGCCACCGCGGCGACGAGTGCAGGATCCGGTACCACGCCGGTTATCACGACCGCCTCTCCGCTGCCGGTATCCGCGGTGACGGACAGCCTCGGCCAACGGGCGGCTAGCGCGCCCTGGAGCATCGAAGAGTCGATCGGCCTGCCGAACCGGACACGGAGCAGCGCCCGTCCGCTCGCGGCGACCTCCGCCGGTGTCCCGAGCGCCACGATGTGACCGCGGTGGAGGATCGCGACCCGGTCGGCGAGTCGCTCGACGTCGACGAGGTCGTGCGTCGTCAGCAGGACCGATACACCGTCCTCCCGGAGCCCGCGCACCAATTCGCGTGTGACCGCCCGAGCTGCCGGGTCCATGCCCGCGGTCGGCTCGTCGAGGATCGCGAGCTCCGGCCGTCCCACGAGCGCGAGGGCCAGGCCGAGCCGCTGCCGCTCACCGCCTGACAGGCGTCGGACGGGCGTCCGCGCCCCCGTCCGGAGGCCGACCACGTTGAGCAGCTCGTCCGGGTCGCGGGGGTCGGCGTGGAGCCGGGCGAACAGCCGGAGCAGCTCGCGCGGTCGCGCCCGAGGATCGAGTCCGCCGCCCTGGAGCATCAGCCCAACCCGGGCCCGAAGCGCCCGGCCGCCGCGCGCCGGATCCGTCCCGAGGACCGACACCGATCCGCCGTCGGCCCGCCGGTAGCCCTCGAGGATCTCGACGGTCGTCGTCTTGCCCGCGCCGTTCGGCCCGAGCAGGGCGAACACTTCGCCGGCCGCGACCTCGAACGACACCCCCGCGAGGACCGTCTGCTCTCCGTAGCGCTTGACGAGCCCATCGACCCGCACGGCCGCGCCGGACACCGACCTGGGCTCGGCCGTTCGCGGCGCCGCCGTCACGGCTTGATCGTCGCGTACTGGCGCTCGAACACGGCGTCGCTCACCTCGCCGATCTGGATCGCCCGGAGAATCCCGTCCGCGTCGATGAAGTATGTCTGCGGGCGGGCGGCGACCCGGTAGGCGGACAGAATCTTCTCATCCGGGTCGATGATCGTCGGCCAGCCAGCCCCAAACTCGGCGACGAAGTCCCGGGCCGGCTCCGGTGGGTCCCACATCAGCACGCCGACGATCGCCAGGCCGTCCCCGGCGTGCTCTGCGAGCTTCGCCTTGAACAGCGGGAACTCGTCGCGGCACGGCGGGCAGTTGGGCCCCCAGAAGTTGACGATCACCGGGCGACCTCGCAGGTCGGACAGCCGGAAGGCGGCTCCGTCGAGGGTAACTCCCGCGATGTCCGGGGCGGGCCGATTACGGGCGATCCCCGCCCCGCTGCCAGCGGGATCGGTCAGCCGGACAATCGCGACGACCAGTGCCGCCGCGGCGACGGCGACGGTGAGGGCGAGGAGGATCGGTCGGCGGGACGTGATGGCCTCGGTCACCCGCCCGCTGTGAGCGTGCCCGTCATGTTGGCGTGGAACGTGCAGAAGAACGTATAGGCGCCGGCGTCAAGCGCCGGAACGTCGTCGACGACCTGGCCCGGACCCGTGACGTCCTTGCCGTTGTAGACGATCCCCGAATCATCCCGGATTGCGACGTCGTGAGAGATCCCGGTGTCCCGGTTGTCGAATGCGATCGTGAATGGCGCGCCGGCCGGGGCCGTCACCGCTGCCTTATCGAACTTCAGGTCCTGCGCGACGAGCACGACGTCGCCCTCCAGGGGCGGAGGTGGCGAGCCGGAGGGCGGACCGGACGCGCCGGGTCCCTCGCCACCAACGGCTGCGGGCCCGCGGGGCGGCAGGATGCCGAGATCGACGACGACGGCGAACGCCACGAGGATCGCGAACACGGTCAGGACGCGTTTCGGCCAGCCGGGCGCCGACAGGCTCTCGAGGTGGCCCGTCTGGGCGGCCTCGATCCGCTTGACGTACTCCTGGCGCGCGTCGAACAGCCACCCAACGAGGGTCGCAATGACGAACAGGATCCCGACCGGTAGCAGCCAGCCGCCGAACACGAGGCCGAAGAAGAAGACCATCAGCGCCAGGGACGCAAGGACGGGCCGGAACGAGGGCCCCGGCAGGTGGACGCCCGGCGGCGGGCTCCCATGGGTTATTGCAAGCGGCCGCTCGGCGTGGGCGATCCGATCGTAGTCGGCGAGTGCCTCGCGCCCCCAGTAGAGCAGCGAGAGCGCGAGCGCCACGACGCCCACCCAGATCCACGGACCCCCGACCACGAGCCCGAACAGCAGGAGAAACGTGCCGATCGACGCGAGGATCGGGGAGAACGAGGGGCCGGGCAGGTGAACGCCCGGCGGCGGGCGGGGACTGACCCGTTGCTTTCCGCGCCGGGTGGGGCCGGCGGTCGCGAACTTGCGGATCGTCAGCAGCAGCCAGAGCACGACGATCACGAACAGCCCCAGCGGGAGGAGCGCGATCAGCGCGCCCCAGTCGGGGATCACGAACTGGGAGATGAAGTCGAGGATCGAATTCCAGAGCTCGTTCACTCGTTCGGCGAGCCGGCGATCAGGACGTACGCCATGAGGCCCATCGCGATCCCGAGCGCGGCGAGCATCGTCACCCCGGCGTAGTCGATGTGCCAGTGGCCCAGGTACGGGACGACCCAGTAGATGAGGCCGATGACGACGAACAGGATCCCGACGAAGATCGCGTTCCGCGGATGCCGCAGCGGGTGCATCGCCTGCCTCCCGGCTACAGGATGTAGAGCGTCGAGAAGAGCGCGATCCAGACCACGTCGACGAAGTGCCAGTAGATCGACGTCGCCTCGACGGCATCATGGTGGCGGGCGCTGAACTGGCCGGCCATTCCCCGATAGAGCACCACGCTCAGCATGATCACCCCGCCGAAGACATGGGCGCCGTGGAAGCCCGTGAGCGTGTAGAACGTCGTCCCGAACACCCCGTCGGCGAGCCCGAATCCGAGGGTCGTGTAGTCGTAGCCCTGGCCGAGAAGGAAGATGATGCCGAGGACCACCGTGACCGCGATGTTCCGGAGGAAGCCGGTCCGGTTGTTCTCCCGGATCGCCCAGATCGCGAACTGGCAGGTGAACGAGCTGAGGACCAGGATGACCGTCAGCCCCAGGGCAAGCCACGGTTCGGCCTTGAGGTGGTGGAAGTGCTCCGCGAGCTCCTCGGTGACCGCGGGCGGGCCGGGCGGCCAGCTCACGGCGGTGGCGCGGACGTTGAAGTAAGCGGCGAACAGCCCAGCGAAGAACATCACCTCGGAGGTGATGAACAGGATCATCCCGAGGACCGGGTTGCTGATTCCGCCCCGCGTGTCGTGGGCGAGGCCCGCGACCGGACTGTGCTCGGTGAGCGCGATGGCGTGGGCGTCGCCGGTCACGGCTGCTTCCTCGGGCGGCGTGCCCTTGCGCGTGTCGGAGGCGGCTCGGGGGCGGGCTCAACCACCACGACCGTCGGCGGCGCCGTGGCGGATGGATCCGTCGGATATGGAAGCACTGTGCCATGCGTCCGGCCATGGCGCAGGTCGAACAGCGGACGCTCCGAGCGGATCTCGGGCAGCCGGTCGAAGTTATACGGCGGCGGCGGCGAGGTCGTCGCCCACTCGAGCGTGTTGCCCTCCCACGGATCGTCGCCGGCGATCTCACCGCTCCGGAGCGAGACGAACACGTTCCACAGGAACGGCACGGTGCTGGCCGCGATCATGAAGCCGCCGATCGTCGCGGCCAGGTTCAGCTCGTTCCAGCCGG
>JBBDZZ010000084.1:0-17071 GCA_040899885.1 Chloroflexota bacterium | reverse complement strand
CCAACCTGGCCGCGCGTGATGGCCACCCGATCACCTTCATGCAGTTCTTCCGTTACGGGGTGGGCGTGGTCGGGGCCTCGCTCGTGATCTCGACCGTGTACGTCTGGATCCGCTATCTCGGGTGATGGACATGCAACCGAGCCTGAGAGGACCAATGCCAGAGTCGAAGACGATCGTCTTCTTCCCCGAGGGTGCCTACGGACCGACGAACAACTGCGTCGGTATCGGCGACGTGCTGCGGCGGCGCGGACACCGGGTCGTGTTCATCGTCGAGGAGTCGTTCGCGGGCACGCTCGAGGCCAAGGGCTTCGAGGAGAGCCTGATGCGCCTCGGTCCGAAGCCGGACGTCCCGGAGGTGCCCGGCCAGTTCTGGATCGACTTCATTCGCGACACGTCACCGATCTTTCGCAAGCCGACGCTCGAGCAGCTCGGTGAGTTCATCGTCCCCACCTGGCAGGCCCTGATCGATGGCTCGAAGCACGTCAACCCGCGGCTCGAGGAGATCGTCGAGGCGCTGCGGCCGGACGTGGTCGTCGAGGACAATGTCGTCGGATTCGCGGCCGTCGTGGCCAGCGGGCGCCCGTGGGTCCGGATCGTCAGCTGCAACCCCGCCGAGCTCAAGGACCCGGACGTGCCGCCGTTCTCGTCCGGCTACCCGGCCGGCGACCGAAGCCGATGGCCGGAGTTCATCGACGAGATCGATCGGACCCACCGCTCGATGTGGCAGGACTTCGACACATTCGTCCGCGAGCACGGCGCACCGGCCCTCACCTGGATAGATGGCGGGCCCGACTTCATCCACGAGTCCGACTGGCTAAACCTGTACGTCTACCCAGCCGAGGTCGACTACGACCGAACTCGTGACCTCGCCCCGACCTGGCACCGGCTCGACTCGTCGGTCCGGGCCACCGATGCGGCCTGGGAGCTGCCGGCCAATCTCCGGGAACGCCCCGGCGCGCTGATCTACCTCTCGCTCGGGAGCCTCGGCGCTGCTGATGTCGGGCTCATGCAGCGCCTCGTCGACGTGCTGGGCACGACCGAGCATCGGGTGATCGTCTCGAAGGGCCCGCTGGCCGACGAGATCCGGCTGCAGGACAACATGACGGGTGAGGGTTTCCTGCCCCAGCCGTCGATCCTGCCGCAGGTCGATCTCGTGATCACCCATGGCGGCAACAACACGGTCACCGAGGCATTCCACAACGGCAAGCCGATGATCGTGCTGCCGCTGTTCTGGGACCAGGTCGACAACGCGCAGCGGGTCAACGAGACAGGGTTCGGCGTCCGACTGCCGACCTACGACTTCGAGGACCGGCAGCTGACCGAAGCGATCGACCGACTGCTGGCCGATCAGGGCATTCGCGACCGGCTGGCCACGATGTCCGCCCGGATCCGGGCCACCTCGGGAACCGCCCGAGCCGCCGACCTGATCGAGCGCGTCGCCGTGACCGGCAAGCCCGTCCATCGAGAGGCCGTCCCGGCCTGAGAGGGCGCCCAACGCAACGGCTCCGTCGCGCCAGCCGCCCCGCCGTTGGCGTCGCGGCGCCGCCGGGGGCACAATCCCCTCACCAGAGAAGGGGAGGACCATCCGTGACCGAGACCCTCGAGCGAGTGAAGACCTACCAGCAGTTCATCGGCGGCGAGTGGGTCGACGCGGCGTCCGGCAAGACGATCGACGTCGAGAACCCGGCCAACGGCGAGGTGATCGCGAAGATCCAGCGCAGCGGCAAGGAGGACGTCGACCGTGCCGTCCAGGCCGCCGACCGGGCCTTTGAGGGGACCTGGCGCCACACGACGCCCAAGGACCGCAGCGAGATGCTGCTGAAGATGGCCGACGCGATGGAGGCGAACGCACAGGAGCTGGGTCGGCTCGAGGCGCAGAACGCCGGCAAGCCGGTCGGCGCGGCGATCGACGAGATGGGCGCCTCGGCCGACAACGTCCGGTTCTTCGCGGGGGCCGCCCGAGTGATGGAGGGCAAGGCCGCCAACGAGTACCTGGCCGGCCACACCTCGCTCATCCGACGCGATCCGGTCGGGGTCGTCGCCTCGATCGCTCCGTGGAACTACCCGCTCTACATGGCCGGCTGGAAGCTAGGCCCGGCGCTCGCGGCGGGCAACACGGTCGTCCTCAAGCCCTCTGCCCGGACGCCCCTGACGGCGCTCCGGCTCGCTGAGCTGGCGGCCGACATCTTCCCGCCCGGGGTCGTCAACATCCTCACCGGCACCGGGGACGAGATCGGCGACGAGCTCGTCGGCCACCCGAAGGTCAGCATGATCTCCCTGACCGGCGACACGGATACCGGCAAGAGGATCGCGAAGATCGCGGCCGAGAAGGTCAAGCGACTCCACCTCGAGCTCGGCGGCAAGGCGCCGGTCGTCATCTTCGACGACGCGGACGCCGACCTCGCGGCCGAGACCCTCCGCTCCGCCGGCTACTGGAACGCCGGCCAGGACTGCACGGCGGCGACCCGGGTCATTGCCGGGCCGAAGATCTACGACAAGTTCCTGGGCGCGCTCTCCGATCAGGTCAAGACGATCAAGTGGGGAGACCCGGCCGAGGGCGACCACATCGAGATGGGCTCGCTCATCGCGAAGTCACAGGCCGACAAGATCGAGCAGATGGTCGACCGGGCACGCAAGGGCGCCGAGGTCATCCTGGGCGGCAACCGGCCGGACCGGCCGGGCTCCTACTACGAGCCGACGATCATCGCCGGCCCCGACCAGAAGAGCGAGATCGTCCAGGACGAAGTGTTCGGGCCGGTCATCACGGTCCAGCGCTTCTCCGACGAGGAGACGGCGCTCAAGTGGGCGAACGACGTCCGGTTTGGGCTCGCGGCGTCGGTCTTCACCCGCGACATCGGCCGGGCGATGCGGGCCGCGAAGTACCTCCAGTTCGGAACCGTCTGGATCAACGAGCACTTCACGATGGCTTCCGAGATGCCGCACGGCGGGTACAAGGAATCCGGCTACGGCAAGGACCAGTCCGCCTATGCGATCGAGGACTACACGGTCGTCAAGCACGTGATGATCAACATCGGCGCCTGATCGCCGGTTGATCGAGCCCACCTGGTCCGACGTCGAGTCGGCCGTCCGGGCAATCGACCCGGCGGAGGTCGCCGGGGCACGCTGGTACGGCGGCAAGGGTCGGGCGATCGAGCGGATCAGCCCGGCCGAGGCGTTCGACCTCGGCGCCGGCGCGGTGCTGGCGATCGTCGAAATCGAGCCTGCCGACGGACCGGCGGGGCGGTACCTGCTCCCGCTCCGGGCAGAGGGCCAGCTGCGGGGGGCCGCCGAGGGCGATGGCACGTGGCGCGCGCTGGCCGTTGCCGTCGCCGAGGGCCGGACGATCCCGTCACTGCGGCGCCCCGCGACGGCGGCCGGCACCCCGGGACCGGTCTCGGCCGCGCTCGTCTGCCGGCCCGCCGGCGCGCTGCGCGAGCTCGTGCCGGGCGGCGCTGAGGCCGTCGCAACGCTGCCCGAAAGGCCACTGGGGCTCGACCAGTCGAACACGTCCGTCGTGCTGGGTGAGCGACTGATCCTCAAGGCGTACCGCCGCCTGGAAAGCGGCCTCAACCCGGACCTCGAGCTCAACGCCTACCTGGCCGAGGAGGTCGGGTTCGGGGCCGTGCCGCGGCTCGCCGGCTACGCCGAGATGGTCGCTGCGGACGGCGCGGCGACCGTCGCGCTCGTCCAGGAGTTCGTCGCCGACGGCGCGGACGCGTACGAGGCCCTCGCCGAGCAGCTCGCTGCTTGGATTCTCGCCCCGGGCGAGGTCACGGTCGAGTACGCGACGGAGGTGGCGGCCGACCTGGGCCAACTGACCGCGGCGCTTCACGCGGCGCTGTCGGTGGCGTCCGGCGTACCCGAGTTCGAGCCGCGGGAGGCGACGCGCGATGAGCTGCGGGCCTGGCATCGCGCGGCGGACCGGCAGCTCCAGCGGGCGGTCGACCTCGTCCGCGGGGCAGAAGGCGAGGAGCTCCGCGCGATGGCCCCGGCGATCGCGGAGCAGCTGACGGTCCTCGAGGCGCTGCCGTCGGTGCCGCTGGTCACGCGCGTCCACGGCGACCTCCACCTCGGGCAGGTCGTCACCACGCCGGACGGCTTCCGGATCGTCGATTTCGAGGGCGAGCCGACGCGGCCACTCGACGAGCGGCGCCGGCACAACTCGCCCCTACGCGACGTGGCCTCGATGCTCCGCTCGATCGACCATGCCGGGCGGAGTGCGCGTCGAAGGGCCGAGAAGAGCCGGGGCGGGCCGGTCCAATCACCGGGCCTCGCGATCGACGCATGGCTCCTCAGGGCACGCGAGCGATTCGTCGATTCGTACCGGCGGAGCCTGCGGGAGCTTGGCGCTCCCATCGAGGTCGACGAGGACCTCCTGCGCGCCTTCGAGTTCGAGAAGGAGACATACGAGTTCATCTACGCGGTGACTTATCTGCCGGAGTGGCTCTGGGCGTCTGTCGAGGGGATGCGCGGCCTGGTCGCCGAGGCGCGCGTGCAGTGACGATCGCGCCCGAATTCCGGACCGCGATCCTCGACTGGTACGACGCCCGTGCGCGCGCCCTCCCGTTTCGTGCCAGCCGCGACCCGTGGGCGATCCTCGTATCCGAGGCGATGGCCCAGCAGACCCAGATCTCCCGCGTCGTCGAGAAGTGGGGCCCGTTCATGGCCGCGTTTCCGACCGTCCAGGCTCTCGCCGCCGCCACCCCGGCCGACGTTCTTCGGGCGTGGCAGGGCCTCGGCTACAACCGGCGGGCCCTCAACCTGTGGCGCGCGGCGCGGACGATCGTCGAGGAGCACGGCGGCCGCGTGCCCGGAGAGCTGGCCGACCTCGAGCGGTTGCCCGGCGTTGGGCCGTACACGGCCCGCGCCGTCGCAGCGATCGCATTCGGCAAGCGCGTCGGAGCCGTCGACACGAATGTCCGGCGCGTCATCGGCCGGGTCGCGGGCGGTGCCGACGGCCTTGCCGCGCCCGACCTCCAGTCGATCGCCGATGCGATCGTGCCGCCGGATCGGCCCGCGGACTGGACGCACGCGGTCATGGACGTCGGGGCGGCGTTCTGCCGGCCACGCCGGCCCGACTGCGAAGCATGCCCCGCCCGGGCCTGGTGCCGGTATGCGGCGGCGCCTCCGGACCGCGCGCCGCGCGCGGAGCCACGCTCGGTGGAGCTCCCGTTCGAGGCCACTTCGCGCTGGTTGCGGGGCCGGATCCTCGAGCAGCTCAGGTCGGCTGCGAACGGGGCCTGGACGACGATCGCCGAACCGCTCGGAACGCACGGCGCCGACGCGATCGGCGGCGCCCTCGCGGCGCTCGCCCGCGACCGCCTCGTCGAGCTCGACCCGGCCGACCCGAGGATGGCGCGACTGCCGCTGGCCTGAGGGGTCGCCGTGGCGAACCGCCTCGGCTACGCTTGGTGGCGCAATGGGAACGCCTCGATCCGCCACCGAGGACCGGACCGGCGACACCGTCGGGCCGCCGCTGCCGGCCGACGATCCGACGCTGTTCGACCTCGACCTCCGCGGCCTCCGCGAGCGCTGGGCAGAGGCGGCAGCCCGCCCGGCAATTGGGGCCGAGGCAATGAGCGGCGCCGACCGGCGGGCGCAGGCGCTCGGCGTGCCCGGTTCGCGCCTGATGGAGCATGCCGGCACCGCGGTCGCGGCCGCGGTCAAGGCGCTCGCGGTCGACCAGGACCGCTGGGGCCGCGGACCCATCCTCATCCTCGCGGGACCCGGCAACAACGGCGGCGACGGGTTCGTCGTCGCACGGCGTCTCGCGCGCGCGGGCGCCAACGTCGTCGTCGCGTTCGTCGCCCCGGAGGCGCGGCCGAAGGGCCTCGACGCCGCGCGGAACTGGGATCGCCTCGACGGCGATCACCGCGTCACGCGCGTTCATGCGCCGGTTGCCCGGGACGTGGCGATCCTCGGTCAGGGGATCGAGAAGGCATCGGTGGTCGTCGACGCGCTGCTCGGCACGGGCGTGCGAGGCGCGCTCCGCGAGCCGATTCGGAGCGCCGTGGAGGCAATCCGGCGCGCCCGCGAGGCGGGAATCCCGGTCGTCGCGGTCGACACGCCCACCGCGGTGGACCTCTCGTCCGGTGAGCCGTCCGATCCGGTCGTCCGGGCCGACCTCACCGTCACGTTCCACCGACCGAAGACCGGGCTCCTCGCCCGGCGCGGCAAGGCCCTCGCCGGCCGCGTCCTCGTCGCCCCGATCGGCATCCCGCTGGCGGCCGACCGTGGCTGACCCTGCGCCACGGAGCGAGGCGCGCTGGCGCGACGAGATCCGTGAGGTCGGGTTGCTCGCCGTCCTCGTCGTTGGCGGCGTGCTCGGCGTGGCCGCGCTCGCGACGTTCGTGCCGCCGGTCCACGACCTCTTCGACCGGCTGCCGATCGCGATCGTGGTGCTGATCGGCGGCACCGCCTGGGTGCTCTGGCGCATCACCCGGCGGACCGGCCCGCAGTGAGCGCGCTGGACGACCGGCGAGCCGCAGTCCAGAGGCTTACGTCGGAGCGCCTCGACGTGCTCATCGTGGGCGGCGGGATCGTCGGCAGCGGGGCGTTGCTCGATGCCGCGAGCCGGGGGCTTCGGGCGGCCCTGATCGAGCAGGACGACATCGCGAGCGGCACCTCGAGCCGGTCCTCGCGGCTCATTCACGGCGGGCTGCGCTACCTGGAGCAATTCCGCTTCGGGCTCGTCTTCGAGGCGCTGGCCGAGCGAGCCCGCCTTCTCCGCCTGGCGCCCCACCTCGTCCGGCTCGAGCCGCTGTTGTTCCCCGTCTACGGGCTGCCGCTCGTCCACCGCGCGTTCTACGGCTCGGGGATCCTGCTGTACGACCTGCTCGGCTCGCGGCGGGAGGGTGGGTTCGCCCGCCACCTCGGGCGCGACGAGACGCTCGAGTGGACACCCGTCCTGCGCCGGGACGGGCTGCGCGGGTCGATCGTCTACCACGACGGGGTCGAGGACGACGCTCGCTACACGCTGGCCGTCCTCCGAACGGCGGTCCGCGAGGGTGCGACGGCCGCGACGCGGGTCCGTGCCACGGGCCCTCTCGAGCGTGCGGGCCGCGTCGTCGGCGTGCAGGCACGCGACCTGGTCGGCGACACCGACATCGAGATCGAGGCCGACCGGGTCGTCGACGCCACCGGCGTGTGGACGGCCCGGCCCGACGCTCCGCTCGGGGGCGGGGCCCGGGTCCTGCCGAGCAAGGGTGCCCACCTCGTGGTCCGCCGCGACCGGATCCCGAGCAGGACCGGGCTGACGATCCGGGTTCCGGGCAGGATCGTCTTCCTCGTTCCGTGGCCGGGTCACTGGCTGATCGGCACGACCGACGCCGCGTATGACGGTCCTGTCGACCGGCCCTCGGCGACGGCCGACGACGTCGAGGAGCTGCTCGACGCGGTGAACCGGACCCTCGACGTCGACCTGACTCGGAACGACGTCCTCGGCACATACGCGGGCCTCCGGCCGCTCGCGGTCAGCGGCTCGCCGGGGTCGACGGTCAAGGCGTCCCGCGAGCACCGGGTGACGACCGAGCCGAACGGCCTCGTCCGCGTGACCGGCGGCAAGTACACGACGTACCGGGTGATGGCCCAGGACGCGATCGACGCGGCGCTCGGCCGGGACGAGGCGCGGCGGCGGCCGAGCGCGACGGCGGAGCTGCGGCTCGTGGGAGCGCTGCCACGGACCGACCTCGATGCGCTCTCGTCTCGGCTGGTCGTGGAGCAGGGGATCGACGGCGCGGTCGCGGCGAGGCTCGTCGCCCGCCACGGGTCGGAGGCGCGGGAGGTCGTGGCGTTCGGGAAGGAGCGGGGATTGCTGAACCGTCTCGCGCCGGACGTCGAGCACGTCGAGGCCGAGGTGGCCTGGGCCGCACGGCACGAGCTGGCCCTGTCGCTCGATGACGTGCTCGCGCGGCGGACCCGCCTCGCCCAGGAGCGCCCGGATCGCGCCGCGTCGATCGCCCCGCGGGCCGCGGAGATCCTCGGCGGAGAGCTCGGCTGGGACGGGGCCCGCCAGTCGCGCGAGGTGACCGGGTTCCTCGCGGCGGCGAGGCACGAATTCGACGTGCCGCCGGCGACGGAGCGGGCCGTGGCCGCCGCTCCGGCCGCCGAGCCCGCCTGACGGCGGGCGCCTCCCCGTGGCCACCCCCGATCTCGTCCTGGCGCTCGACCAGGGGACCACCTCGTCGCGGGCCATCGCGTTCGACCGGACCGGCCGGGCCGTCGCGAGCGCCTCACGCGAGTTCGAGCAGCGCTACCCGGCGCCGGGCCACGTCACCCACGACCCCGAGGCGATCTGGGCGAGTCAGCTCGCCGTCGCCCGCGAGGTCGTCGAACGAGCCGGCGGGCCAGCCCGGCTCGCCGCCCTCGGGCTGACGAACCAGCGCGAGACGACAGTCGTCTGGGAGCGCGACACGGGCCGCGCCGTGGCCGACGCGATCGTCTGGCAGAGCCGGATCACTGCTCCGTTCTGCGCGGCGCTCCGCGACGCCGGCCACGAGCCGCTGTTCCGGGCCCGGACCGGGCTCCCGCTCGACGCGTACTTCTCCGGGCCGAAGATCCGCCACATCCTCGACGCCGACCCGGGGCTGCGGGCCCGGGCGGAGCGCGGCGAGCTCGCCTTCGGCACAGTGGACTCGTTCCTCCTCTGGCGGCTGACCGGCGGCCGGGTCCACGCGACGGACGTGTCGAACGCGAGCCGGACGCTCCTGTTCGACATCCACCGCCTCGCCTGGGACGACGAGCTCCTCGACCTCGTGGGAGTGCCGCGGGCGATGCTCCCGGAGGTCCGCCCGAGCTCCGGGGTCTTCGGCGAGACCGAGCAGTCGCTGTTCGGGGCACCCATCCCGATCGGCGGCGTCGCGGGCGACCAGCAGGCGGCGACGTTCGGCCAGGCGTGCTTCATCCCGGGCGCGGCAAAGAACACGTACGGCACCGGTGCCTTCCTGCTGCTCAACACGGGCGCGGTTCCGATCGCATCCGAGCACGGGCTGCTGACCACCGTCCTGTGGCAGCTCGGCCCGGACGAGCCGCCGGCCTACGCGCTCGAGGGCTCGGTGTTCGTGGCCGGCGCGGCGGTCCAGTGGCTCCGCGACGGGCTCCGGGCCATTGGCAATTCGGGAGAGGTCGAGCGCCTTGCCGCCGGCGTCGACGACACCGGTGGCGTCTACCTCGTGCCCGCGTTCGTCGGCCTCGGCGCGCCGCACTGGGATCCCCATGCCCGCGGGGCGCTGCTCGGCCTGACCCGCGGGACCGGGCTGCCGCAGATCGCCCGGGCGACGATCGAGTCGATCGCCTACCAGGTACGGGACGTGCTCGACGCGATGGATGCGGACGCGGGCAGCCGGCTCCGGGCGCTGCGAGTCGACGGCGGCGCGGCCGTCAACGACACGCTTCTCCAGTTCCAGGCGGACATCCTCGACGTCCCGGTCGAGCGGCCCGTCGTCGCCGAGACGACGGCCCTCGGGGCCGCGTACCTCGCCGGTCTCGCGGTCGGGTTCTGGCGGGATCCGGCCGACGTCGCCGCGAACTGGGCGCTCGACCGTCGGTTCGAGCCGGCGATGGACCCGGCCCGGCGCGAGCGGCTCCTGCGGGGCTGGCGGCGGGCGGTCGAGCGGTCGCTTTGCTGGGCGGAGCCGGACTGAGCGCCGGCCGCACGGCGGCCGCCGTGTTGCCTTGTGCGGTCTGGTATCGAATGCTGGGGCTGTACAGGGGCCATTCGACCGCGTAAACTCGCCGCGGCAATGTCGCGGGAAGCGTCCCGTGACTACAGAATTCAGTAGCTAGACGACGACTCGGACTCCTCTCACGGCTGACGCGAGAAAACCCGGAGGGATCGCGCGGCTACCGAGAGGAGTTTTGGTTTCGTGTACAACGACAAGAACCTGACCTGTGCGGATTGCGGACAGGAGTTCGTCTTCACCGCGTCCGAGCAGGATTTTTACGCGCAGCGTGGCTTCACCGAGCCGCGCCGCTGCCCGTCGTGTCGAGCGAGCCGCAAGGCCGCTCGGGGCGGTGACGGCGGTGGTGGCGGCGGCGGTGGTGGTGGATACGGCAGCTACGGGGCCGGCGGCGGTTACAGCGCCGGTGGCTACAGTGGCGGCGGCGGCGGCAGTGGCGGTGGTGGTGGGGGCTACGGCGCCCGCGATCGCGGTCCCCGCGAAATGTTCTCGGCCACCTGCTCGAACTGCGGCCGCGAGGCCCAGGTGCCCTTCCGCCCGACGAGCGGCAAGCCCGTCTATTGCAGCGACTGCTTCCGGAGCATGCGCGGCAGCTGAACTCCTCTCGGTGCGGGTCCACGGGGACCCGCGGGATACAGCGTGATACCCCCGACCCGGGCCGTCAGCCGGCCCGGGTCGTTCGATTCCCGGCGCTCCCGAGCCGGGGCCTCGGAGCGAGCCACCCCAATTCGTATGCCCGTCGAGTGCATATCCCGAGCCCCGATCACGCGCCGTATGCACCCGATGGGCATAGGCGAAGGGGGGCTTCCGCTCCGGCGCCGATGCACGAGCGCGTTCGCCCCAACCACGCGCGTTATGCACCGGATGGGCATGGACGAGAGGGGGGTCTCTCGGCCCGCCGCTCGCGACGGCTCCCCCTCAGCTGCCCTGGCCTCGCCCTCCGCCGAGCAGCGTGAGATCGAACTTGCGCTCCTTGCCGTGGAGCAGCCGTTCGATGTTGTCGGCGTGGGCAAGCCAGATGAGCCCCGCCCCGAAGCCGGCGTAGATCGGGTAGACGATCGGAAACGCCCCGTTCGTCGCCACCCACAGGACGACCATCCAGAACACGATCGCCACGGCCGCAAGCAGGGAGCCGAGCGAGACGTACCGGGTCACGAGGATGACGCCAATGAACACGGGCGCGGCGAGGAGCACGGCGAGTGGCTGGATCACGAGCATCGTGCCGACCCCGGTCCCCACGCCGCGGCCGCCCCCGAACCCGAGGAAGATCGACCTCGACGAGCCGAGGATCGCGGCGAGGGCGCACAGGACCTCGACGACCGGCCCGGCGCCCAGCCATCGGGCGAGCAGCACCGGCAGGGCCCCTTTGAGCACATCGCCGGCGACCACGACGGCCGCCGGCCCCCGACCCAGGGCCCGCAGCGCGTTCGTTCCGCCCGTCCGCCCCGAGCCGATGGTCCGCGGGTCCACTCCGCCGGACAGACGGGCCACGATCACGCTCATCGGGATCGAGCCGGACACATACGCCAGCCCGACCAGGAGGAGAACCCGCAGGGCGATCGGCACATCCATCGTGGGGGTCAATCTAGCACCGGCCGGAAGCCTCGGAGCCCGCCGCGCCGTTCCCATCGCAGGGGCGAACGCGCTACCATCCGGCCGATGATCCACCTGCCCAGCCGGCCGATCGACGCCCGCGTCGCCGCCGGCCGGCGAGCCCGCTGAGGCAGTTCGACGATGGCCGTCGGCTCCTCGAACGACTTCGACCTCGTCGTGCTCGGTGCCGGCACGGGCGGGTACACGGCGGCGTTCCGGGCGGCCCAGCTGGGCCTCCGGGTCGCGCTCGTCGACGAGGACAAGATCGGCGGGACGTGCCTCCATCGGGGCTGCATCCCGACAAAGGCCCTGCTCGAATCGGCCGCCTTCGTCGACCGCGTCCGCCACGCCTCGGACTACGGCCTGACGCTGCCCGGCGAGCCGCAGGTCGACTACGCCCAGATGGCGTCCCGCCGCGACCAGGTCGTGAAGCGGATGTGGACCGGCCTCAAGACGCTGGTCGACAAGAACAAGGTCGCCTGGGTCCAGGGGCGCGGCCGGCTGGACGGGCCGACGAAGGTCCGCGTCGCCCAGGCCGACGAGAACGGCAAGGCGGGCAAGGGCGGGGAGCGTGTCCTCCAGGCCACGGACGTCATCATCGCCACCGGGTCGCGGGTCAAGTCCCTGCCGGGCCTCGAGCCCGACGGCAAGCGAATCGTGACCAGCGACGACGTCCTGACGATGACGGCGCTGCCGAAGGACATCGTGGTCGTCGGGGCGGGGGCAGTGGGCGTCGAGTTCGCATCGTTCTTCCACGACGTCGGCGTCAAGGTGACCCTGCTCGAATACGCCCCCGCGATCGTGCCGCTCGAGGACAAGGACGTCAGCCAGGCGCTCGAGCGGAGCTTCACCCGGCGCGGGATGACGGTGATGACCAGCGCCCGGTTCGACCCGGCCAAAGTTAGCGTCGAGAAGAACGGGATCTGCCTGATGGTCGGGCCGGACGGCAAGGACCCCCAGGAGGTCCGAGCGGAGATGTTGCTTGTCGCCACCGGCCGGGCGGCCAACGTGGAGGAGATCGGGCTCGAGACGACCAAGGTCGAGACCGACAAGGGGATCGTCAAGGTCAACGGCCGGATGCGGACGAAGGAGCCGCACGTGTACGCGGTCGGTGACATCGTCGGCGGGCTGTGGCTCGCCCACACGGCGGCGCACGAGGGGATCGTCGCCGCCCACACGATCGCCGGCGAGAAGGACGTTCACGAGATCGACTACGTCAAGCAGCCCCGCGCGACGTACTGCCGGCCGGAGATCGCGTCGATCGGCCTGACCGAGCAGCAGTGCCAGGAGCAGGGGCTTCCCGTGAAGATCGGAAAGGTCCCGTTCCAGGCGATCGCCAAGGCGATCATCGGCGGCGACTACGAGGGTTTCGTCAAGGTCATCGCCCACGCCGAGAAGGACGACACGCTGGGCGTCCATCTCATCGGCCCGCACGTTACTGACCTCGTGTCCGAGGCCTCGCTCGCCTTCGAGCTCGACGCGACGGCGTGGGAGATTGGTGCCGCGACCCACCCGCACCCGACCCTCTCCGAGGTGCTCGGCGAGGCGGCCATGGCGGTCGACGGCCGGTCGATCAACTTCTGAGCCGGACGAGCCGTTCGCCGAGCTCCACACAGGAGGCACGATCCGCCCGATGGCCGTGAGCGACAGAAAGGTCACCCACCTCGGGGAGGCGGTCGGGCTGTCCGACGAACAGCTCGTCGAGATGTACCGGCTCGTGGCGCTCGCCCGGGCCGTCGACGAGCGGATGTGGGTCCTCAACCGGGCCGGCCGGATCCCGTTCGTCATCAGCGGCCAGGGCCACGAGGGTGCGCAGGTCGGCGTCGCCTGGGCGCTCGAAAAGGGCAAGGACTGGATCGCCCCGTTCTACCGGTCGATCGCCACCTGCCTGACGTTCGGCATGTCGGCCCGGGACATCATGACCGCCCAGTACGCGACCGCCGGCGACCCGTCGTCCGGCGGCCGGCAGATGCCCGGCCACTACGGCAGCCACGAGCACAATCTCGTGTCGGTCTCGTCACCCGTCGCGACGCAGCTTCTCCACGCGGTCGGAATCGCGCTCGCGGCGAAGATCCGCAAGACCGGCGAAGTCGCGCTCACGATCATGGGCGAGGGGTCGTCGAACCAGGGTGACGTCCACGAGGGCCTGAACTTTGCGGCGATCCACAAGCTGCCGTTTGTGTTCGTCGTCGAGAACAACGGCTATGCGATCAGCGTGCCCGCGTCCATGCAGCTGTCGGTCAAAGACGTCGCCGAACGCGCCTCGGGCTACGGGATCCCGGGGGTCGTCGTCGACGGCGCCGATGTGCTCGCCTGCTACAAGGCCTCGAAGGAGGCGGTTGCCCGGGCTCGGGCAGGGAAGGGGCCCACGCTGATCGAGTGCAAGGTGACCAGACTCACCGGCCACTCGAGCGACGACCAGCAGTCAAAGTACCGCTCGGAGGAGGAGTTGGCGGCGGGCAAGGGCCAGGATCCGCTGCCGCGCTTCCGGGAGCAGCTCGCCGCGGCCGGCATCCTGACCGACGAAATCCTGTCGCGCCTCGCCACCGAGATCACGGCGATCGTCGACGACGCCACGGAATACGCGGAAACGCAGCCCGACCCCGAGCCCTCGACGGCGATGAAATGGGTGTACGCCGAGGACTGGCCGTCGGAGACTCCGCCGGCATGGGGCTTCGGCACGAAGGACGAGGCCCACTGATGCCGGCCAAGACGTTCATCGAGGCGATCCGCGAGGGTCTCGCCGACGAGATGCGCCGGGACGAGTCGGTGATCGTCCTCGGCGAGGACGTCGGCAAGAAGGGCGGCGTGTTCCTTGCCACGGACGGCCTGTGGGCGGAGTTCGGGGATGACCGCGTGATCGACACCCCGCTCACTGAGTCGCAGATCGTCGGTACGTCGATCGGGGCGGCGATGAATGGCCTTCGACCGATCGCCGAGATCCAGTTCGCCGACTTCATCTTTCCGGCGTTCAACCAGATCGTGTCCGAGGCAGCCCGGATCCGCTACCGCTCGAACAACGGCTACGGCGTGCCGATGACGATCCGTGCGCCGTACGGTGGCGGCGTCCACGGCGCGCTGTATCACTCGCAGTCGGTCGAGGCTTTCTTCACCCACGTCCCCGGGCTCAAGGTCGTCGTGCCCTCGACGCCGTACGACGCCAAGGGCCTCCTCCGCGCGTCGGTTCGCGACGACGACCCGGTGCTGTACTTCGAGCACAAGAAGATGTACCGGTCGGTCCGCGGCGACGTGCCGGATGGGGAGTACATCGTGCCGCTCGGTCGGGCCGCCGTGACCCGCCCGGGAACGCAGCTGTCGGTAATCGCGTACGGGCTCATGGCGCACTACGCGCTCGAGGCCGCCGACCGGGTCGCCGACGAGGGGATCAGCGTCGAGGTCGTCGACCTGCGGACGCTCCGGCCGCTCGACAAGGAGACACTCCTCGACTCGGTCCGGAAGACCGGCAAGTGCCTCGTCGTGTACGAGGACAACCGGTTCGGCGGCTACGGGGCGGAGATCTCGGCGATCGTCGCCGAGGAGGCGTTCGACTATCTCGACGGCCCGGTCGTTCGGGTCGCGGGACCGGACGTCCCGGCAGTGCCGTACAACCACGTGCTTGAGGACTGGTTCATGGTGAACCCGGAGAAGATCGCCGACTCGATCCGCAAGCTGGCGGCGTATTGATGTCGGACTGGGTCCGTTTCGAACTCGGTCCGCCCACGCTTGGAGGCGCTCTCGGGGGAGCAATGTTTGGCATTGCACTCGCGATCATTCCGGCGCTGATCCTCGGACCTGCCGCCTTCGCGATTGGTCTCGTCCTCGGCGCCGCGCTCGGCGCCGTGGGCCTCCGGCCCGGCACGGGCGTCAGTTGATGGCCGACTTCGATCGGGTTTACGCGCGCCTCAAGGAAATCCTCGAGCCGTACGGGCGGCGGATGCATGTGTCCGCCGACGGGCCAACCGGCTACGGCGTCGACATGGCGCCCGAGTCGGAGCGCAATCCGACGACGTGGTTCGGAGGCGTCCGCCTCGGCAAGCGGTACGTCAGCTACTACCTCATGCCCGTCTACGTGGAGCCGTCGCTGCTGGACCGCATCTCACCGGAACTCAAGCGGCGCATGCAGGGCAAATCGTGCTTCAACTTCACGGCGATCGACGACGACCTGTTCGGAGAGCTGGAGACCTTGACGCGCAGCGGCTACGAGCGGACGGCCGGGAAACCGGCCTGGGGTGCGGGGAAGCGGGTCGAGCACGGGATGGCGCACCGGCGCGCGGGGTCGTCCGGCTGACGGACGCCATCACCCGAGCGGCGCGGCAAACCCCGGCTTGCCCGCGGTCCGATAGAGCATCGGTGCACGCTACCGGGGCGCGGACCGGCGCGACTCGACGCGATGCGCGACACTAGCGGGGAGACTGCGACGGCGGACGGACCGCCCCGGCGCCCGGAGGACCCGACAGTGGCCAAGGTGACGATGCCCCAGCTCGGCGAGAGCGTCGCCGAGGGGACGATCGGCAAGTGGCTCAAGAAGCCCGGCGACAAGGTCGCCAAGTACGAGCCGCTCCTCGAGGTCATCACCGACAAGGTCAACGCCGAGGTCCCGTCGCCGTTCGAGGGTGTGCTCAAGGAGATCCTCGTCGAGGAAGGCGCGACGGTCCCGAACAACGCCGAGATCGCGGTCATCGAGACCTCTGAGGAGGCCGGCGGCGCGGCCGCGTCCGAACCTCCGCCGAAGGCCGCGTCGGTGGCGACGGAGAAGGA
This sequence comes from Chloroflexota bacterium, assembly GCA_040899885.1. GTDB lineage: Bacteria > Chloroflexota > Limnocylindria > Limnocylindrales > CSP1-4 > JACDAV01. The sequence goes on along the minus strand of JBBDZZ010000084.1, from coordinate 1,043 downwards.
AGCCCCACCGTCCGAGCCGGACAACGGCGGTCCGAAGGTCGAGCTCAAGGCAGCGCAGGCGCCGGGCGGTGCAGGCGCCACCGGACCGGCAGGGTCGGACGAGCGACCCGAGCACGCAGCCCCCGAGCGGGCCGCCCCGGAGCGCGCGGCTGCATCTGCGGCTGCCCCACCTACGGCCACGGCCACCGAAGCGCCCGGCAGCGCCGACGCTCGCATGACACCCGCGGTCCGGCGTCTCCTGCGGGAGCATGGGCTCGCGGCCACGCAGATTGTCGGGACGGGCGGCGGCGGCCGGATCACCCGCGACGACGTCACGAACTTCGTCGAGTCACAGCGCACCGGCCAGCCGGTGAACGGCCAGTCGGCCGCGGCCGCATCTGCGCCGTCCACGGCGGCCGCGCCGGCCGCGCCCGCCGCGGGGCCAGCGCCGTCTGCCCCGACAGCCGCCCCGGCGCCCGCAGGGCGCGCCGCGGCTCCGGCGGGCCAGCGAATCGAGTTCCCGGCCGGCGCGGACGAGTTCCTCGTGCCGATGACCCAGATGCGCAAGGGCATCGCCGCGCAGATGACGAAAGCGCTCCTGGCGCCTCACGCCTACGTCCAGATGGAGGTCGACGCGACGCGCCTCGTCGAGTTCCGCGATCGGGCAAAGCGCGACTACCAGGCGAAGGAGGGCACGTCCCTCAGCTTCGTGCCGTTCGTCGTCAAGGCCCTCGCAGAGGCGCTCAAGCGCAACCCGACATTCAACGCACACTGGACCGAGGGGGGCCTGCTCGCAAAGCGCCGGATCAACGTCGGCGTGGCCGTCGCCGTCGACGAGGGCCTGATCGTGCCGGTCATCCGCGACGCCGACCAGCTGTCGATCCACGGGCTGAACGCCACGATCGCGGACGTTGCCTCGCGCGCCAAGATCGGCAAGTTCAAAGTCGACGACTTCGGGGGCGGCACGTTCACGGTCGACAACACCGGCTACCTCGGCACGAACCTCGTGATGCCGATCCTCAACGTGCCGGAGGTCGGGATCGTGACGATGGAGGCGATCACCA
>JBBDZZ010000083.1:0-17394 GCA_040899885.1 Chloroflexota bacterium | reverse complement strand
CCGACGACCACCAGTCCCCCAGACTGGTGCGCTACCAGACTGCGCCACGCCCCGAGGCGACGAGTCTAGCAGAGGCCTGTTTCCGAGCCGACCCGGGCTCAGCGAGGGATTTGCGCCTCGCCGAGGCGGTCGAGCCAGCGCTGGAAGTCGGCCAGCTCGTCCTTCGACTCGCGTGACAGGAGGTCGACGAGGCAGCGCTGGACGCTCTTGCCCTCGAACAGCGCGTTGTGGACCTCCTGGGCGATCGGCATCTCGATGTCGTGGCGGCGGGCCAATGCGAGCGCCGCATCGACCGTGTACGCGCCTTCGGCGACACCCGGCAGAGACGCCTCGATATCAGACCACTTCCCGCCCTTCGCGAGCTCCTCGCCGAGCCGGTGGTTGCGCGACAGGCGCGAGCCGCACGTGGCGATGACGTCGCCGATTCCCGCCAGGCCGGCAAACGTGAGGGGGTTTGCGCCGGCGGCGATCCCGAGTCGCGTCATCTCGGCGAGGCCGCGGGTCATGAGCCCAGCCTTGCCGTTGTCGCCGAAGCCGAGCCCGTCGGCCGCGCCAGCGGCGATCGCCAGGATGTTCTTCAGCGCCCCCGCGAGCTCGACCCCGAGAACGTCCGAGTTGACGTAGAGCCGGAACTCCCGCCGCCCGAGCCGCTCGACGATCCGATCGGCCAGCTCCGGGTCCTCCGCCGCGACGACGGCCGATGCCGGGAGCCCGCGGGCGATCTCCAACGCCAGGGTCGGGCCGGACAGTGCGGCAATCCGTGTGGGGCGAAATGAGCCGGCGTCGGCGATGACCTCGCTCATCCGGAGAAGCGTGCCGCGCTCGAGGCCCTTCACGACCGACAGCACGTCCGCCGACGCGGGCACGAACGGCGCGCTCCGCTTGACGATGTCGCGGACGTGCTGTGACGGCACCGCGACGACGACGAGATCCGTCGCGTCGCGCAGCCGCTCGGTGTCGGCGGTCGCCTCGAGACCGTCGGGCAGGTCGATCCCCGGGAGCCGCCGTTCGTTGCGCCGCTCGCTCTGAATCCGCTCGGCTGTTTCCGCCGAGTGCGAAAGCAGCAGCACCGGCTCCTGCCGGCCGATGATCGCGGCGAGCGTCGTGCCCCAGGCTCCCGCCCCGACCACGGCGACGCGCGCCACGCTCAGCTCCGTCGGGTCGGCGGACGCTGGCCGCGCGGTTTGGAGCGCGATCCGCCACCCTTGCCCATCGCCGCCCGGGCCGCTCGCGCGGGCCGGCGCCGGGGCAGCTTGATCGAGCTCCGGTCCCGGAAGACCAGCCGGATCGGCGTCCCATCGAACCCGAACGCCTCGCGCAACCGGTTCTCGAGGTAGCGCCGGTAGCTGAAATGGATCGAGGCCGCGTCGTTGGCGAAGAACACGAACGTCGGCGGCGCGACCGCGACCTGCGTCGCGTAGAAGAGCTTCGGCCGCCGACCCTTGACGATCGGCGGAACCTGGCGCTCGGCGGCGGCCGACACCAGCCGGTTCAGCTCGCCGGTCGAGACGCGCTTGCGCCGCTCGCCCCAGATGTCGATCGCGGCCTCGAGCACCCGCTCGACCCGCTGGCCGGTCTTCGCGCTGATCGACACGACCGGCGCGAAGTCGAGGAACGGCGTCTGGCCGCGGATCCACTCGACGTACTGGTCGAACGTGCGGTCCGTCTTGTCGGCGACGAGATCCCACTTGTTCACCGCGACGACGAGGCCCTTGCCCTCCTCGACGACGTAGCCCGCGACGTGGGCATCCTGCGCCGTCAGTCCCTCGACGGCATCGATGACGAGGACGGCGACGTCCGACCGCGAGATCGCCTTGAGCGCGCGGAGCGTCGAGTACTTCTCCGCCGCCGGACCCGACGCGACCTTGCCGCGGCGCTTGATGCCCGCGGTGTCGATGAGCACGATCTCGCTGCGCCCCCAGCGCAGGCGGGTGTCGATCGAATCGCGAGTGGTCCCCGGCACCTCTGACACGATCAAACGTTCCTCGCCGAGGAGTGCGTTGAGCAGGCTCGACTTGCCGACGTTGGGCCGGCCCACGAACGCGATCGCGGCCGGCGAGCGGTCCGCGTCGGCGGCGATCTCGGCATCCCAGCGGGCGGCGGCGACATCGGCGAGAGTCGCGCCGTCGTCCGCAGCTCCGTCGCCGCCGTCCTCGCCGTCGGACTCGTCAGCCTCACCGACAACGTACGGCTCGAGGCGCCCGGCAGCCATCTCGCGGGCGAACTCCTCGGCGTCGTCCGCGCGTTCCTTGCGCGCCCGCTCCTCGTCGCTCTCCGGTGGCAGTGCCCCGACGAGCGCATCGAGCAGCTCGGCGACGTTGCGGCCGTGCGAGGCGGAGATCGGCCAGGTGTCCTCCCAACCGAACGCGTGGAACTCGGCCGCCTCGAGCTCGCGCCGCTCGTTGTCGGCCTTGTTCACGGCCATGAGCACCGGCGCCTTTGCTGCTCGGAGCAGTTCGGCGGCCTCCTGGTCGGCGGGCGTGATCCCGGCCGCGGCATCGACGACGAACAGGATCGCGTCCGCCTCTGCGATCGCGAGGCGCGCCTGCTCCTGGACCTTCAGCTCGATCGGATCGTCGGGCGACAGCTCGAGTCCGCCGGTGTCGACGACGACGAACCGCCGGCCGTTCCACACCGCCTCGCCGTACAAGCGGTCGCGGGTCGTCCGCGCCCGGTCCTCGACGATCGCCGTCCGCTGCCCGACGATCCGGTTGAACAGCGTGCTCTTGCCGACGTTCGGGCGACCGACGATCGCGACGATCGGGATTCCGCGCGCCGGGGCCGTCTTCGGGGCGGCCACGGGATTCAGGCCGCGCCGGAGGTCGGGGCGGCTACCTTCGGGAGCGAGGTAGTGCGACCGGCCGGCGTGGCGGCCAGCGCGAGGGCGGCGCCCGCCAGCTCGTCGGCGCGGGCGGCAACGTCGAGCGTGCCGGCCATCTCGAGGATCCGCCGGGCGACCGCATGGAGGTCCTCGATCGGGGTCGACGTGCCGCCAGTGACACCGACGACACGGACGCCGTCGAACTCGCTCGGATCGGTCAGGTCCCGAACGCCCTCGACCTGGATTGCCGGCGTTCCGGCGATCCCGCACAGCCGGGTGAGCTCCTTCGTGTTGGCGCTCGAGCGGCCACCGACGACCACCATCTTGTCGACCTCGCGGGCCGCCTCGAGAGTGTCCTCCTGGCGCCGGATCGTGACCGGGCAGACGGTGTTGACGATCTTCAGCTCGTGGCTCCGCGAGACCATGTACGCGGCGAGCTTCTCGAACTTCCAGGGCGGCTGGGTGCTCTGCGAGATCAGCGCCATCTTCTTCTTGCGCGGGATCTGCTCCCAGTCGTCCTCCTCGTCGACGACGATCGCGTCGGGCGCGAAGCCGAGCATCCCGACGACCTCGGCGTGGTTCGGGGTTCCGAGCAGGACGATCGTGTAGCCCTCCTCGACGAGCTTGGCCAGCTCCTTGTGCTCCTGGAGGACCCAGGTGCACGTCCCGTCGATGACCTCGAGACCGCGGGCGTTCGCCCGCTCCATGACGTCGGGCCGGACGCCGTGGGCCCGGATGACGACGGCCGAGCCGTGATCGACGTCGTCGAGCGCATCGACGGTGTGGATGCCGAGCTGCTCGAGCTCCGCGATCACGCCCTCGTTGTGGACGACCTGGCCGAGGGTGTGGGTCGCCTTCCCGGCGGCCGACGCCTCCTTGGCCTTGTCGATCGCCTCGCGCACGCCGTAGCAGAAGCCGGTGCGCTTCGCGATGCGGACTTCCTGCACGGTTCCCATACGGCTCAAGTATGGCACGGGGGCCCTTTTCGACCGCTCGCCAGTCCTCCGCCGCGCCCCGCCAGCACCGGGTTTCCTGTCATATGTCGGGCTGGGTGGCCTAACGCACGATTCCTGGCCTCCGAAGGCTCGCCCGCGGCTCTCGCCACGCACGAGTCGAGCCCTGCACGGGACGGCGGCGGGGAAAAACCGTGCCTTGGGACACGGTGGATGGCATATGACAGGAAAGGGCCAGGGCGGGCTAAAGGTCGCCGTAGACGCCCCGCTGGCGGGCCGGCAGGAGCGCGCCGATCCGGCGCATGAGGCCGGTCGTGGCTGCGGACTTGGCTTCGCGGCCACGAAGGCCCGCCGGGACCTCGTCGGCGAGCGAGAACGGCCGGCCGACCGTGACCGTGACCCGGCCGCCGGGCCGCGGCAGCTTCGAGCCCTTCGGCCAGACCCGATCGCTTCCGGCAATCCCGATCGGGACGATCGGGGCCCCGGTCCGCAGCGCGAGCATCGCGACCCCATCCTTGGACCGCTGGAGCCGGCCGTCGGGGCTGCGCGTCCCCTCAGGGAAGACGAACAGGACCTGCCCCTCGTCGAGGACGCGCCGGGCGGTCCGGAATGCCTCAACGTCGGCGGTCGACCGGTCGACGGGGTGGATGCCGCCGTTCCGGGCCATCCAGCCGACGATCGGCCAGTCGAAGATCTCCTTCTTCGCCAGCCAGTGCATCCTCCGGCCGAGACTCAGCGTGAGCACCGCCCCGAGCACGACGGGGTCGGCGTTCGAGGCGTGGTTGGCGGCGAGGATGACCGGCCCGGTCCGGGGGATCGCCCCGAGATCGCCCTCGACCCGGAGGCGCACGAAGGCGGAGAGGACCACCCGCACGACCCGCGCGAGCAGCAGCATCCACCACGCAATGTGGCTCTCGAACGGCTCTGGAGCGTCCGGTGACGCGTCGCGTTCGGCCGCCCGAATCGCATCGGTCACCATCGCGACGGTCTGTTCGAACCGGTTCCCGTCGGTGACGAGGATCCGCGCATCGTCCGCGGGCCGCAGCGGCGCGACCGTCCGGGTGCTGTCGAGCGCGTCGCGACGGCGCAGCTCGGCGAGGATCGCCTGTCCCTCCGGCGCCGCCGGGTCGATGCCGCGTTCCTCGGCCCGCCGCCGGGCCCGCTCCTCCGCGGCGGCGCTGAGGAAGACCTTCAGGTCCGCGTCCGGCAGGACGACCGTCCCGATGTCGCGGCCCGCGACGATGATCCGGCCGCCCTCTGCGATCGCCCGCTGACGCTCGAGCAGCGCAGCGCGCAGCTCCGGGACACGCGAGTACTCGGAGACGCGCCGGTCGACGTCCTCGGTGTGGACGTCGTCGGTCTCGTCGATCCCGTCGACGAGCACCCTGGCCAGGCGACCCTTGTCGTCCGGGCTCAGCTCGATCTCGCCGACGAGCCCTACGAGCTTCTCGACGTCGTCCGGCTCGATCCCCCGCCGGTTCGCGAGCCACGTGGCGGCCCGGTAGAGCAGGCCCGTGTCCATGAACCGGTACCCGAGCTCGAGCGCGGCGGCCGCGCCGACGCTCGACTTCCCGGACGAGCCCGGCCCGTCGAGGGCGACGACGAGGCGCGGCTGGTCAGCCATCCCGGCGAGGATACCGGCCCCCGCCACTCGCGAGGCCGCGGACCTCCTCGGGGCGGAGGCGCCGCACCCGGCCACTCGCCAGGTCGTCGATCCGGAGCGGCCCGATCCGGACGCGGACGAGCCGCTCAACGGGCATTCCGATGACGCCGAACATCCGGCGGAGCTGGCGTTTCCAGCCCTGGCCGAGGACGGCCCGGTACCAGGTGAGGCGCTCGGCCGGCGGATCGATCAGCGACAGCAGCCGCTGCGTCTCGGCCGTGGTCGCCGCCCGGAGGGGCTGGGCGAGCCGGCCGAGGCCTTCGTCGAGCGGGATGCCGGCGCGCAGCGCGGCGATCTGGCGGTCGTCGAGTGGGATCTGCAGCCCGACCGCGTATTCCCGCTCAACCCCGAACCGTGGGTGGAGGACCCGCTCCGCCCACTCGCCATCGTTCGTCAGGAGGAGCAGTCCCTCCGAGTCCTGGTCGAGCCGCCCGACCGGGTAGAGGCGCGCGCCGTCGGGGACGAGCGCGGTCGGCACGAGGTCGAGAACGGTTCGCTCGGCGTGGCGATCACGGACGGTCGAGGTCACGTCGGGCGGCTTGTGGAGCGCGAGGTGCACGTGCGTGGCCGCTCCGGGGATCGGCCGGCCGTCGACCTCGATGCGGGCTGTAACAGGGTCGACCTGATCGCCGATCGCGGCGCGTCGCCCGTCGACCGTCACCCGACCGGCGGCGATCAGTTCCTCGCTCGCGCGGCGCGAGGCGACCCCGGCGGCCGCGAGGACCTTCTGGAGCCGCTCGGGCGGCATCAGCCGATGCCGGCGCCCGTCTCGCCCCCGGCTTCGTCACCGGCTCGGACGCCGGCCGTGCCGGTAAGCGCGTCGCCGCCCTCCTCCGCGAGCCGCGCCGCGACGTCGACGTCGAGCGGCGGCAACTCGTCGAGGCTCGTCAGCCCGAATCGCTCGAGGAACTCGAAACCCGTGCCGTAGAGGAACGGCCGGCCCGGACCCTCGGCTCGCCCGAGCTCGACGATGAGCCGCCGGTGAATGAGCGTCCGGATCGTGTAGTCGGAGTCCACGCCGCGGATCCGCTCGACGGCCGACTTCGTAACGGGCTGCCGGTAGGCGACGATCGCCGCGGTCTCGAGCGCTGCCGGCGACAGGCGCACCGCATCCGCGCCGACGTAGCGCGCCACGAGGGTGCCGCCCTCGGGCGCGGTCACGAGCTCGACCCGGTCGCCCGACGCCACGAGCCGGATCCCCCGCGCGCGAAGGCTCGTCTCGAGGTCTCCGAGCATGACGTCGACCGTCGCCCGGTCGACGCCGGCGAGGGCTGCAATCTCGCGCCGGGTGAGTGGCCGCTCGGCGACGAAGAGGAGGCCCTCGAGCGCAGCCTCGGTCAGCTGCCCGGGGGCCGTGTCCGCGGGGGCCTCCTCCGCCGGCGAAGCGGTCTTCCGCGGCTGCGTCCCGTTGGTCTCCATCTCGCTCATACGAACGACTCCAGCGACTCGTCGAGCGGCTCGTCCGTCGCGCCGTCGCCGGGGATGCCCGCCGCAGCCCGCTCCTCGGGAGTCACGTTCCGGGCGACGATCGGGCCAAACGGCTCGGCCTGCTCGACGACGATCTCGCGCCGCTTGACGAGCTCGAGCATCGCGAGGAACGTCACCGCGACCACGACCCGATCGCGCACGCCGCGGAGCAGCTCCTGGAGCACGACGGCGTCCGCGTCGCCTAGCGCGGACCGGATGACCGCCGCCCGCTCCGCGAGGGTGATCACCCGCCCGACGGTCTCCGGCGGGGGCTCGGGCGGCGGGGCGATCCGGGCCAGTCCGTCGAGCGCTCGCATGAGGAGCGCCGGGTCGAGCGACGGGCCCTCGACCGGTCGAGCGCCCGCGAGCGCAGCCGCCTGCGCCACGGACGGCTCGCGGCGGAACAGCCCCACCCGGCGGGCCGCCTCCGCCTGGAGGCGCGCGCCGGCGTCGCGGTACGCCTTGTAGAGGAGCAGCCGCGCCCGGAGCTCCGCCTCCGGGTCGAGCCCCTCGTCGAGGCCACTGGCGGGAGCCTGCGGCTGGCGCGGCAGCATCGCCCGGCTCTTGATGAGGATCAGCTGACTGGCGATCGCGACGAACGAGCTGACGTTGCCGATCCGGTCCCCGTCGAGGCCGGCGAGCGCGTCGAGATACGCGTCTGCCACGGCCCCGAGCGGGACCGTCAGCACGTCCATCTCGCGCGCCTCGATGAGCGACAGCAGGAGCGCGAGCGGCCCCTCGAACGACTCGAGCTGGACCCGGGTCGCTGCCTCCGGCCGGCGCCCCTCCCCGAAGACGACGGCAGGCATCACCATCTCTAGTTCGCCTCGTCGGCGAGGCGGAGGAGCTCGCCGAACTCGGGGTCGACCGGGTCCTCCTGGTGGCGGATGAGCTCGACCGTCCGGGCGCTGGATCCCGCCTCGGCGGCGAGGGCGGCCGAGCGCTCAGCATGATCGCGCAGCCGGTCGAGCGGCGCCCGGAACCCGGGCACGACCGCGGCCGTTCGCCAGATCCAGGCGCCGTACGCCTGCCCGAGCGAGTACGCGACTCGTGGCCAGACCCCGGTCTGGCCCTTTCCGGCGTCATGGAGGAGTCCCGCGAGGAGGACCTCGGGGTCGGCAATTCCCTGGGCCCGGAGTGCCGCCGCGACGTCGAGCCCATGGCGCCGATCGGCGACGTGCATCGCGTCGAACAGGCGCCGCTGGCCGGGCGACAGCCAGCCTTCAAGAGCCGACCTCTCCGCCGCGCTCACGCGCGCCCGGAGATGGCCGGCGAACCGGCGCGCCTTATGCCCCCACCAGGAGGCGGAAGATCGCATCGATGATCGGAAAGATGATTCGGGCCCCGATCGACTCGCCGGGCGGGAAGAAGAACAACAGGATCAGGATGATGAAGCCGTACTGCTCGAGGATCGGGCGCCATTGCCAGACGAGCCGCGGATTCAGAAATGCAAACAGGACCTTCGAGCCGTCCAGGGGCGGAATGGGAACCAGGTTGAAGATCATCAGGATGAGGTTCAGCTGGACGAAGAGGACGAGGATCGGGAAGAGAAGGCCGACCTGGTCGATGAGCTCCGGATGGTCGAGGATGTAGCGCAACGGGATCGCGGCGGCCGCGGCGAGCAGGAGGTTCGATGCCGGACCCGCGAACGCGACGATCGCCTCGCCGTACCGGCCATTCCGGAGGTTCATCGGGTTGACCGGCGTCGGCTTCGCCCAGCCGAAGCCGAAACGCCCGCCGGAGGCCAGCACCGAGACGGCGAGAAGGATGCCGCCGATCGGGTCGAAATGGGCGAACGGGTTGAGCGTCAGCCGCCCGAACATCTTCGCCGTGCCATCACCCAGCCGGTACGCCGCGAGCGCATGGGCGAACTCGTGGATCGGGAACCCGACCAGCAGCATGACGGCGACGACGATGACCGACGAGATGAGTCGTTCCGAATCGGGCACGCGAACCTCGGGGGTGGATCGGGACGGAACCTATCGTAGCCGCGGGCTCTGAGACGGGTCAGAGACGGGCCAGGAGCTGCGCCTTCTTCGCCTCGTACTCCTCCGGGCTGATCGCATTGCGGTCGCGGAGGTCGGCCAGGCTCGCCAGCGCGCGGGTCACCTCGTCCGAGCTCATCTCCCGCGGCGGCGGCGCGGGCGCGGCCGGCGGCGGCATCGCGACGCCGCCTCGGAGCGGCGGGCTGGGCATGGGCCGGTTGTAATCGCCCTCGAGGTCGTGCTTCTGGTTGAGCATCTCGCGCTTGAACCGCGGGGCGGCGTTGAGCATCCGGTACTGGTCGATCGCGACGTCCGCCGCGGTCAGGATGTCGAGGTCGCCATAGTTGAACAGCCGGCCCCACAGGTCCTGGGTGAGGACCGCGTCGTTGATCTTCTCGAGCGAGCTGTCTGCCGAGCGCTTGTTGATGATCCCCTCGACCTTCACGACCCGGCGGTTCGTGATGAGGTAGTCCTGCGACAACCAGGTCCAGTAGATCTTCACGAGCCACAGGAGCGAGACGACAAAACCGCCCAGCACGACGTAGCCGAGGATCGTCCGAACCTGTCCGTCGTTCATCGTCGTGCTGAAAATCAGCAGCACAAAGCTGACGATGAACAGGAGCCACGGCCAGCGGGCCTCGATGATCGTGGCCATCGGGTGCTGACGGGTCCGGAGGACGACCTCCTCGCCCTCGGACAGCAGCGAGTCGGCGTAGCGTGTCATCCCTGGTCGCTCCCTCTCAGGCCCGCGGGTGAGCGCGGGCGTAGACCGCTCGGATCCGCTCCCCCGTCAGGTGGGTGTACAGCTGGGTCGTGCTGATACTCGCATGACCGAGCAACTCCTGGACGATCCGCAGGTCGGCGCCGCCCTCGAGCAGGTGCGTCGCGAACGAGTGGCGGAGCGTATGCGGGCTGACTCGATCGGCCAGGCCGGCCCGGCGAGCCGCGGCCTTGACCGTGCCCCAACCCTGCTGGCGCGCGAGCCGCCGCCCGCGGTCGCCGAGGAACAGGGGCCCGCCGCGGGGCGGCGCCACGTGACCGACCTTGAGCAGGTCCGGCCGCCCTTCCGCGATCCAGCGCCGCAGCCAGTCGACCGCAACGTCCCCCACGGGGACGAGCCGTTCGCGATCGCCCTTGCCGATGACCCGAACGTTGCCGGCGTCGAGCGAGAGGTCCTCCCGGTCGAGCCGGAGCGCCTCGGAGATCCGGAGGCCCGAGGCGTAAAGCAGCTCGACCAGCGCCCGGGCGCGGAGAGCGCCGGCTGGTCCGGTCTCGGGTCCGGCCGCGGCCTCGAGCAAGCGCTCGACCTCCTCGCCGGTCAGCGTCTCCGGCAGGAGCCGCGTCTGGCGCGGCAGGTCGAGTCGAGCTGCGACGTCGACCTCGATCAGGCCCTCGCCGTACGCGAACCGGTAGAGACCGCGGATCGAAGCCGCGCGGCGGCGGAGGCTCGTCGGGGCGAGTCCCGGCGCGGCCCGCGAGCCTCGCTTCGTCCGCTCGCCGAGGTACCGCACGGCCGTCTCCGGGGATGCCGCCCAATCCGGGTCATCCTTTCCTCGCCCAATCGCGCCGCCGAAGTCGCGGAGGTCCGCGGCATATGCCCGGATCGTGGCGGGGGCGAGGCCGCGCTCCACGCGAAGGAAGTTCAGGTACTCGTCCACCGCCCGCTCGAACGGAATCCGCGTCGCGATCGCCACGCTGCTCAGCCCGAGGCGAGGAGCTCGCCGCGCCAGCCCTCGGCCCGGTCGAGCAGCTCCCGCGCCGACGCGAGTGCCGCCGTTCCGCCGCTCCCCCCGAGCATCTGGGCGAGCTCGACGATCCGGCCCTCGTGGTCGAGTGACCGGACCTCCGTCACCGTCCGGCCGTCGCGCTCCCGCTTCGCGATCTGGAAATGCGCGTCGGCGTACGCCGCGATCTGGGGCAGGTGGGTGACGCACAGGACCTGGTGACGCCGGGCGAGCGCCCACAAACTTCGGCCGACCGGATCCGCGCTCCGCCCGCCGATCCCCGTGTCGACCTCGTCGAACACGAGCGTCGGCGTTTCGTCCGCGGTCGCGAGCACCTGCTTGATCGCGAGCGCGACCCGCGACAGCTCGCCGCCGGACGCGATCTTCGCCAGCGGCCGGGGCGGCTCGCCTGGATTCGGCGCGAGGCGATACACGACCTCGTCAATCCCCGAGGCGTCGAACGCGACGGCGTCGCCGTCGATCTCGACTGCCGGCTCGTCCGCCCCGGCCGGCCGGCGGCCCAGCCCAACCTCGAACACCTCGGCTGGAAAACCGAGCTCGACGAGGAGCGCGCCGACGGCGCGTGCCAGCTCATCGGCCGCCGCGCGGCGCCGCTCCGATAGCGCACCGGCGGCCGCGGCGACCTCCGCGAGGAGTGCCGCGTCGTCTGCCTGCCGGCGGGCCCGCTCACCGTCGAGGCCGCGGAGGCGCTCGGCTTCCGCGGCGGCGTGCTCGCCGTGGGCGACGACCGCCGCCTCATCGTCGCCGTAGCGCCGCTCGAGCCCGAAGATCTGTGACAGCCGCTCCTCGAGGCGCGCGAGCGCCGCCGGGTCGTGGTCGACACCCTCGGCGAGTGCGCGGGCCTCGGCGGCGACGTCGGCGAGCTCCGCCTCGAGCCCGGACAGGCGTTCCGCGATCGGCTCGAAGCGCGGGTCGACCCGGGCGAGCGCCCGCGCCTCACGCAGCGCGAGCGCCGTGACATCGCGCGCTCCTCCACCCTCGCCCGTGAGCGCCTCGGTCAGGGTGGCGCTGCCGCGCGCGATCGCCTCGCCGTGCTGGGCCGCCGCGAGCCTCGTCCGGATCTCCGCCGCCTCGCCCTCGCGCAGGCGGGCCGCCGCGATCTCGGCCGCCTCGTGCTCGAGCAGCTCGAGCCGCCGGGCGAGCTCGCGCGGATCGAGCGACAGCTCGGCGAGCGCGGCGCGGTTCGACCGCCAGCGCTCGACGGTGTCGGCAACCGCGGCCCGGGCCTCGTCGTGCCCGCCGAACGCGTCGAGCAGGTCACGCTGCCAGCGTTCGTCGAGCAGGCGCTGCTGCTCGTGCTGGCCGTGGATCTCGACCAGCGGCCCGGTGGTCTCGGTCAGCCGTGCGGCAGTGACGGTCTGGTCGTCGAGCCGTGCCGTCGACCGCCCCGACGACGCCACCTCGCGAACCGCGATGAGCGGCTCCGGCAGCCGGTCGAACAGTGCCTCGACACGCGCGACGTCGGTTCCGTGCCGGACGAGGGTCGTATCCGCGCGCGCCCCGAGCGCCAGACCCAGCGCATCGATCAGGAGGCTCTTTCCGGCACCGGTCTCCCCCGTCAGGACGTTGAGGCCGGGAGCAAGCTCGAGCCGGAGTCGGTCGATGAGCGCGAGATCGGTGACGGCGAGCTCGAGGAGCCGACCGGGGCGGACCGCCTCCGCCGCGGCCATGCCGGCCTCTAGCGCGCTGACCTTGCTCACGACGGCAGCAACTCCACCTTCGTTCGAACGAGATCCCAGAACGGCTGCGAGCCGCGCGGCTCGACGAGCCGGATGGGGCGGTCTGCGGCGCGAACCTCGACGACGTCGCCGACGGCGATCGGGAGGTCCTCGCGGCCGTCGACGCTGACGAGCGCCTCGTGGGCGTCGACGACCCGACAGCGGACGACCTGGTCCGGGCCAACGACGACCGACCGAATCGCCGACAGGTATCCGGCGATCGGGGTGACGACGAGGTTCCGCGCCACGGGGTCGACGATCGGTCCGCCGGCGGAGAACGAGTAGCCCGTGGAGCCGGTCGGGCTCGCGACGATGAGCCCATCGGCGACGAACGTCGCGAGATGGGAACGGTCGATCGTCACGTCGAGCCGGCAGACGCGGGCGAGCGAACCGCGCGCGACGACGACATCGTTGAGGGCGTAGTGGTCGAACTCGCCTCCGCTGCGGCCGCCGGGCAGGATCCGGGCCTGGAGTGTCATCCGCTCGTGGATCTTGTATTCCCCGGCGACGAGCTGGGCGAGGATGCCCTCCAGCTCGTTCGCTTCGACCTTCGAGAGGAAGCCGACCTTGCCGAGGTTCACCCCGAGGATCGGCACGTCCACTTCGGCGACCGCTCGTGCCGCGCGCAGGAACGTCCCATCGCCCCCGAGCACGACGAGAATGTCCGTCGTCGGCAGCTGCTCCAGAAGCGTCGCCAGCTCCCCGGATGGTGCGGCCCAGTGGTCGACGCCACGGATCCGGCACCAGCCGGCCGCCCGCTCGCGGAGCTCGACCGCGGCATCGTTCGTCGGGTTGAACGCGAACCCGAGGCGCTTCGCGGTCATCCGCCGGTCACCTCGGCGATCCGCTTGCCGAGATCCGCGCAGTCCGGACCGCTCCCGAGGTAAACGAGGAACTCGCGGTTGCCGTCCGGTCCCAGGATCGGCGAGGCGATCAGGCCCCGCGTCCCGAGGCGCTGCCCGCGTGCCTCGGCGATGACCCGCTCGATGACCGCGCGGTGGGCCGCCGGATCGCGCACGACGCCGCCCTTCGCCTCGCCCCGCCCGACCTCGAACTGCGGCTTGACGAGCGCGACGATCTCGACCCGGTTGGCGCCGAACGTCGACGCGACCGGCCCGAGAACGAGCGCAAGCGAGATGAACGAGACGTCGACGACGGCGAGGTCGACGGGTTCGGGCAGGGCCCCAACCGCGAGCGTGCGGGCGTTCGTCCGCTCCATGGAGACGACCCGCGGGTCTCGCCGGAGCGCGTCTGCCAGCTGCCCGCGCCCCACGTCGACCGCGTATACGCGCGCCGCCCCGCGCTGGAGGAGCACATCGGTGAAGCCCCCGGTCGATGCGCCGACGTCGAGACAGATTCGGCCCGCCGGGTCGATCCCGAACGCGTCGAGCGCCGCCGCGAGCTTGTAACCGCCGCGGGAGACATACGGCTCCGGCGCGACGACGGTCACCGGCGTCGCGGCATCGAGCAGGTCACCCGGCTTGCGGTCGAGACGCGCGCCGTCTCCCTCCCCCACCCTGACCTTCCCGGCCAGCACGAGTGCCTGCGCGCGGCTGCGCGACTCGACCAGCCCACGATCGACGAGGAGCTGGTCAAGGCGCTGGCGCGACGATCTCGGCGTGGTCGCCCGACTCACCCGGCTATCGTGGCACAGCCGCCTCGACCGCGGCACACCGGACGACGCGCTACCCCGCGCGTCAGGCCGTGGCTGTCTCTTCGGCCCGTCCCGGCGCGGCACGCAGCGCATCGAGCGTCTCACGGACCTGCTCGGCGAGGCCCGGGGTGTCGAGGCGGAGCATCTGCCGGAGATCCGCGACCGACCCGTGGTCGACGAACCGATCGCCGGGGATGCCGACGATGCGGACCGCGAGGTCGCGGAACGCTGGATCGGTCAGGCGCGCCTCCTCGACCGCCTCGAGCACCGCGCTTCCGAACCCGCCAGTGGCGACGCTCTCCTCGAACGTCACGAGGAGCTTCCGGCCGCGGGCCTGGTCGAGGATCAGCTGGCGGTCGAGCGGCTTCGCGAATCGCGCGTTGATGACCCCGACGGACCAGCCACTTGCCTCCAGGGCGTCGGCCGCGTCGAGGGCGCGCTGGACGATCGGCCCGAACCCGACAAATAGCACGTCGCGGCCCTCCCGGAGAACCTCGCCCCGTCCGACGGGCAAGACCGCCGGCGGCACCGATGGGAGGCCCTGGCCCGCATCGCGCGGGTAGTGGAGCGCGAACGGATGGTCCTGCGCGAGCGCCGTTCTGAGCAGCGAGCGCAGCTCCTGCTCGTCCTTCGGCGAGGCGATCACGAGATTCGGAAGCTGGCGTTGGGCGGGCAGCGTGAACATGCCCTGGTGGCTCGTCCCGTCCTCGCCGACGAGCCCCGCGCGGTCCACCGCGATGAGGACCGGCTGGTCGTTCTGGCACACGTCGTGGACGGTCTGGTCGAACGCCCGCTGGAGGAACGTCGAATAGAGCGCGACGACCGGACGCATGCCGCCCATTGCCAGCCCGGTCGCGAGGGTCATCGAATGCTGCTCCGCGATGCCGACGTCCACGAACCTTTCCGGGAACTCCGCCTGGAACTTCGAGAGGCCGGTGCCGGTCGGCATACCGGCCGTGATCCCGACGATCCGCCGGTCCGACCTCGCCAGCTCGATGAGCTCGGCGACGAAGACCGCCGTGTAGTTCGGGTTCTTCTTCGGCATGGCGGTCGCGGCCGGCGCGGCGTCGTCTGTCATCGACTCCGAGGGCATGCCCGCTGCCGCCGGCTCGACCTTCCCATTCTGCCCCACCGATACGCCGGCCTGGGTCGACGCCCCGACCGGGCCCGGCCGGCCATCGTGGGCGTCCGCCCCCGGGGCGAGGGTCATCGGCGGCAGCGCCGCGCCGTGGAACCCGACCTGGTCGGCCTCGGCTGGACGGTAGCCGCGGCCCTTGTGCGTCCGGACGTGGACGATCACCGGTCCCTCGAGCTCGAGCGCCCGTTCGAACGTCTCGCGCAGCGCCCGGATGTCGTGGCCGGGCACCACCCCGATGTAGGTGATCCCGAGGTCCTCGAACAGCTGGCCCGGCTGGGCGAAGTTCACGACCGACTTGCGAAGCCGCCGGCTCAGCTCGAGCACCGTTGGGCCGACAAACGGGATCCGCGCGACGAGGTTGTCGTACGCGATCTTGCTCCGCTGCCAAGCCGAGGTCAGCTTGATCTGGGACAGGTAATGCGAGAACGCCCCGACCGTTGGACTGATCGACATCTCGTTGTCGTTGAGCACGATCAGGAGCTTGGTCTTCCGGTGACCGATGTCGTTGAGGGCCTCGAGGCTGAGGCCGCTCATCAATGCCGCGTCGCCGACGACGACCGCGACTCGCTCGCGGCCGTGGCGCAGGTCGCGGGCCGTCGCGAGTCCCTGGGCGATCGACAGGCCGGTCCCTGCATGCCCGCCATCGAACACGTCGTGCTCCGACTCCGACCGCCGCGGGAAGCCGCCGACGCCGTTGAGCTGGCGGAGGGTCCCGAACCGCTCGAGCCGGCCGGTCAGGAGCTTGTGGGGATAGGCCTGGTGCCCGGTGTCCCACACGATCCGATCGCGGGGCGACTCGAGGACGCGATGGAGCGCGATCGTCAGCTCGACGACGCCGAGCGACGACCCGAGGTGGCCGCCGGTCCGCGCGACGGTGGCGACGATCGTCTCCCGAATCTCGGCGGCGAGCCGGCGGAGCTGGGTCTCGGACAGCCCGCGAAGGTCGGCAGGCCCGCGGAGGTTCGCGAGGATCGACAAGGGGAAATAGCTCCTGGTGGTTCGGTGGGCCGAGTCTAGCGCGCCGTCGTGGATCGGGCCGCCACTGGTTACTTGATACCATGGACGCGCACGTTTCGCAAGTGCTGTTGACTTCAGCGGGTGAAGCGTCGATACGACCCGGATAACGTGTTCCGGTTCAACCACAACATCCCGCCCGGCCCGGCCTGATCGCCTAGGCGTCGGCGGGCTCGCGGGCCTCCTGGGCCTCCTCGGGTCGGACGTCGACGGCCTTCAGCGCGCCGGATTGGGCGACGAGCTGTTGGACCCGGAGCTGTGCCTCCGTCAATAGCCGATTGCAGCGCTCCATCAGCGCGGCCCCGCGCTCGTGCAGGGCGAGCGCTCGCTCGAGGGGCTGGCCGCCTGCCTCCAGCTCGGCGACGGTTCGCTGGAGCTCGGCCAGCGCTTCGTCGAAGCCGAGCTTCTCGATCGGGGTGTCAGTCGCGTTCGCCATCGGCCTCTTCGTCGTCACGTGCCGCCCAGCGATCCAGCCGCGGGCCGATCAGCAGGATACCAATCGCCACCCCGGCGGCCCCGATCACGAGGACGAGGCCGAGAAAGAGGAGCAGCCCGGCGCTCATCGCCGCGTCTTCCGCGTTGTGGCGGGGGCGCCATCCGTGGTCGCGGCGATCTCGCCCTTTGCGACCCGGAGGGCGAGGCTCGTCCCGGGCGGGGCCTCCGCCGGCTCGCGGACGATCCCGCCGTCGCTAGTCCGGCGAACGATCGCGTAGCCGCGGTCGAGCGTCGCCTGGGGACCAAGGACGGTGAGTGCGCCGGCGGCGGCGTCGAGGCCGGCTCTGGCGGCAGACAGTCGGGCGGTCGCGAGGCGCTGCAGCGCGTCGGCGGCTCGCTCGAGGCGCAGCCGGTCCGTGGAGAGCCGCTCCACGATAGCGCGGGTCGCCCGGTCGAACAACAGTCCGGCCTGCTCCCGGGCGCTCGCGAGACGCGCGATCGGGTTCGCCCGGTCGAGCGCGCGGCGCTCGACCGCCAGCTCGCGCGCGGCCGCGGCGAGGCGCCGCTCCGTCGCGGTCGAGAGGCGTGTCCCGGCTCTCCGGAGCGAGGCCGCAAACTCCGCCCGGTCCGGGACGACGATCTCCGCGGCGGCCGATGGAGTCGGCGCGCGAACGTCGGCAGCGAAGTCGGCCAGCGTGACGTCGGCCTCGTGCCCGACCCCGCAAACGACCGGCACGGAATGGGCCACGACGGCCCGCACGACCCGCTCGTCGTTGAACGGCCAGAGGTCCTCGAGCGAGC
>JBBDZZ010000082.1:0-17680 GCA_040899885.1 Chloroflexota bacterium | reverse complement strand
GCAACTATCGCAAACCTGCCTCGCTGGGCGGCCTGCCGCGGGGCTGCGCCTCTAGCCGGGGATCGGAGCCGCGAGGTACTCCCGGTAGCGTTCCGGATCGACGTTCCCCCCGCTGACGACCCCGACGACGGGCCCATCAAGCGCATCCAGTCCGGCCTCCCGTGCCCTGAACCGGAGCACGGCGACGGCAAGCGCCCCGGATGGCTCGGCCACGAGCCGGCTCTCCTCGGCCGCGAGCCGGACGCCGGCCGCGATCTCCTCCTCCGTCACGGTGACGATCGCGTCGAGCAGCGCGGACAGGTGGGCGAAGGTCCGTGCGCCGAGCGAGGTCGTACGGGTGCCGTCGGAGATCGTCCGCCCGACCTTCTCCGCCGGCCACGCCACGATCCGACCGGCCGCGAGCGAGTCGCGCGCGTCGGCGGCCAGCTCCGGCTCGACACCGACGATCCGCGCCCCTGGGACGAGCGCCCGGACCGCAACGGCGACGCCGCTGGCCAACCCGCCCCCTCCGATCGGCACGACCACCGCCCCGAGGTCGGGAAGTGCCTCGGCGATCTCGAGCCCGATAGTGCCCTGCCCGGCGATAATCCGGTCGTCGTCGAACGGCGGGATAACCGCGAGCCCGTCCCGAGCCGCCCGCTCCTCGGCGACCTGGCGTCGCTCGTCGCTCGACGGGCCCACCCACACGATCTCGGCTCCGTCCGCGGCGACACGAGCAGCCTTGATCGCGGGCGCGTCCCTCGGCATGACGACGACCGCCGGCGCGCCGAGCAATCGGGCGGCCCGCGCGACCCCCTGGGCGTGGTTGCCGGACGAGTACGTGATGACGCCGCGGCGGCGCTCCGCATCGGTCAGCGACGCGATCGCGACGTAGGCGCCCCGGATCTTGAAAGAGCCGATCGGCTGGAGCGACTCGGCCTTGAGGAAGCGGACGTCGGCGGGTGGGCCGAACGAGACGAGCGGGGTCGGCGTGGCGATCCCCCGGAGGAGCGCGGCGGCGCGCCTGACGTCGTCGAGGCCGACGAGTCCCGCCGTCGGAGGGGCCTCGGTCACCGCGCGCCCCGTCCGATCTCGCGCTGGCAGTCGATGCAGTGGGCCGCCCATGGCAGCGCCTCGAGCCGCTCGGGCGAGATCGGCCGTCCACAGCGCCGGCAGGTCCCGAACGTGCCGTCGTCGAGCCGGCCGAGTGCAGCGGCGACCAGCTCGAGTTGCTGGCGGGCCCGGTCGCGGAGGGCGAGGTCGCGTTGCTGCTCGAACACCTGGCTCGCCGCGGCGGCCTGAGAGCCGTAGGTCATCGTGTCCGGCGCCGTGATCGTCTCGGCCACTTCGGCCTGGAGGCGCGACCGCTCGGCGAGCAGGGCGGCGCGCGCGGAGTCGACGTCGAGGGCGGGCACGGTGCGATCGTACGCCGAGTGGCCCCGACGCCGAAACAGGCAGATCGCCCTATCCTCGGAGGGACGACACCCTGGAGGACTCAATGGCGCTCGAAACCGATCCCGTCTGCGGCATGCAGGTCGACACCGACACGTCCGACCTGAAGACCGAGCACGACGGCAAGACGTACTGGTTCTGCGGGCGGGGTTGCCTGCTCGAGTTCCGCGACGACCCGGACAAGTACCTGGACCCGAGCTACCAGCCGTCGATGTAGCCCGATAAGTCGCAGCTAAGCGCCGGCTGGGAGACTGCGCGAGTACGGCGGTCCAACGACCGGGCACTCCTTGGAAGGGGTCGGCCTGCCGTCGAGTGCCGGTGCCGGGAGCCGGGGAGGACCTGTCCGTGTCGTCGTTCCGCTTCCGCCTCGTGGCGTGCCTGCGTGTCCTCGTCACGCTGGGACTGCTCTTTGCGATCGCCCTCGCCGAATCGGCCGGACGCCGCTGGCTGGCTCCCTGACGGCGCGCCCGGGCCACCGGAGCCGGGGCGCAGGCGCGTTGCCAGATTCCCGCTCGGTGGGAGTCGGGCGCTGGGGCGCGAGTTTCGCCAGCGGGCGTCACGCACGGATCGGCCCTGACGCCACGGTTTCTGTCGCCAAATGTGCTCGGGAGTGGGCAGGTGACGACGAGAACGTGGCCGACTCGCACCGGGTGAGAATCCGGCGACGAACGACCCGTCACGTCAGGTCCGGCCGCCAGCCACTCCCGTGTCGGAGCTCAGCCGCGTGGCGAGGTAGACCGGGACCGCGGACAGGAGGATCACGACGATCGCCACCACGTTGACCGCCGGCGACGGGTCCCGGGACAGCAGCTTCAGGATGTAGATCGGGAGCGTCTGGTCCCCGCCTGTCGTGAACGTCGTGACGATGACCTCGTCGAACGACAGCGCGAAGGCGAGGAGCCCGCCGGCGAGGAGGGCCGTCCGGATCACCGGGAACGTGACGTAACGGAACGTCTGCCACGTGTCGGCGCCGAGGTCCATCGACGCCTCCTCGATCGAGCGCGACGTCCGACGGAGCCGGGCGAGGACGTTGTTGTAGACGATCACGACGCAGAAGGTCGCGTGGCCGACGATGATCGTGAACAGGCTCAGGTCGATCCCGAACGTCCGGAACGTCGAGTTGAGCGCCATTCCGGTGACGATGCCGGGCAGGGCGATCGGGAGGATCACGACGAACGAGATGGCCTCGCGCCCGAAGAACCGGTAGCGCTGGACGGCGAACGAGAGGAGAGTCCCGAGGACGAGTGCGACGCCCGTCGCGCCGAACGCGGCCTGGACGGACGTGACGAGCGCATCGATTGCCTCAGGGTCGGACAGGGCCTGCTCCCACCAGCGGAGGCTCAGCCCGCGGATCGGCCAGGCCAGCGCGCGCGCCTCGCTGAACGCGTACACGAAGATGATCAGCAGCGGCACGTAGATGAAGCCGAGCCCCAGCGCGGTCGCCAGGCGGAGGCCGATGCGGGTGGCGCGGGACGCCGGCATCAGAGCGAGTCGAACGCGCCGAGCCGGCGGGCGACGGCAAGGTAGGCGAGCATCACGACGACCGGCACGACGGCAAACGCGGCGGCGAACGGCAGGTCGCCGGCCACCCCGACGTTGCCCTGGACGACATTGCCGATGAACTGGACGCTCGAGAGCTGGTTCGGGGCGATGTAATCGCCCATCGTGAGCGAGAACGTGAAGATCGAGCCCGCGACGACCGCCGGGAACGCAAGCGGCAGCACGACCCGGCGGAACGTCGACCAGCCCCGGGCGCCCAGGTCGCCGGATGCCTCGAGGAGCGAGTTCGGGATCCTCTCGAGGCCGGCGAAGATCGGCAGGATCATGTACGGCAGCCAGAGGTACGAGAAGCAGAGCCACAACCTGGTCTCGCCCTCGGTGAAACCGGGTGCCTCGAGCCCGAGAGGTCGGAGGACCGCGTTCAGCGGACCCGCATCCTGGAGGAGGATCCGCCACGCGAAGACCTTGACGAGGTAGCTCGACCAGAGCGGCATGAGGATCGCGACGACGAGCCAGCTACGGACGCGGGGCGACGCGACGCGCGCCATGTAGTAGGCGATCGGGAACGCGATCAGCGCATCGGTGATCGTGACCGCCGCCGCGATCGCCAGCGTCCGGACGGTGATCGTCCGGTAGACCTCTGTCGACACGAGTCTTTCGAAGTTCTGGAGCCCGGGCTCGTACACGACGCTGCCGGTGAACGGGTCGAGCCGCCAGAACGAGTTGACAAACAGGATCGCGAGCGACCCGAGGTAGGCAACGACGAGCCACCCGATCGGGGCGGACAGCAGCAGCCCCAGCTGGAGCCGCGGCCGCCGGTAGATCGCGGACGCGAGGCGCCGGCCCGCGGGGACGCGGGCCGGCGGGATGTCAGACGCTTGAGCCGGCAACCTCAACGGCGTTCAGCTACTCGCTCTCCGAGGTCCGAGGCGGAGCCCCCGCGACGCCATCGGCCCGAGGATTCAGCCCTTGATCTCGGTCCAGGCCTGGACCCACTCGGAGAAGTCCTTGCAAACCGCCCCGCGCGAGTCGCCGCATTCCTTCTGCGGCGTCGCCCAGTAGTAGACCTTGCTGAAGTAGGCCTCGTCGGTCGCATGGAACGTGTCGCAATGGCCGGCGGAGAGTTTCTCGGCTTCGGCGCACGCCGCAGCAGAGATCGGTGCCTCGCCGAACGACACGGTGGCGGCAGCGTTCGCGGCCGGCGAGATGATGTAGTTCATCCAGGCGTACATGCAGTTCGGGTTCTTCGCCTTCGACGAGATCATCCAGGTGTCGGACCAGCCTGTGGCGCCCTCCTTCGGGAGCGTCACTTCGACCGGCACGTTGTCGCCGACGAGAACGTTCTTGATGACCTGCCAGGTGGTTCCGACAACGGTATCGCCGGCCGCGAAGGCCGCGATCTCGTCGGTGTAGAGCGACCAGTACTTGCCGATGATCGTATTCTGCTGCTTGAGCAGGTCGACGGCTGCCTTGAACTGGGCGTCGTCGAGCTCGTAGGGGTTGGTGATCTTCAGATCCGGCTTCGTGGCCATGAGGTAGACGGCCGCGTCGGCGATGTAGATCGGCGCGTCGTACGCCGTGACCTTGCCCTTGTGTGGCGAGTTGGGATCGAACACGACACTCCAGCTGTCGGGAGCGGTCGTGAGAACGTCCGTCCGCCACATGAGGAGGTTCGCGCCGCGTCCATGGGGGACGCCGTAGGCCACCCCGTCGACGGTGTTGTGCGGCTTGTTCTTCAGCCCCTCGAACACGTTGGCGTAGTTCGGGATGAGGGCGAGATTGACCGCCGCGACGTCGCCCGCCGCGATGAGGCGGTTCGAGGCGTCGCCGGAGGCCGAGACGCCGTCGTATCCGCCCGTCTTCATCAGCGTCACCATCTCGTCCGAGGTGTTGCCGAGCGTCGCGTTGACGTTGCACCCGGTCTCCGTTTCGAACGGCGTGACCCAGGCCTCCTCCACGTAGCCGGCCCACGCCACGAGGTTCAGGGCGCCCTCATTCGCCCCAAGCGAGGCCAGGCCGCTCGGCTTCGCGCTTGCCCCCGGCTGCGACGTACACGCGGCCGCGAGCAGTGCCAGCGACGCCACTCCCGCCAGGATCTTCCGAGTTCGCATGCTCCTCCTTCGTCCGCGCCCTCCGGCGCGGTCCCACTCACGCCCCATCGCTACCGATGGGGAAGATGTGCTGTCGCTTCCAGACGAGGCGGACAGCCCGGCCCTGCGCGGATCGCGCGTCGATCGACGATGTCGCGAGGTTCTGCTGGGTCACGACGAGCTCGCTCCCGGCATCGAGCGCGACGTGGTAGCGGGTGTCCGGTCCCAGGTAGACGACCTGGCGGATCCGTCCGGGGGCACCGATCTCGTCGCTGGCAACCGGCGCGTCGGGCTCGCCGAGCCGGATCTTCTCAGGCCTGACCGTGAAGGTCCCGGCCCGTCCGACGATTGCTTTGGCGACCTCGCCCCGGAGCAGGTTTGAGGTCCCGACGAAGCCGGCGACGAACGGCGTGGCCGGGCGCTCGTAGATCTCCGCCGGAGCGCCGATCTGCTCGACCCGGCCTTCGTTGAACACGGCGATCCGGTCGCTCATCGTGAGCGCCTCTTCCTGGTCGTGGGTCACGTAGATGAACGTGATCCCGACCTCCTGCTGGATCGCCTTGAGCTCGATCTGCATCTCCTCGCGAAGCTTCAGGTCGAGCGCACCGAGCGGCTCGTCGAGGAGCACGACCCGCGGCCGGTTGATGAGTGCCCGCGCGAGGGCGACCCGCTGGCGCTGTCCGCCGGACAGCTGGCTCGGCTTGCGTTTCTCGAAGCCGTCGAGGCGGACCATGCGGAGCGCGTCGCGGACCCGCGAGACGCGCTCGGGACGGCTCACCCGCCGAACCATCGGCCCGTAGCCGACGTTATCGCCCACCGACATGTGGGGGAACAGAGCGTAGTCCTGGAAGACCGTGTTCACGTCCCGTTCGAACGGCGGCCGCCGGCTGACATCCTCGCCGTGAAGCAGGATCCGCCCGGCCGTCGGGAGCTCGAAACCGGCGATCATCCGGAGGGTCGTCGTCTTCCCCGACCCGGACGGTCCGAGCATCGAGAAGAATTCGCCGTCGGCGATGTCGAGGTCGATCCCGGCGACCGCGACCACCTCACCGAACCGCTTCTCGACGCCCTCCAGGCGGACGGCCGCAGTGCCGCCCGGCGCGGGCGCCGGGAATGGACGCCCGCCCTTGCCGGTCGACGGGTCGGCGGCGCTGGGAATCGCCAAGGACGCTCCTCGCGGCAGAGGGACTTTTCGGTGACGGTGCGGCCAGGTTCCGCGCACCCCGCCATCCCCGGCGGCGCGCGGGATGGCGGCACAGTGGGGCCGGACCCGGGTGGTGTCAAGCGCCGGCCACAGGATGTTGCGGCCAGGGCACCGGGGGCCCTCCCGCGGTCCTCCGCGCCGAGCGTGCCGTGAACGGCGATCCGTGCCTGTCCGGTGTACGCTTCGTGTCCGCTCCGGGTCGGGTCCGGTAAGCGCCCAGGAGGACCGGAATGACCTATGTGATCGCCGAGCCGTGCATCGACCTGCTGGACCTATCCTGCGTGTCGGTCTGCCCGGTCGATTGCATCCACTACGAGGAAGGCGTCGACCGCAAGCTCTTCATCGACCCGAACGAATGCATCGACTGCGGCGCCTGCGAACCCGAGTGCCCGGTGAACGCGATCTTCCCCGAGGAGTCCGTCCCGCCCGAATGGGCGAAGTACACCCAGATCGATGCCACCTGGTACGTCGACAAGGCCGCGGCCCGGACGGCAGTGGACGAACTAAAGCCGCGGGCCTGAAAACGCGCGGCGATGCGAATCGTCTCTCTTCTCCCGTCCGCCACGGAAATCGTGTGCGCCATCGGCCTCGCCGACGAGCTCGTCGGGGTCACCCACGAGTGCGACTGGCCCCCATCCGCACTCGGCCGGCCGGTGATGACGCGGAGCGTCTATGACTTCGCGGTGGCGCCCAGCCGGACGATCAACGAGATCGTCAACGCGGCCGTCCATGGCGGCTCGTCGCTGTACGCACTCGATGAGGAGGCCCTGGCCGCTGCCGAGCCCGACCTCATCCTCACCCAGGAGCTGTGCCGCGTCTGCGCGGTGAGCTACCGGGAGGTGAACGACGTCGCCCGGGCGATCGACGCGCGGATCCGGGTGGTCTCGCTCGAACCGACCTCGATCGAGGGCATCTTCAACACGATCACCACGATCGGGGCGATGACCGAGTCGGAGGATGCCGCGGTCGACCTCGTCGAGTCGCTCCGGGCTCGGCTCGGGGCGGTGGAGCGGAAGGTCCAGAAGCGGCGCGACGGGGGCTTCCCGTCACCCAGGGTCGTCGGGCTCGAGTGGCTGGACCCGCCGTTCGCGGTTGGCCACTGGGTCCCCGAGCAGATCCGGCGGGCGGGCGGATGGGATCTCCTCGGGGAGGCCGGCGAGCGATCCGTCGAGACGACCTGGCGGGCGGTCAGGGAGGTCGACCCGGAGATGCTCGTGCTGATGCCCTGCGGCTATGACCTGGCGGACACCGTCGACGAGTGGGCGGCGGTCCCGCGTCCGCCGCGCTGGCACGACATCGAGGCGGTCCGGCGGGGCCAGGTCTTCGCCGTCAACGGGTCGGCCTTTTTTTCGCGGCCGGGTCCGCGGGTGATTGACGGGATCGAGCTGCTGGCGGAGATCTTCGACCCGGACGCGTTCGTCGACATCTCGCCGCCCGGGAGCTGGACGCCGGTCGCCTGACCGGCACGCTCGATGCCCTTCCGCTCGACGTTCGACTGCCTGTGGTGCGGGACGGACTGGTCCGTGCGCGGCCCCGACGATCTCGAGGGCTGGGCGCAGCTCTGCCCCACGTGCGTGGGCAAGGCCGGTGACAACGGCTTTCTGCGGTTTCGGCTGCGGGATGCGCTCGCGGAGCGGGGCGCCGCGAAGGCGCCTGCCGTCGCCGACGCCGCGGCCGCGGACGCCGCGGCCGACACAGCTCTCGATGCGGAGATGCGGGCGTATTACGCCGCGCGCGCGGGCGAGTACGACGACTGGTACCTCCGCCGCGGCCGCTACAGCCACGGCCCCATCCACGACGCCGCGTGGAACGCTGAGCTCGACGCTGCCGGCCGCTGGCTCGACGAACTGCCGTTCCGCGGGTCGATCGTCGAGCTGGCCGCCGGGACCGGCTGGTGGTCGCCGCTCCTCGCCGGCAAGGGCGAGCTGTCGCTGTACGACGCCAACGAAGCGCCCCTCGAGAGGGCTCGGGAACGGCTGCTCGCCCACCGCCTTCGCGCCCACCTCCACGTCCGCGACGCGTGGGCGGAGCCGGACCGCCAGGTCGATGGGTTGTTCGCCGGATTCTGGGTGAGCCATGTCCCGCGGTCCCGGCTCGACGAGTTCCTCGCGCTTGCCCGGCGCTGGCTCCTGCCCGGTGGCACGATCGCGTTCATCGACTCGCTGCCCGATCCGCAGTCCGGCGCGACCGACAACCCGCCGCCCGAAGGCGACGTCGCGGTCCGCCGGCTCGCCGACGGTCGGGAGTTCAGGATCGTGAAGGTGTTCCACGCTCCGGATGAGCTCCGGGCGGCGCTCCGCAGGACGGGCTTCGCCGATGCGGAGGTGACGACGACCGGCCGGTTCTTCCTGCTCGGTCGAGCGACTGCCTGAGGCTACCTGGCGGCCCTTGGCCGCCGGCCGCGGCCGTTCCTCCCGAATTTGTCGTCCTGTCGGCGCGACGGCGAGCACGCGACGCGGCTGTTCGTGACGGGGAACTGCCCCGGAAACCGCCGGATGCGCGGCTATACTCCCCCGGCTATGGCACCCCTCGCGAGCCGAACCATCGCAACCGTGGGCTCCGGCGTCATGGCCGAGGCGATGATCGCCGGCCTGCTCCGCGGCCGGCTTGTCGAGCCAGGCCAGGTCGTCGCGAGCCACCCGCGGGCAGAGCGCCGCGACCATCTGGCCCGCGAGTACCAGATCCGCGCGGTGGCCGGCAATGCCGAGGCCGTAGAGGGGGCAGACGTCGTCCTGCTCGCGATCAAGCCCCAGATGCTTGCCAAGGTGGGCCGCGAGATCGGGCCGCACCTCCGGCGAGGCCAGCTCGTCCTGTCGGTGATCGCCGGCGCAACGAGCGCCGCGCTGACCGGGATCCTCGGGCACGACCAGGTCGTCCGATCGATGCCGAACACGCCGGCGCGACTGGGCCGGGGCGTGACCGTCTGGTATGCAACGCCCGCGACGACCGCGGAGCAGCGGGCCCAGGCCAGCGCTCTCCTCGGCGCGCTGGGCATGGAGCTCGAGGTCGACGACGAGAAGCTCGTCGCGATGGCGACCGCCGTCAGCGGGACCGGGCCCACCTACGTCTTCCTCGTGATGGAGGCGCTCATCGACGCTGCCGTCCACCTCGGCTTCCCGCGCCACATCGCCCACGATCTCGTCATCGAGACTCTCGAGGGCAGCACGCTTTTCGCCAAGCAGTCAGGGCTCCATCCGGCCGAGCTGCGGAACATGGTTACTTCGCCGGGCGGAACGAGTGCCGCGGCGCTCCACGAGCTCGAGTCCGGCCGGCTCCGGACGGTCCTGTCCGAGGCGGTCTGGGCCGCGTACCGGCGCACCGTCGAGCTCGGGGAGCAGCTCGAGGCGGACGTGCAGCCGCCGCCGCGCAAGCGCACTCGGCGCGCGTGACGGCCGGGCGCGTTCGGGCGCATCTCGCGATGGTCGGGCCGTGGTGTGAGCGAATCGGCTGGCCGGACTGATGGCGGCCCGACCGAAGCGAGCGAAACCTGCTGCCTCCGACCCCTCCGCGGAGGCGGCCGCCGGCGGGCAGGAGGCAGAGGCTCCGGCGGACTCAGCGCCATCGGCCGCCGAGCGCCCCCGCCGCCGTGGGCGGCCCCGGGGATCGACCGGCACGACAAATGGCGCGCGCACCGGTCGCTCGGCGAAGGAGGGGCTGACCGTCGAGCAGATCGTGGCGGTCGAGTCGCCCCGCGAGTTCCGGCTCCACCCGCGGGACCGGTCCGTCGCATACACGCTCGAGGCCGCCGGGGCCCGCCAGCTCTTCGTCCTGCCGTTGCGCGGCGGGTACCCGATCCAGCTGACGGCGTCGGAGAAGCCCGTCACGGACCCGCAATGGTCGCCAGACGGACGCCGGCTCGCGTACGTCCGAGACGACACGATCTGGATCGTCGAGGCCGATGGGTCGCGCCAGGCCCAGGTGGCCGCCCACCCGGCCGGCACGAACACCCCGCGCTGGTCGCCCGACGGCCGGCGGATCGCCTTCATCTCGCGCCGGCGGGGCTGGGCGCAGGTGTGGGTCGTCGACGCACCGGTGCCCCGCCGCGGACGGCCGTCGGCCCACCCGAAACCGCCGGAGCCCCGGGCCATCACCCGGAGCGGGATTGACGTCGAGTCGTTCGAGTGGGCACCGGACGGTGGCCGGATCGCCGTGATGGCCTACCTCACCGAGGATCCCGATACCTCCCAGATCGCACTCGTCGACACAGCGACCGGCACCGAGCAGGTGATCGCGGGCAATCGCTCGTGGGACACGGCCGGCCAGTTCACGCCGGACGGCGGGCTGCTCTACGTCTCCGACGCGGACGGCTGGTTCCAGGTCCTCCGCCGGTCGGCGGACGGGCGGACCCGGACGGTCCTGACGAGCGGCCAGCGTGAGCACGGCGAGCCGTCCGGCGGCGTCGGATTCGTTCCGCTGCCGTCCGCCGACGGCACGCGGTTCACCTACCCGGAGTTTCTGGACGGCTACTGCCACCTGCTGATCTCGCCGATGGGCGGGGCGGCCCCGAAGCGCGGTCCCGGCCGCCCCCCGAAGAACCCCCGGCCGGTTGAGAACGCGGCCGCGGGGCGGAAGCTCAACCCATGGGACGGGGTGTGGCGGGCAATCGGCTGGTTGACGGACGGGGCGTGGGTGGCCGCGGTCGGCGAGGGCGAGTCACGTCCGCAGGACCTCTGGCTGTTGCCCGTCCCGGGCGTCGCGCCGGAGGGGTCGCGCCCGCGCCAGGTGACCGATTCCGCCCCGGCGGTCGTGTCCGCGGCCTTCGCTCCCGGCCGCGCCGTCGCGGGCGAGCGGATCGCGTTCAAGGCCCGCGACGGGCTGCGGATCGAGGGCACGCTCTGGCGGCCGGCCCGGGCGACCGGGCGTCGCGGCGGCGAGCGCGTGCCGGTGGTCGTCTACCCGCACGGAGGCCCCACGGCGCAGGCGCTCCGCTCGTGGACGCCGTTCAAGCAGCTGCTCGTCCGGGAGGGTTTCGCCTTCCTCGACGTCGACTTCCGTGGCTCGACCGGCTACGGCCGGAAGTTCCGCCTCGCGAACCATCGCGAGTGGGGCAACGCCGACGCCCACGACATGATCGATGCCGCCCGCTGGGCAGCTGAACAGCCCTGGTGCGACGGGCGGCTGGCGATCTACGGCGGGTCGTACGGCGGCTACCTGACGCTGTGCGCCCTCGTCGAGGAGCCGGCGATCTGGCGGGCCGGTGTCGACCTGTACGGCGACTCGGAGCTCGCCGAGAGCTACCGCCACGGCGACCGGCTCGGCCGGGTGGACCTCCACCGGATGATGGGCTCGCCTGATGAGCCGGACCGGGCCAAGCTCTACCGCCGCGGGTCGCCGGTCTACCGGGCCGAACGGATCGAGGCCCCGGTGCTCCTCCTCCACGGCCGGAAGGACAAGCGGGTCGTCCCGCTGATGACCGAGCGGATGGTCGAGGCGCTCGAGATCGAGGGCAAGCACCACGAGGTCCACTGGTACGACGAGGAGGGCCACGGCTGGGAACGCCGGGAGACGAGGCGCGACGCCTACAACCGGATCCTCGCCTTTTTGAAGCGCCACGTCCTGGACGAGACGCCGCCAACCTGACCGGGAATCGAATGAGCCGCCCTGTTCGGACGGCTCATCGGTCGATTGTCCGGCCGTGACGGGCCGGGTGCTTCGGTCGGCTAGACCCAGCGCCGGCCCGCTTCGAGCGCGAGGCCGGAAGCGGCCAGCGCGCCGAGCGCGAGCAGGACGCGGACCGCCTGCAGCTTCAGCATCTTCATCCCGATCAGTCCCTTCGGAGTGCCCGCTCGAGGGAGATTTCCCTCATCCAGCACGCTATCCCGGCATTCGGGTGGGCCGGTATGACCCATCGGTACCCGGCCGAAGGGTCAGTCGGGGGAGGGCCCGTCGGGCACCGGCGTAGGACCTTTGGGCATCCCCGTCCCGGCGGTGATCGCGACGACGATCCCGGCGCCGATGAGGACGTCCCCGATGCTGAACACGTTCGCGAACGGCATCCAGTCCGGCAGGGCGAAGATGTCCGTCAGGGGCGCGAACACCGGCCTGTTGGTGACGATGCTGTTCGAGTAACCGGCCGCCGGGTCCATCCCTGCCAGCGCGAGCGCACCCGGGTCCGCGGGCATGTAGCCGCCGTTCGCGACGATCGCCACGAGGTTGCAGATCGCCCCGGCGGCGACGAGCTTGAGGCCCGGCAGCCGCCGGTTCCGGAGCACGACCGCGAGCACGAGGAGCGTCGAGGCCACGTACAGGATGGGGCCGGCCTCGCCGACCACGGCCCCGACGGGCTCGCTGAACAGGACCACCTGGGCAGCCACGCCGGCGAGGGCGAGCCAGCCCCACTCGAACCGCAGCTCGGCGAGGTTGCCGAGGCGCCCTCCCCGGATGAGCCCGAGGACGATCCCGAGCGGGATCGCGTAGAGGATGAACACGCTCAGCCGCCCCGCTCGTCGAGGATCGCCCCGATCTGCGTCGCGTGCTCCTCGAGGTGGCCGGCGACGAATCGTTCGGCCGCCCCGCGGACCGTCAGGACGCCAAGGGTCGGGTGAACGCCGGTCCGTTCCGCCTCCGCGGGCGAGAGTTCGCCGAGCCGCCGCGTCAGGCGCCCGGCGTCAGCCTCGAGCCGACCGAACAGCTCCCGGAGCGGCAGGCTCCGGTCCCGTTCGATCACCCCGATCCGCAGCTCGTTCGTGGCGACCCGGCCGAACGGCACTGGCTCGGTGGGCCCGGCCAGGATCCGCTCGATCTCGCCGAGCCAGAACGGCAGCATCTCGGTGACGTGGGCGAGCGTCTCCCGGGGACCCCAGCTCGCCTCCGGCTCGGTCCCGAATCGGGCGCTGAGCGGCCAGGGCTCGCCGGCCTCGACCCGCTCGCGCTCGCTCGCGATAGCCCCGGCCGCCCGTTCGATCCGCCCGATCAGCTCGTCCATCTGGGCCCAGTCTCCCATGGTGGCTTGGTTGACAGGACTAGGATGGAGGCCATTTCGTTCCGAGTCACGCAGCGGAGCCAGACGATGACAGACACCGCCGCTCGACCGGCGGGCACGCCCGCCACGAACCAGGCGGGCGCCCGCGTCAACCGCGACGCCTATGCCGAGGCCCAGGATTTCCTGCCGCTCAAGGGCATCGACCACGTCGAATTCTGGGTCGGCAACGCCCGCCAGGCATCCGCCTACTACCGCGCCCTGTGGGGCTTCACGCCAGTTGCCTTCGCCGGTCTCGAGACGGGCATCCGCGACCGGGCGAGCTATGTCATGCGCCAGAACGACATCACGTTCGTCTTCACGGCGCCGCTCACGCCGGACGGGGAGATCGCCGAGCACGTCCGGGAGCACGGCGACGGGGTCCACGACATCGCCTTCGCGGTCGACGACGTCGACTCGGCGTTCAAGGAGACGACCAGTAGAGGCGCCCGACCCGCCGCGCAGCCGGCTGAGCTCGACGGCGGGGAGGACGGGGTCCTGCGCCGGAGCGCAGTCGGGACGTACGGCGAGACGCTCCACTCATTCGTCGACCGGCGTGACTACCAGGGCGCCTTCGCACCCGGATACAAGAAGGTGAAGAAGCCGGCTCGCGCCGCGGGCGGCCTGTCGCTGCTCGAGGTCGATCACTGCGTCGGCAACGTCGCCCTCGGCGAGATGAACACGTTCGTCGACTTCTACCGCGACGTGTTCGGGTTCAGCCAGCTCATCCACTACGACGACAAGGTGATCCACACCGAGTACTCCGCCCTCATGTCGAAGGTCATGACCAACGGCAACGGGCGGATCAAGTTCCCGATCAACGAGCCGGCTACGGCGAAGAAGAAGAGCCAGATCCAGGAGTACCTCGACTGGTACCGCTCGCCGGGCTGCCAGCACATCGCGCTCCGAACGGAAAACATCGTCGAGACAGTGCGGCGGCTGCGCGAGAACGGCGTCGAGTTCCTCGGCCTGCCGCACGAGTACTACGCGTCGCTCGGGGACCGGGTCGGGGATGTCGGCGTGCCGATCGATACGCTCGAGGAGCTCGGGATCGAGGCCGACCGGGACGAGGAGGGCTACCTCCTCCAGATCTTCACCCGGCCGGTCCAGGACCGCCCCACGTTCTTCTTCGAGATCATCGAGCGGCACGGGTCGCGCGGCTTCGGGGTCGGCAACTTCAAGGCGCTCTTCGAGGCGATCGAGAGGGAGCAGGCGAAGCGCGGCAACCTTTGACCGCGGCGCTCGAGGCGCTCGAGCGGGCCGGTTGGCTGACGTACTTCAAGCCGTTCTGACAGCCGCGCGGAAACCGAAGCGCAGATCCGGGCGTATCGATGGGTGTCGCCACCGACACACAACCCCCCGATTGCCAGAGGAGATTCACCATGCGCATCCGGTTGTTCCTGCCCATTGTCGCGGCGGTCGCGCTGGCCGCCTGCGGGAGCACGGCGGCCTCACCGTCGGTCGTCGCGCCCGCGACCCCATCGCCCCAGGCCGCGACGCCGTCGCCTTCGCCCGATGAGTCCAGTCCTGCGGCCGGCGCGGCGACCGTGATGGTGGCCACGTCCGACCTGGGCCAGATCCTCGTCGACGGCGAAGGCAGAACGCTCTACCTCTTCACGCCGGACGAGCCCACCGGCATCTCCACCTGCTACGAGGGCTGCGCCCCGACATGGCCGGCCCTGCTCGCTGAGGGCGAGATCACCGTCGGGCCGGGCCTCGACGACTCGGACTTCAGCACCGCCCTCCGCACCGACGGCGGCGACCAGGTGAAGATCGGCAACTGGCCGCTCTACTACTTCGCGAGCGACGCAGCCCCCGGTGACACGAACGGCCAGGGCCAGGGCGGCGTGTGGTATGTCGTCAGCCCGACCGGTGAAGCCATCAAGTAACTCCACCTCCGACCCTTCCGGCGCCCCGAGAGCGGGGCGCCGGTTTTTCTTGTCCGTCGCGGCACCCGGCAGTCTGTCGAGAGTGGCCGAAGATGATGCGAGTTCGTAATTCGAGTTCGCAGGATCGCTGGCGGCGCGGGGCTCCTCGCCGTGGATAACCGCGGGCTAGACTCGGGGCGTGAAGATCGCCCACGTCCGCGAGCGGCACGGACCTGCCGGCGCCCCGTGGCGGCTCGCCGCGGCGCTCGACGACCCGCCGATCCGCTGGCTCGATCTCGAGGTCGCTCGCCGGCGGCTCGCGGCGGCGGATCGCGGTCGGGCCCACAACAGCGTCCTGTTCCGCTCGCCGATCACCACCCTCGACGATCATCTTGCCGGCGGCCTGCGGGTCGATGCGCTCGCTGAGATCGTCGAGGGATTTGAGCCGCGCGGACCGGACGACGACGCTGTGATCGACGGCGGGGACCTGCTCTTCGGGCCGCCGGTCATCCGGCCGTCATCGTTCCGCGACTTCTACGCATTCGAGCGGCACGTCAAGACGATGTGGGAGCGGCGCGGCGGGGAAGTCCCCGAGGCCTGGTACCGCCTGCCGATCTTCTACTTCAGCAACGTCTCGGAGATCCGGGGTCCGGACGCCCCGGTCCACGCGCCCCGCGGCTCCGCGGAGCTCGACTTCGAGCTGGAGGTCGCGGCCGTCGTCGACACGCCGGCAAGCAATCTGCCGGCCGGCCGGGCGGAGGAGGGGATCGGTGGCTACACAATCCTCAACGACTGGTCCGCGCGCGACCTCCAGCGAGAGGAGACGGCGGTCCGGCTCGGGCCGGCGAAGGGCAAGGACTTCGCTTCGACGATCGGGCCCTGGCTCGTCACGCCGGACGAGCTGGTGTCGACCCGACGCGGCAAGGGCTACGACCTCGCGATGACCGCCACGGTGTGCGGTCCGTCCGGCGTCACCGTCGAGGTGAGTCGCGGGACGTGGGCGGACATCCACTTCAGCTTTGGAGAAATGATCGAGCGGGCCTCGGCCGACGCCCGCCTCCGGCCCGGGGACATCCTCGGCAGCGGGACCGTCGGTACGGGGTGCCTCCTCGAGGTGAAGGACTCCACGCTCCAACGGTGGCTCGAGCCCGGCGACGAGGTCGTCCTGGCGATCGAGCGGCTGGGCGAGCTGCGCAGCCCGATCATCGCTCGGCAAGCTGGATGACGTCGCTCGCCCGCGACCGGGTCCTTCCGCCAGTCATCCCGGCCGGCCTCGACACGCCCTGCCTGGTCGTTTACCTCGACGCGGTCGAGGCGAATGCCCGGCGCCTGGGCGGCGAGCTCGATGCCCGTGGGGTCAGGCTCCGCCCGCACGTCAAGACCCACAAGAGCATCCGGCTGGCGCAGATCCAGCTCGACACCGGCGCGGCGGGCATCACCGTTGGCAACCTCGGCGAGGCTGAGGTCATGGCCGGCGGCGGGATCGACGACATCTTCGTCGCCTATCCGGTCTGGGCCGACGGACCGAAGGCCGCCCGGCTGCGAGCGCTGCACGAGTCAGTCCGCCGCTTCGCGATCGGCTTCGACGCCGTCCGGGGTGCGGAGCGGCTCGCCGCTGCCGTGGCCGGGTCGTCCAGGCCACTACGCGTGCTGCTCGAGATCGACCCTGGCAACGGTCGAACGGGCGTCGCGCCGGATCGCGCGGTCGAGGTAGCGCTGGCAGCCCGATCCCGCGGCCTCCGGGTCGACGGCGTATTCGCCCACGGCGGCCATGCGTACGCTGGCCGGGACGCGGCCGGAGCAGCCGCGGATGAGGTCGCGACGCTCGGTGCGGCTGCGGCCGCGCTGCGTCGAGCCGGGCTCGAGGCCGCCATCGTCTCCGCCGGCTCCACCCCGACGGCGGTCCTCGCCGCCCGCGGCGAGGTCAACGAGATCCGCGCCGGGACCTACCTGCTCGGCGACAGGCAGGTGCTTGCGCTCGGCTCGGTCCCGCCCGATGGTCTTGCCCTGTGGGTTGCCGCGACCGTCGTGTCGGCCGCCGTCCCGGGACAGGTCGTCGTCGACGCCGGCGCGAAGAGCCTGACGAAGGATCGCCCCGAGTATCTCGAAGGCCACGGCCTCCTGCCGGCCTACCCGGAGGCGGTCATCGATCGCCTGTCCGACTACCACGGGGTCGTGCGGATTCCGCCCGAGACGCCTGCTCCCAGCCTCGGCGACGTCGTCGCGATCCTCCCGAACCACGCATGCCCGGTGGTCGATCTCTTCGACTCGTTCGTCGCCGTTCGGGCCGGTGAGGTCGTCGGCACGTGGCCGGTCGATGCTCGCGGACGGAGCGGGTGACCCGATGACCGCCCCGACCCATCGCGCCGCCCTGACGATCGATGCGCTGACCGAGGCCGATTGGCCCGCGGTGCGCCGGATCTTCGAGGAGGGGATTGCCACGGACATCGCCACGCTCGAGACCGAGGCCCCCGGCTGGCCCGAGTGGGACGCCTCGCATCGCAACGGCTGCCGGTTCGTCGCACGGCGCGGGGGAGAGGTCGTCGGCTGGATTGCCCTGAGTGCCCCGCCGCCGCGACGCGTCTACGCCGGCGTTGCCTGGCTGAGCGTTTACGTCGCGGCGGCGGAC
>JBBDZZ010000081.1:5601-17786 GCA_040899885.1 Chloroflexota bacterium | reverse complement strand
GGCCCGAACCCGCTTCCGGCGCTGCGGCGAGCCTCGACGAGATGGTCCGCGAGGTCGTTGCCGCCCAGGAGCTGGCCGGACTCGAGCCGCTGACCGACGGCCGGCTGCGCTGGCCGGACTTGCTCGCTCCATTGCGCGGCCTCGGCGGTCCGCGTCTGGCGACCTGGCAGGTACCGCTGACCGTGGCGGAGTGGTCATTCGCCGCGGCATCGACGACCCGTGCCGTCAAGCAGGCACTGCCCGGGCCATACACGGCGGCGCGGCGGCTCGAGCCCGGCGGTCGACGACGGCGGTCGCTCACGATAGCGCTGGCGGAGGCTCTCCACACCGAGGCGCTCGCCCTCGCGGCGGCGGGCTGCCCACTCGTCGAGGTCGACGAGCCCGATGCCGTGGCGATCGGCGACGACGAGGCGGAGCGGCGCATGTTCCGGGAGGCGCACGCGCGGCTGGCGGACGGCGTCGAAGGCACACATTTGTCGCTCGCACTGACGGGCGGCAACATCGACACGGCCGGCGACGCGACCGTGTTCGACGCGCCGTATGCGAGCTACGCCTTCGACCTGATCGCAGGCCCGGACAACTGGCGGCTCGTCGCGAGCGCGCCGGGCGATCGGGGGATCGTCTGCGGCGCGCTCTCAGCAGCGGCCGGGTCGGACGACGGCCCGGAGATCCTCGTGTGGGCCGCGCATTACGCCGCGTCGACCGGACACCGCGGCCTGGCGCGAGTCGGGCTAGCGAACGCGCCCGGCCTCGACGCACTCGACTGGGCGATAGCCCGGGCGAAGCTGGTCCGGCTCGGCGAGGCGGCACGGATCGCGGCCGCGGAGTCGTCATCGGGGATTGCCGCAGCGCTCGATCCGCGGGCGGTCAGCTCGCGCAGCGCGGCACTCGGCCGGTTCATGCCCCGACAAGGTCGGCGATCACGGTGACCGATCCCGTGGTGGCCGTCGACCGCGGCTCGGCCGCCTGGCGGCTCATCTGGCGCACCGGCTATCGCCTCCTCCGATTCCTCGACCCTCTCATCCGCCGCGCCTGGAGAGCGCGTTCTGCGTCTCTGCGGCGGGTCGTCGAGCTCGACGTCGTTGGGCGGCGGACCGGACGCCAACGCCCGATCATCGTGACCGGCCTCACCGTCGACGGCACCTCGTACGTCGGGCACCCGAACGGCGACGTCGCGTGGACCCGCAATGTCGACGCGGGCGGCCCCCTCCGCGTCGTCTCGGCGGACGGCTTCGCGCGGCAGATGCGCGCCATCCGGCTGCGGCCCGGCCCGGAGCGCGAGTCCGTCATCCGGGCGACGTGGTCGCAGCAACCCTTCCCGGCGAACCTTCTGTACTCGGCGGCCCGCGGCCACGTCCGCCGGGTCGGTGTCTACTTCCGGCTTGAGGCGGCCGCTAGCTGAGGCGCGGGCGCGTCGTCCCCACGCAGCGGAACCCCCCCCCTTGATTCCGGGTCCCGACGGTGCCAGCATTCAAGGTCCCTCCACCGGTCCATCTCGCCGGTGTCGGGGGAGGCGTGCGCAGGGGAAGGGAGGCACGGCCGTGACCGAGCACATCGTGCTCGTGGTGAACGGACAGCGTCGAGAGCTCGAGGTCGAGCCGAGACGTCTGTTGGTCCAGGTGCTGCGCGAGGACCTGGACCTGACCGGGACACACGTCGGGTGCGACACGTCGCAATGCGGCGCTTGCACGGTTCATGTCGACGGCCAGGCCATCAAGTCGTGCACGATGCTCGCCGTCCAGGCCGACGGCAGCGCCGTCCGCACGATCGAGGGGATGGCCACCGACGGCGCGCTGCACCCCCTCCAGGCCGCGTTCTGGGAGAAGCACGGGCTCCAGTGCGGGTTCTGCACGCCGGGCATGATCATGACCGCGGCTGACCTGCTGGCGCGCAACCCGGATCCCTCCGATGACGAGATCCGCCACGCCATCGAGGGCAACTTCTGCCGCTGCACGGGCTACCAGAACATCGTGGCCGCGATCCGCGAGGCGGCCTCGACGCTGCGGACCGCGGCGGCCGCGCCCAAGAGCGCACGCGAAGCCGCCACTGCGGCGTCCAACGGCAAGGCGTAGGAGGATACGATGACCATCGACGTCCTCGGGACCCCCGTCAAGCGAACCGAGGATCCCCGTTTCATCACCGGCAAGGGTCGCTACCTCGACGACATCAAGCTGACCGGGATGGCCCACCTGGCCATCCTTCGGAGCCCGTATGCGCACGCCAACATCCGCTCGGTCGACACGAGCGCGGCCAAGGCGATGCCCGGCGTGCTGGGCGTCCTCGTCGGCGCGGACATTCCCTACAACCCGCTGCCGATGGTCTGGCCGGCCGGCGGCAGCGCG
Organism: Chloroflexota bacterium; assembly: GCA_040899885.1. Taxonomy (GTDB): domain Bacteria; phylum Chloroflexota; class Limnocylindria; order Limnocylindrales; family CSP1-4; genus JACDAV01. The sequence goes on along the minus strand of JBBDZZ010000081.1, from coordinate 15,444 downwards.
GGGATCCAGAACAACGTCAACACGCCTCGTGTCCTGGCGACCAACAGCGTGAAATGGACGGGTGAGGGCGTCGCCGCGGTCGTGGCCGAGACGCCAGAGCAAGCGCTCGAAGCGCTCGAAGCCATCCATGTCGATTGGGAGCAGCTGCCGGCGGTGGTCGACGCCGAGAAGGCGACCCAGCCGGGCGCGCCGCAGCTCCACGAGAACGCCCCGAACAACGTCGTCTTCGTATGGCCGGTCGGCGACAAGGCGGGCACGGATGCGGCAATCGAGTCCGCGGAGGTCGTCGTCCGCCAGCGGATCGTCAACCAGCGGCTCATCCCGAACCCGATGGAGGTTCGCGGCGACATCGGCTGGTTCAACCCGGGCACGGATGAGTACACGATCTGGATGTCGAGCCAGACGCCGCACATCCAGCGGCTCCTCCTGGCCGCCTTCGTCATGGGCATCCCCGAGCAGAAGCTGCGCTGCATCTCCCCGGACGTCGGCGGTGCCTTCGGCTCGAAGCTCATCTGCTACCCCGACTACGCGCTGACCCTGTTCGCGAGCAAGCAGATCGGTGGCCGGCCCGTGAAGTGGGTCGAGAGTCGCCGTGAGAACTACCAGAGCACGAACCACGGCCGCGACCACATCACCTATCTCGAGATCGCGGGCAAGCGTGACGGCGAGATCACGGGACTCAAGGTCAAGACCTACGCGAACCTCGGCGGGCGCCTGTCCACGATCGGCCCGGGCACCCCCACGACGCTCTACGCCCGCGTCCTGTCGGGCTGCTACAAGATCCCCAACGTCTACGCCGAGGTCACCGGGGTCTATACGAACACGACGTTCGTCGACACGTACCGCGGTGCGGGTCGGCCTGAGGCCACGTACGTCATCGAGCGGGCGATGGACCTCTTCGCCGCCGAGATCGGCATGGACCGCGCCGCGATCCGGCGCAAGAACTTCATCCCGCCCGACCAGTTCCCGTACGACAACCCGTCGGGACTCGGCACCGCCAGTGGCGGCGCAAAGATCTATATCGACTCCGGGAACTACGAGCCGGCCCTCAACAAGGCCATCATGATGTCCGGCTACATGGACCTCGACAAGGCCCGGAAGGAGGCGAAGTCCCGCGGCAAGCTCCTCGGGATGGGCCTCTCGACGTACCTCGAGATGTGCGGGGTCGCCCCGTCCAAGTGGATCGGCGCGGTCGGCGAGGGCTGGGGCGCCGCGATGTGGGAATCGGCCAACATCAAGATGCACCTGACCGGCAAGGTCGTCGTTACGGTGGGCACCCAGCCCCAGGGTCAGGGCCACGAGACGACCTACGCGCAGGTCGTCAGCCACGAGCTCGGCATCCCGATGGAGGACATCGTCGTCCAGCACTCGGACACCCAGGGGACGCCGTTCGGCTACGGCTCGTACGGCAGCCGGACGAGTTCGGTCGGGATGACCGCCGCGGTCAAGGCCGCCGGCAAGATCAAGGAGAAGGCGCGGCGCTTCGCCGCGCACATGCTCGAGGCATCGGTCGACGACATCGAGATCGACGGCGCGAACTACCGGGTCAAGGGCTCGCCGGACAAAGTGAAAACGATTCAGGAGATCGCGTTCGCCCTCGACCTTGCCTACGACCCACCGGAGGGCATGGAGCCGTACCTCGACGAGACCGCCTACTGGGACACGCCGAACTGCACGTTCCCGTTCGGCACACACATCGCGACCGTCGAGATCGACGAGGAGACCGGCGACACGGAGCTTGTGCGCTACGTCGCCGTCGACGACGTAGGCAACAAGATCAATCCGATGATCGTGGACGGGCAGATCCACGGCGGGATCGTCCAGGGCGTCGGCCAGGCGCTCTGGGAAGGCGCGGTCTACAGCGACGACGGACAGCTCGTGTCCGGGTCGATGATGGACTACGCACTCCCGCGCGCGGCCTGGCTGCCGGTGTTCGAGCTCGACCAGACGGTGACCCCGTCGCCGGTCAACCCGCTCGGGGTCAAGGGCGTCGGCGAGGCCGGCACGATCGCCTCGACCGCGGCGACTGCGAACGCCGTCATCGACGCGCTCTCGCCGCTCGGCATCCGCCATCTCGACATGCCGCACACCGCGCAGAAGGTGTGGCGGGCGATCCAGACCGCGAAGGGAGGCAAGGCATGATCCCCGCCGGATTCGCCTACAGCCGGCCCGCGACACTCGAACAGGCGCTCAAAGAGATCGCCAACGGTTCGAAGGTCATCGCCGGCGGCCAGAGCCTGCTGCCGCTGCTCAAGCTCCGGCTCGCGGAGGTCGACAAGCTCGTCGACATCGGTCGGGTGCCGGGCCTCAAGGGCGTTCGCAAGCTCGACGACGGCCGGCTCGCCGTCGGGGCGCTGACGACGTACACGGAGCTGTTCGAATCGCCGGCCCGCGAATACGGGCTCCTGCGTGACGCGCTGCCGGACATCGCCGACGTCCAGGTCCGCAACCGCGGCACGGTCGGAGGCGCGATCGCCCACGCCGACCCGGCCTCGGACCTGCCGGCCTGCATGCTGGCCCTCGACGCCGAGATCGTCCTTCGTTCGCCGAAGGGCGAGCGAACGATCCGTGCCGGCGACTTCTTCCAGGGGGCGTTCACCACGGCGATTGCGCCGAACGAGATCCTCACCGAGGTTCGCCTGCCCGGGCCGCGTGACGACGCCGGCTCGGCGTACCGGAAGCTCACGCAACGCGCCTCCGGGTACGCGATCGTCGGCGTCGCCGCGGTCGTCGTCCGGGGGGGAGACAGGAAGATCGCGGAAGCCCGGATCGGGATCACCGGCGTGGGCGATGTCGCCTACCGGGCGACGGCCGTCGAGAAGGCGCTCATGGGGAGCGACGGATCGGCCAAGGCGATCGCGGCCGCGGCCGCCCACGCCACCGATGGCCGGACAGTCAACGGCGACATCCACGCCGACACGGAGTACCGCACCGCCATGGCGGCGATCTACACCCGCCGGGCGATCGAGGGCGCGCTGGCCCGGCTCGACGAGTGACCGGCGACCGGTGAAGGTGGCGCGGATCGCGCCCGGGCGGCGCGCTCCGCGGTCCCTCGTCGGAGCCGTCCTCGCCCGCGACCTAGCGGTCGCGGGCGAGAGGTGGGCGAAGGGCCGCCGCCTTTCGGATACCGACCTCGACCGGATCGGCGGTGCACCGTCAGGTTCGGTCGTGCCCGACGGGCCGGTCACCGTTCTCGTCCTCGAGCACGGCGACCTCCACGAGGACGATGCCGCCCTCCGCCTGGCCCGTGCCATCGGTGGTCGTCAGCTGCGGATCAGGGGTCCGGTTCAGAGCCGGATCGACCTGGTTGCAGAGCGGGACGGGGTGCTCCACGTCCGGTCGGACCTTCTCGAGCGCATCAACGGCCTCGACCCGATCGAAGCCTTCACCGCGTTCGACGGCTCGGTCGTCGCGGCCGGCGACCTCGTCGCGAGCGTGAAGGTCGCGCCGCATGTCGTCGACGAGGCTGTCGTCAAGCGGGCGGAGCGAATAGCCGCCTCCGGCCGGCCCGTCGTCGAGGTCGCGCCCTACATCGCCCGGCGTGTCGGGGTCATCGTCAAGGAGTCGATCCACGCGCCGGCCCAGGAGCGTTTCGAGCGGAGCGTTCGGGCGAAGGTCGAGAGCCTCGGTTCGACCATCGTCTCGATCGCCTACGTCGCCGACGAGGTGGACGCGGTCGAAGAAGCCTTCCGTCTCCTCGTCAAGAGGCCCGGCGCCGTCGACCTCGTTCTCACGGCAGGCGGCGGGAGCACCGACCCCGAAGACGCGTTCTTCGTTGCGATCGAGCGGCTCGGCGGGCGGATCGTCCGGCGCGGCGTGCCCGCCCATCCCGGCTCGATGCTGTGGCTCGGGGTCGTGGGTCGGACGGGAATCCTCGGCCTGCCGACGTGCGGCGCGTTTTCGAAGGCGACCGCGGCGGACCTCCTGCTGCCGCGGTTGCTGTCCGGCGAGCCGATCTCGGCGCGAACGGTCGCGAAGCTCGGACACGGTGGGATCCTCACCCGCGACCAGCGGTTCCGCTTCCCGCCCTACGCCCGTGAGCTCGATGCGCCCGACGGGTGATCCCACTCCTGACTAGTCGTCCATGTCGCCGAAATCGAGGCGGTCCTTGGGCGTTCGATCACCGCGGACGAGGGCGATGAGGCGCGGAAGGTAGGGCACGACCAGGACGGCGGCGGCGATGACCAGCAGGGCGAGTGAAAAGGGCCGGGTGATGAACACGGACAGGTCGCCCTGGCTGATCGAGACCGCCCTGCGAAACTGCGCCTCGAGCAGCGGGCCAAGGATGACGCCAAGGATCACCGGCCCGACGGGGAAGTCGAAGCGCCGCATGAAGAACCCCACGACGCCGATCGCGTACATGATCAGCACGTCGACGAGGCTGTTCGACGCGGTATACACGCCGAGCGTTGCGAACACGAGGATGCCGCTGTAGAGGACCGGTCGAGGGATCTCGAGGATCTTCACCCAGATCCGGATGAGCGGCAGGTTCAGCACGAGCAGCATGACGTTGCCGATGTAGAGGCTGGCGATGAGCGCCCAGACGAGGTCGGGCGAGTTCTGGAAGAGGAGCGGCCCGGGCTGCAGGTTGTAGACCTGGAAGGCGACGAGCATGACGGCCGCCGTCGCCGACGTCGGGATGCCGAGCGTGAGCAGCGGTACGAGCACTCCGGAAAAGGCGGCGTTGTTGGCCGCCTCGGGACCGGCGACACCCTCGATCGCGCCGTGGCCAAACTCTTCGCGATGCTTCGACAGCCGCTTCTCGACGTTGTAGCTGAGGAACGTCGGGATTTCCGCGCCGCCGGCGGGCAGGCTGCCCAGCGGAAAGCCGATCGCCGCGCCCCGCAACCACGGCCGCCACGAGCGCCTGAACTCCTCGCCGGTCATGCCGACCTTACCTTTGAGCGGCGTGACCTCGGGGTCGTGACGCATCCGCGACGCGACGTAGAAGGCCTCACCGACGGCGAACAATCCGACCGCGACCACGACGATATTGAGCCCGTCGAGCAGCTCCGGAACGCCGAACGTGAAGCGCGCCTGGCCGGACAGGACGTCGATGCCGATCAGCCCCACGAACAGGCCGACGAAGAGGCTGATCGCCCCACGCAGGATCGAGCGGCCGACCAGCGCGGTCACGCTGACGAAGGCGAGGACCATGAGGGCGAAATAGTCGGCCGGCTGGAACGTGACGGCGATGCCGGCCACGGTCGGCGCCAGGAACGTGATCGCGATCGTCGACACGGTCCCTGCGACGAACGAGCCGATCGCAGCCGTGGCAAGCGCCGCCCCGGCTCTGCCCGCCTTCGCCATCTTGAAGCCTTCGAGTGCGGTCACGATCGAGGCCGACTCGCCGGGCGTGTTCAACAGGATCGAGGTCGTCGAGCCGCCGTACATCCCGCCGTAGTAGATGCCGGCGAACATGATGAACGCGCCGATCGGGTCGAACGCGTACGTCAGCGGCAGCAGCAGCGCGACCGTCACGGCGGGGCCGATGCCGGGCAGGACCCCGACCAGCGTGCCGAGCGTTACGCCGATGGCCGCGTAGAGGAGGTACTGCGGCTGGAGCGCCGTCGCGAAGCCGCCAAGAAGGTCGCCAAGGACGTCCACGGCAGCCCGCCGGCGCCGCTAGGGCAGAACGGAGTCGAGGACGCCGGCGGGCAGCCGGACCCCGAGCCCCTCGGTGAACCCGAAGTACACGACAACCGCAAGACCGACACCCACGGCGACGTCGCGTCGGGGTCGCGCGCTGCCCATGATCCGCGCAGTCAGGGGCAGGAAAGCGGCCGTGGCCAGGATGTAGCCGAGCGGGGCGAGTGCGAATGCATAGCCCAGGAGGGCTGCGCCAAGGAGGGTCGGCGTCGGCCAGTGGGTCGCCCGGTCCTCCTCGGCCATTCGGTCGGCGAGGTCGCGATCCGGCCGGATCGTGGCCCGGCCGAGGAACAGCAGTCCAAGGACCAGGATCGCGAGGCCGACAACCAGCGGAATCGCCGTCGGGCCGACGGGGCTGTAGCCGCCGGCCTGGGCGATGGCCGTCGTGCCCACGAGCACGACGACGCCCAGGCCGATGACGACGACTGCTGCGACGAGAGGGCCGCGCAGCGACGGGATCACTGGATCAGGCCGATATCCCTCAGGACGCCCTCGACCTTTGTCTGCTCCTCGGTCAGGAAGGTTCGGTACGCGTCGCCTGTCTTGTAGAAGTCGCGCCAGCCGTTCGTCTCGAGCGCCTGCTTCCAGGCGTCGCTGGCGTGCATCCGGTCGATGACTCCGATCGCGGCGGTCGTCTCCTCGGGCGTTAGCTCCGGCGGCCCCATCACGCCGCGCCAGTTCGAGATGACGACGTCGAGGCCGGATTCGGTGATCGTCGGGGCATCGACGCCTTCGAGCTTCGCGTCACTCGAGACCGCGAGAAGGCGCATGTCGCCCGATTCGACCTGGCCGGTGAACTCGCTGAGACCGGACACGCCGGCGCTGACCGCGCCGGACAGGATCGCCGGCGTCAGCTCCCCGCCGCCGGAATGGGGGATGTAGTTGATGCTGCCCGGATCCACTCCCGCGGCCTTGGCGATGAGTCCCACCAGGATGTGATCCGTGCCGCCTGCCGAGCCACCTCCCCAGCTGATCGCGGTTGGATCGGCCTTGAAGGCGGCGATGAGGTCGTCGAGCGTCTGGAACTCGGAGTCCGCCGCGACTGCGATCGCCTCCCACTCGGTCGTCAGGCTGGCAATCGGGGTTACCGTCGAGAGGTCGACCGGCGCGTTGTTCGTGCGGATTGCCCCGAGCATCACGAGGCCCATGACCATGAACTCGTGGGGATCGCCCTTCTTTCCCTCCACAAACTGCGCGAGGCCCACCGTGCCCCCGGCGCCCTCGACGTTGTAGACCTCGACGTTCCTGGTGACGACCGCGCCGTCCTTGAGTGCCTTCTGCATTGCACGGGCGGTGCTGTCCCAGCCGCCACCGGGGGCGGCGGGCGCCATGAAACTCAGGTCGTCGCTCGGGTACGCACCGGCACCACCACCGCCGGTGCACGCGGCGATGAGGGCCACGGCCAACAGGGCGGCAAGCGCTGGCTTGCTGAAGTAGCGCACGGCAGATCCTCCCGCAGTACCGTCGGCCAACGAGCATGAGCCGGCGTGGCGGCTACCGTACACCCGGTCGACAACCCGTCGGTTGGACCGGGCCGTGTAGCATCGGCCCACTATGAGTGACCGAGACGAGCGCCCCGCCGGCACGCGCACCATCGAGGCCATCCAGGCCGACTTCCGATCGCGCGACTACATCGCGGACCGGTCGCTCGCGACGGCCGTCTTCCTCGCGCTCGAGCTCGGCCGGCCGCTGCTCCTCGAAGGCGAGGCGGGCGTCGGCAAGACCGAGCTCGCGAAGGTCCTCGCCCAGAGCCTCGACACGCGGCTCATTCGGCTCCAGTGCTACGAGGGCCTCGACGTCAACAACGCGGTGTACGAGTGGAACTACCCGCGCCAGATGCTCGAGATCCGCCTGCTCGAAGCTCGCGGCGAGGGGGCGAAGGTTGACCCGCACGACATCTTCGGGCCCGAGTTCCTCATCCGTCGGCCGCTCCTCCAGGCACTCGAGCCGAGCGAGGGCGGGCAGCCGCCGGTCCTGCTGATCGACGAGATCGACCGCGCCGACGAGGAGTTCGAGGCGTATCTGCTCGAGATCCTGTCCGACTTCCAGGTCACGGTCCCGGAGATCGGCACGATCAAGGCGGACCGCCCGCCGCGGGTGATCCTGACGAGCAACCGGACGCGCGAGGTCCACGACGCGCTGAAGCGCCGCTGCCTCTATCACTGGATCGACTACCCGACTCCCCAGAAGGAGTACGAGATCGTCCTCGCCCGGGTGCCGGCGGCGCCCGAAACGCTCGCCCGCGAGGTCGTGGGGTTCGTTCACCGGCTGCGCGAGGCGGACCTCACGAAGGTCCCCGGAATCGCCGAAACGCTCGACTGGGCCGCGGCCCTCCTCTCGATGGGCGCGAGCGAGCTGGCCCCGGAGCTCATCGACGAGACGCTCGGCGTCGTGCTCAAGTACGAAGAGGACATCCGCCACGTCCGCGGCGAGACGGCGCGCCAGTACCTCGCCGAGGCGACCGCACGGGGCTGACCCGCACCACCGATGACCGACCCCGCGATCGTCCGCACCCCGAAGGGCGAGGAGGTCGATGGCCGCCGACTCCTGGGCGAGTCCGTCCGGTTCGGACGGGCGCTGCGGGCCGAGGGACTGGGGATCGACCTCGGGGCCGCGGTCGACTTCGCCCGCGCCCTGACGCTCGTCGATCTCGGCGAGCGGGAGCAGGTCCGGGCCGCCGGTTCGGCGGTGTTCGTGCGGCGGCGCGACGACCGCGAGTTGTACGACCGCGTCTTCGAGCGGTTCTGGCGCCGGCGCCGAGCCCGACTCATGGATCCTGAGGGACCCGGGACCGAGAAGCGGCCAGGCGGGACGCCGGCGGACGATCCCGATGGCCCCGACGGCGCGGCCACGGACCGGATGGCATCGCGGGATGCGATCCGCGGCACGCCGATCCCGGGCGACGAGGAATCGCCCGATCTCGGCGACGTCGACGGCATCACGATCGCGCCCGACGCGTTCAGCGCGAGCGAGGTTCTCCGCCACCGTGAGTTCGACCGGATGACCGCCGCCGAGCTGCGCGACGCAGAACGGCTCGTCGACCTCCTGACCCCCCGGCTCGAGCGGCGCCGCACGCGGCGCTACGAGCTCCATCACCACGGCCGGCTCCTCGCGCCGCGAGCGATGTTCCGGCGCAATCTCGCGACCGGCGGACAGCTCGTCGAGTGGGTCTGGCGACGCCACATCCGACGGCCGCGGCCGCTCGTCGTCCTCTGCGACATCTCCGGATCGATGGAGCGCCACTCCCGGCTCCTCCTGCGGTTCATCCAGGCGCTCGGCGCGTCGTCCGCAGTACGGACGGAGTCGTTCGTGTTCGGGACGCGGCTCACCCGCGTCACGCGATTGCTCCGGGACAAGGACCGCGATCGCGCCCTCGCCCGCGTCGCCGACACCGTCTCCGACTGGGCCGGCGGGACGCGGATCGGCGAATCGTTCCGCGAGTTCAACCTGCGCTGGGCCCGTCGCTCGCTCCGCTCGAGTGGCGTCGTCATCGTCGTGTCGGACGGCTGGGACCGGGGCGACCCCGCTCTCGTCGCGAGCGAGACCGCTCGCCTGCGGCGCAACTGCCACCGCCTTATCTGGCTCAACCCGCTCGCCGGGACCCCGGGCTACCAGCCGCTCGCCGCGGGCATGCGGGCGGCCTACCCGTACATCGACGACTTCCTCCCCGCGGGCACGGTCGCCAGCCTCGAGCGGCTCGGCGAGATCCTCGCCGGCGTCCGCGCCGGCGACACCCGCCGGAGCGGGGATGCAGCGGCCTCGGTCGCCGCGACGCCGGTCGTCAGGCCGTTCGAGCCGCCGGTCCCGGTCGACACCGGGGCGGTCGACCGCGCCGCCGCCCGACCACTAACGCAGTAGGGGGATGATTGGGTGAAGGAGCTGCTGGAAACGCTCGATGCGTGGCGCGCCGAGGGCATCGACGTCGGTCGGGCCGTCGTCGTCCGGACATTCGGCTCGGCGCCGCGTCCGGAGGGCGCGGTCCTCCTGCTCGCAGCCGACGGCCGGATCGCGGGCTCCGTCAGCGGCGGCTGCGTCGAGGGCGCGGCCGCGGAGGAGATCGAGCGGGCCCGCGCCACCGGCCGCGCCCGCGTCATCCGCTACGGGATCAGCGACGAGGAGGCGTGGGACGTGGGCCTCGCCTGCGGCGGGACGATCGACGTCCTCGTCGAGCCGGCCGTGCCGGCCGTGGTCGTC
>JBBDZZ010000081.1:0-5591 GCA_040899885.1 Chloroflexota bacterium | reverse complement strand
CGGCAGGGCTCGCGCGGATCCTGCTCGCGAGGGGCGACGCGGGCGCGGCCGTCGTCACGCCCCTGCCCGCGGACTCGCCGCCGACCGAGTTCGGCCCGCACGAGCCGGGCGCCGGCTCGCCGCCGGAGAAGCCGCTCGTCGTCCACGATGACGGGCGCCTCGAGGGGACGCTCGGTTCCGGTGCGCTCGACGCCGCGTTGATCGGCGAGGCCCGCGACGCCCTCGAGCGCGGGACGTCCCGGACCGTCGAGCTCGGCGGCCGGTCCCTGTTCGTCGAGGCGTTCCCCGTCCGCCCGCGACTCGTCGTCGTCGGCGCGGTCCAGGCGGCCATGTCCCTCGTTGCATTCGCCCGCGAGCTCGGCTGGGCGACGGTTGTCGTCGATGGCCGCGCGTCGTTCGCGACGCCGGAACGATTTCCGGACGTCGATCGCCTCGTCGTCGGCTGGCCGGACGAGATCGCTGACGAGATCGGCCTCGGGCCCAATGACGCGGTCGCGGTGCTGACCCACGATGTGAAATTCGACGAGCCGGCGATCGTCGAGGCCCTCCGCCGCGGCTGTCGGTACGTTGGCGCGGTCGGCTCGCGCAAGACCCAGGCGGACCGACGGGCGCGGCTGCTCGCCGCCGGGGTGGGGGAGGAGGAGCTGGCGCGCCTGCGCGGCCCGATCGGCCTTGACCTGGCCGGTCGGGCGCCGGCGGAGACTGCCCTCGCGATCATGTCCGAGATCGTCGCCACTCGATATGGGGGCTCCGGCCGGCCGATGCGCGACCTCGCCCGCGACCGTGAGCGCGCCACCACGGATGCTCCGGCCGCGGCCGAAGCCGTCGCGAGGTGAACGTCGGCGGGCTTGTCCTGGCCGCGGGATCGTCGTCGCGCTTCGGCAGCCCAAAGGCTCTCGCCGAGCTCGACGGGCGGCCGCTCCTCCAGCATGTCCTCGACGCCGCGGCCGCCGCCCATCTCCAGCCAGTCATCGTCGTGCTGGGCGAGAGCGCGCCAGCGATCGAACGCCGGATCCGCTGGCGGACGGAGCGGCGGATCCGGAACCCGGACCCTGCCCGCGGCCTCTCCAGCTCCCTCCGGGACGGGCTCGCGGATCTCGCGGCGATCGCGCCACGGGTGGACGCCGTGGTCCTCCTCGGGGATCAGCCGCGGACGAGCCCCGCCGTCATCCGCGCACTGGTCGAGGCCGCCGAGAAGACCGACCGCCCGATCGTGGCCCCGCGCTACGCGGCCGGCGGCGGGTCGAACCCGGTGTTCATCCGGCGCGACGCGTTCCGCATCGCTCGCGAGGCAGAAAACGACCGCGGCCTGGGCCCGATCCTGATCGCCCGGCCGGAGCTCGTGAACTGGCTCGACGTCGAGGGCTCGAACCCGGACGTCGACACGCCGGGGGACCTTCTCGCGCTCCAGCCGGCGGGTCGCTGACCGCGTGCCGCCCGTCCGCGATCGAACGACGGTCGAACGCTCCTGGGCCGAGCGCGTCCGGGCGAACCGCGAGCAGGTCGACCGCCTTCGCGAGGTCGCCGACGGACGCGACTTCTACGCCCCCGTCACCTCGCTCTTCCGGGCCGACCCGCGACGGACCGACGAGCCGCTCCTCGACCTCCTCCGGGCGCTCGTCGAGCCGGGCGAGACGTGGCTCGACATTGGCGCCGGGGCCGGCCGGTACGCCCTGCCGATCGCCCTGCTCGCCGGCGAGGTGATCGCGCTCGATCCCTCGACCGGGATGCTCGGGGCGCTGCGCGACCAGATGGCAGAGTTCGCGATCCCGAACGTCCGCCCAATCGAGGGCCGCTGGCCGCCGGACGCTGCGCTCGCGGCGACGATGGGCCCTCTTCCGGTTGCCGACGTAGCGCTCATCGCCCACGTCGGGTACGACGTCGAGGCGATCGGGCCGTTCGTCGACGCGATGGAGGGCGCTGCGCGGCGCCTGTGCGTCGCCGTGCTGATGGAGCGGCAGCCCGCATCGGTCGCCGACCAATTCTGGCCGCCGGTCCACGGCGAGGCCCGGGTGGCCCTGCCGGCGCTTCCGGACTTCCTCGAGCTGCTTCGCGAGCGGGGCCGGGAGCCGGAGGTCACCGTCGTCCAGCGCGAGCCGCGGACGTTCGAGACCCGCAGCGAGCTCGAGGGCTTTCTGCGACGCCAGCTGTGGATCGCCGACGGAGGCGAGAAGGAGCGCCGGTACCGGACGGCGCTCGAGGAGCTCGTCGTGGAGCGAGTCGGCGGCTTCGGGCTCCGCGGCCAGGACCCGATGCCGGTCGGGGTCGCCGTGTGGCGTCCACGCACCGGAGCGCGGGAGTGAGCGGGAAACTGCCGATGGCAGGCCGCCGTCTCCGCGCCATGAATGCCCAGCAGCGCTCCCGCTCCGGTCCAGCCATCGTCCTCATCCTCGCAGTCGGGCTCCTGGTCGCCGCCTGCGGCACTGCCGCGACGCCCAGCCCCACCGGCCCCACCGGCACCGTCAACCTGACCCTGACCGCCGGCCCTGTCTGCCCGGTCGAGCAGATCCCGCCGGACCCGAATTGCGCCGCCCGCCCCGTCGCCGACGCTGAGGTCATCGTCCTCACGGCCGATGGGCGCGAGGTCGCCCGGCCGAAAAGCGACGCCGCCGGCAAGATCCGGCTCACGCTCCCGCAGGGCCGCTACATCATCCGTCCGGTGAGTGCGGTTGGCGGCCTTCCGTCTGCCCCGGAAGAAGTTACGGTCGACATCGGCTCGACTCCGGTGGACGTCGCACTCGGCTACGACACAGGCATCCGCTGAGCGCGGCGGGGCTCAGATGCTGAGCGGGTAGCAGGAGTCGAACAGGATCCCGTCGGCCGTAAAGGGGTCGGCCATCGTGCCCGCGTGCTCCTCGAGGTTCACCTGGCCCAGCTCGACCTGCGAGCCGTGCTTCGCGACCGCCACCCCGTTTTCGTTGTAGAGCACGGCATTGGGCTCGAAGCGGACGGTGAAGCCTTCGGGCCAGGCGACGCTCAGCTCCCGACCATCCGGAGCGCGGAGCCAGGCGACCTGGCTCGATCGTGCCTGGTCTCGCCGCGACGTGCCTTCCGGCAATGCCCGGAAGGTCCTGAAGTGCTCGGACTCGCAGGCTGACCAGGCTGACGCCCCTCGCGGCCTCTCGCACGTACTTCGTTGACTTGCAAACCGACCTGGGTCGATACTGCGTACCTCTCGTAGAGCTACCGGACCCACGGCCGGGACCCCGTCAACCCGTCCCCGCCGCCGGCCCGATCGTCAGCCAGTCGGCATGGGGCCCGTCCCCAGTGACGGGCCGCAACCCCCGCCGGGGCGGGGGAGGAGGAGGGACGGTCGCGCGATGATTCCCGCTCAATTCGACTACGTCCGGCCACCGGACCTGGCGGCCGCGTTGAAGATCCTCAAGGAGCGTGAGGGGGAGGCGAAGCTCCTGGCCGGCGGGTACAGCCTCCTCCCGCTGATGAAGCTCCGACTCGCCCAGCCGGAGCTCCTCGTCGACTTGCGTGACGTCAAGGGGCTCGACGGGATCCGCGAGACGGACGACGAGATCAGGATCGGCGCCCGGGCGACCCACCGCCAGATCCAGGAGCGAGCCGTCGACGGCGACCGCTACCCGCTCCTGGCCGACGTTGCCGGCGGCATCGGCGACCCCCAGATCCGCAACTGGGGGACGATCGGGGGCTCGGTCGCCCACGCCGACCCGTCATCGGACTGGCCGGCCGTCCTGCTCGCGGCCAAGGCGACGATCGTCTGCAAGAGCTTGACCGGCGAGCGGACGATCGGCGCCCGGGAATTCTTCCTCGGCACCTTCACGACGGCGATCGACCCGACCGAGGTGCTGACCGAGGTCCGGTTTCCGCGACGCGTCCGCGGAGCCGGAGGCGCGTACACGAAGTTCGAGCGGCGGGTCGGCGACTTCGCCACGGTCGGCGTCGCCGCCATCGTCCGGCTCGCGCCGGACGGGACGATCGGCAGTTCCGGGATCGGGATCACCGGCGTCGCCGAGACGCCGTTCGCCGCGACGGACGCGGAGAAGGTCCTCGATGGCCACAAGCCGTCGGACGACCTGTTCCGAAAGGCCGGCGAGGCAGCGGCAGCGATGAGCCGCCCGGTCGACGACGTCCGCGGACCCGCCGACTACAAGCGCGCGATGACCGCGGAGATGACCCTCCGGTCGCTCCGCAAGGCCGTCGAGCGCGCGCTCGCCTACGCGTAGGAGGCACCCATGACTACTCAGCACATCAAGGTCACCGTCAACGGCGAGGCGCGCGAGGCGGACGTCGAGCCGCGACTCCTCCTCGTCCATCTCCTGCGCGACGTGTTCGGCCTGACGGGGACGCACGTCGGGTGCGACACGAGCAACTGCGGCGCGTGCACCATCCATTTCGACGGCGAAAGCGCGAAGTCGTGCACGATGCTCGCCGTCCAGGCCGACGGCGCCGAGATCAAGACCATCGAAGGGATGGCCGACGGAGCCACGCTCCACCCGCTCCAGCAGGCGTTCTGGGACCAGCACGGGCTCCAGTGCGGCTTCTGTACCCCCGGGATGATCATGCAGGCCGCCTGGCTGCTCGGCCAGAACCCGGAGCCTTCGGACCAGGAGGTCCGAGCGGGGATCAGCGGCAATTTCTGTCGCTGCACGGGCTACGTCAACATCGTCAAGGCGATCCAGCAGGCGGCCGGTCAGCTCCGGGAATCGGAGAGCGCGCCGGTCGTGGCCGCCGAGACGACCGAGCCGGCCGCGGCCGGCTGAGCGGGGAGAGACGAGATGACGACGGAGACGCAGCCCCAGACGACACCCGAAGTCGGGGGAATGGGCCATTCGGTCAAGCGCAAGGAGGATCCGCGTTTCATCCGGGGAGCCGGCAAGTACATCGACGACCTCGTGCTGCCCGGGATGCTCTGGATGGACATCGTCCGGAGCCCGTATGCCCACGCGACGATCAAGGGCATCGACACGTCTGAGGCCCTCAAGGTCCCGGGTGTCCTCGCCGTGATCGTCGGCGCCGACCTCGAGAAGGCCGGACTCCACTGGATGCCGACGCTGGCCGGGGACAAGCAGATGGTGCTCCCGACCGACACCGTCATGTACCAAGCCCAGGAGGTCGCGGCGGTCGTTGCCACGAGCCGCTATGCGGCCGCCGACGGCGTGGCCGCGGTCCTGGTCGACTACGCGCCGCTGCCGGTCGTCGTCGACCCCAAGAAGGCCCTCGAGAAGGGTGCACCGGTCCTCCGCCCCGACCGCGCCGCGGACAAGCAGACGAACCACATCTGGCACTGGGAGTCCGGCGACCGCGCAGCCACCGACGCCGCCCTGAAGGATGCCGAGGTCACGGTTTCCGAGGACATCTACATCCCCCGGATCCATGTCGCGTCGATCGAGACGTGCGGCTGCATCGCCGACTGGGACGCGGTTCGTGGCCAGATGACCCTGCACATGACGAGCCAGGCGCCGCACGCGATCCGGACCGTGCTCGCCCTCGTGTCCGGGCTGCCCGAGCAGAACATCCGGGTCAAGACGCACGACATCGGCGGCGGGTTCGGCAACAAGGTGCCGGTCTACCCGGGCTACGTCCTGGCGGTCGTGGCAAGCCTGACCGTCGGCAAGCCG
>JBBDZZ010000080.1:0-18046 GCA_040899885.1 Chloroflexota bacterium | reverse complement strand
TGGACGGCGGCATTGGGGTTGGCGACGCTGACGCCCGCGGGGTCACGGCTACGCTCTTCGGCTTCACCGTTCCCAACGGGACCACGCCTGACGGTCCCTACACCCTCGAGGTGACGAGCGTGATGACGGCTGCGTTCGAGATGACCCGCGGCGATTGGACCTTCACATTCGACGTGCCGCTCGGGCAGGCCTGGCGTCGGGGCCCCTGAACGCACCAACGGCCGACCGCTAAATGAAAGACCCACGCCCGCACCGGGCGTGGGTCGATTCATCTGTGATGGTGATCCGTCAGCGCCGGCGCGGAGCGCCTCGCTGCTCCCGGATCACCCAGGTCTGCCCGCGCGAGTGTCGGTGCTGATGTTGCCCGCTCGGGGCCTGGTGGCGAGGTTGCTCGAGCCACGCGACTGATCCGCAGTCACCGGCAGCGTCGACGCCCTTTGAAGGCCCCAGGCGCTCCGTCCGGTCAGGTGCTCCGGATTGCGGTGGTCCGTCATGCTCGGAACCTCTTGCGGTCTGAATCCTACGCCTCCCGGCCGCTCCGGTCCACCCCTGAAACGCGTTTCAAAGCTGCGCGGGGCGGCCCCTCTGTCGCCAGCGGGGAACACCCTCGCCTCCTCGGCGCCCCGGGGCTACCATGCCCGCATGGCCACCGCGACCCCCGACAGCCTCCCGTTCACCGGCGACCCCGAGGCGGATGCGCTCAATGCGCGTGACCCGTTCGCGCTGCTCATCGGGTTCACGCTCGACCAGCAGGTAACCGTCCAGAAGGCGTTCTCCGGCCCACTAGAGCTGAGCCGCCGGCTCGGCCATCTGGACACGCCGCGAAGATCGCCGCGACGGACCCGGCCGAGCTGGCCGAGGTCTTCCAGCGGCGGCCGTCCCTCCATCGCTTCCCCGGTGCGATGGCCGGTCGTGTCCAGGTGCTCGCCTCCACGATCGTCAATGAGTACGGCGGGGACGCGTCGCGGATCTGGCGCGAGGCGAAGGACGGCCGCGACCTCGAACGGCGCCTGCTCTCATTGCCCGGCGTCGGCGACATGAAGGCGAAGACCCTCATCTCCGTCCTCGGCAAGCGGTTCGGCGTCCGCCCGCCGGGCTGGGAGGACGTCGCTCCGAAGCACCCGACCCTCGGCGACGTCGATTCGGCCGAGGCCCTCGCGCGGTACCAGGCCGGCAAGCGCGCGCAGAAGGCCGCGGCCCGGGGCGACGCCGCCCGCGGTGGGGGCAAGTCGCGGTCCCGCTAACCGGGATGTCGTACGAGGTTCCGACTCGTCCGATCCGACGCTCTCGCCGGCCCATCCTCGTTCCGCCAGTTGTCGCGCTCGCCGTCGTGGCCGTCGCTCTCTTCGCGAGTCCGACGCGGGTTCCGGAGCCTCCGCTTGAAAGTCCGCCACCGGCGCCCACTGCGCCTCTCGCGGAGGCGCTCACCGACTGCAACGAGCTGCGAGCCTTCCCGTGTCGCGAGATGGTCCGCGTCGCCCAGCGCGCCCTCGACTGGACCTACCCGCCGATCACGTCTGCAACTGTCTGGCGCAGCCTGATCTGCGGCAATGACTCCGACTGCCCGCGCGGGCTGCTCGACCGGGCCCGCCCGGCCGGGAGCGTCGTGTTCACCTTCGTCGATGGAAGCGTCGGCTGGGTCAACGTGCTGTGGCTGGACGTGTCGTCCCGCAGGTTCGAGGACGGGACCGAGCGGCTCGACGCCTACGTCGTCCGCGCGTTCGGTCCGGAGACCTGATCGTCCGGGCCGCTCGAGGGATGATATAGTTGCACGGGCAACGACCCAGCGGAGGGACGAACCCATGATCGACGGGACCAACAAGATCGACGAGAAGGTCCGGCGGGCGCTGTCGCGCGGCCACAGGGTCGATATCACCACGACCGGCCGGCAGTCCGGCCAACTGCGCCGGATCGAGGTCGTGTTCCACAACATCGACAGCCGGCTGTACATCTCCGGCCTGCCGAGCAGGCAACGGCGGAGCTGGCTCGCGAATCTCGACGCCGATCCGGCCATGACGTTCCACCTCAAGGGACCGGTCAGGGCGGACTGCCGGCTCGTGCCAGGGTCCTCGTCGACCCGGTCGAGCGCGAGGCGGTTCTCCGCCACATTGCCCAGGCATGGGGGCGCACAGACGTCGAGACGATGGTCCGCTGGAGCCCGCTCATCGAGGTCGAGATCGAGGGGCTTGGGGGCTGATCCCCCGGCCCGGCTGGGCCCTGGGCTCAGATCGGGCTGCTGAACGTCTCGCAGTTGGCGAGCGTGCCCTGCTCGTACCCCGTCTTGAACCACTTCTGGCGCTGTTCCGCCGAGCCGTGCGTCCACTTTTCCGGGTCGACCTGGCCCTGCGTCTTCTCCTGGATTCTGTCGTCTCCCACCGCCTCCGCGGCGCTGACCGCCTGGGCGATCTGGTCCGCCGTCAGCGGCTGGAGGTAGCCAGTTTCCGCGGCGTTGTTCGCCCACACGCCCGCCAGGCAGTCGGCCTGGAGCTCCGTCCTCACCGCCCGTCCCTCGGCGCCCTCCTGGCCGGGACCCGGCACCAGGTTCCCCGTCAGGTTCTGGACGTGATGGCCGTACTCATGGGCGAGGACGTAGGCCTCGGCGAACGGCCCGCCCTGGGCGCCAAACCGTGTCTCGAGCTCCTTGAAGAACCCAAGGTCGAGATAAATCGTCGTGTCCGCCGGGCAGTAGAAGGGCCCGACCTGCGAGCTGGCGACACCGCACGCGGTCGAAACCTGATTCTCGAACAGGACCGTGTCGGCCTCCTGATACGGCTCGTTGAGCGACTGGAACTCGGTGCTCCAGAAAGCCTGGATGCTGTTGACGTACCCGACGATCCGGCAGTCCTGGCGCTTGTTGGCGTCCGCCCCGGTGCGGCACTCCTGCTGCAGGGTGGTGTTGTCCGGCTGCGTACCTGTACCGGCGCCCGGGTCGATCCCGGCGAGATCGGCGGGGTTGCCGCCGAGGAGCAGGTAGACGAGGGCGATGACGAGCGCGATGCCGCCCCCGCCGGCGGCGATGGCTCCGCCACCGCCCAGGCCGCGGCGGTCGCGGACCTGGCCGGGATCGAGCGGCTGGTTGGGATTGAACGTCATCGAGGTACCTCGGGGGATGTGCTCTGGCCGTGCGCGACCGCGCGAATTGTGCTCGCGCGGGCCTTGACGGTGCGCCGGGGCACGAGGCGGACCCGTCGCAGGAGCGTTGCATCGACAGGCCGCCGATCGGGCCGTTTCCCGCCTGCGCTACTCGCCGTTGGCCGGGTCGGGCTCCGTGAGCAGCTCGGCGAGCCGGTCGAGCTCGCCGCGAGTCAGGCCGTTCCGGAGAAGCAACGCGGAGGCGCCGCCGTGACGCCGCTCGAGGTGGTCAATCGCCTCGAGCATGTTCTCGGGAGCGCAGTCCACGACGGCCGGAGCCGCGCGCCAGTCCACGAGGTGCTCGTCGGCGACTTCGGCCGCAAATATTTCGGCCGATAGCGCGTAGTCGTTGGCGACGACGCCCGTTGGCACGCCGACCGCGGCGAGGACGAGCGCGATTGCCACGCCCGTGCGGTCCTTGCCCGCGGCACAACCGACGACGGCCGGCAGGCCACCGGGTTCGAGGAGAGCTCGAACGACCTCGACGAGCTGCGGACCGCGAACGTCGAGCATGAGCCGGTAGATGTCTGAGAGGCTTTTCCCCGGCCCTGGGTCCTCATCGAGCAAAGGAATCGTCCGGTATCGGACCGCCTCGGAGGCGCGAAACACGCTGGGGAACTCGTCGAGCTCGCTCGTCCAGCGCAGATCGATGACCTGTCGCAGGCCGAGTCCCACGAGCTCCGCCTGCGACGCGGCTGGCAGCCGATCGAGTGCGTCGGTTCGGAGGAGTGTCCGCCATCGGGTCCGCATCCCGTTGCCGGCCGGATAGCCGCCGACGTCGCGCAGGTTGCGCGTGCCCGCGAGCCGGATGTGGCGGTCGAACTCCAAGTCGTTGTCGCGATCGCGGGCGGTGGCGGGCATGGCCCAAGCCTACCGGTCAGGGTCGCGGGCTGCCCTCGCCGCCGCGCTCGCGGAGGAAACGCTCAATCTCCGAGATGAGCTCGTCGCCCGACGGGAGTCGCGCCTCGTCGACCATCGCCTCGAGCCGTTCAACGTACTTGCGGGTCGTCTCGTCCTCCGCCGTCGCGGAGTCGAGGTGCTTGCGGAGCTGGGCGGCCTCCTCGCGGAGGGAGCCTTCGGAAATCTCCGCGTCGAAGTGCCGCCCGAGCGCCCGGAGGAGCTCGAGGGCGGCGAGCGCGTACGGCCCGGACACGTAGTGGGGGACCTGGGCGTAGTAGCCGAGTGCAGGCAGGCCGGCCCGCGCGGCGGCCAGCTCCAGCACGGAGATCGCGGCAGACGGGACGCGGAGGCGGCCTTCGGGCCCCGGCTGGACGCCGCCGCGGAGCAGCCCCGTGCCGGACGCCGAACCGATGATCGGCACGGGCCGGGTGTGGGGGACCGCGGCGGGGATCGCCCCGAGGCTGATCCACTCGGCGATGCCCAGGCGCCCGGTCAGCTCGATCATGTCGTCGGCCAGCTCCTGCCAGTGGAAGTCCGGCTCCGCGCCGCTGAGCACGAGCACGTCCCGCTCGCCGACACGCGTCCGGCGGAGCGTGAGCTCCGGCCACGCCAGCTCGGACAGGCGGCCATCGACGATGTCGAGCGTCGGCCGGCGCGCGCGGTAGTCGTACAGGACGTCGGCATCGAAGGTGGCGACGATCCCCGCTCCGTCCGCGAGCCGGCCCGCGGTCGCCGTGGAAGCGCCGCCCGCGTCGATCCAGCCGTCGAATGCGGCGACGAGCGTCGGCGCGACGAGCGGCTCTGAGTCACGCAGCCGATAGAGCGTCACGGCCGAAGAATAGGCTCGGTGGCGGGACGGTCCGGCTGCCTCGGCCAGGCCGGCGTGCGGGGCGCCAGGGGCTCGAACTGCCAATCGGAGCGGGTCGGGGCGAAGACGTCGATGACGATCGCGCCGTTTGGGCCCGCGCGGGCGACGTGCGGCCGGTTCGAGAGGATCCGCCACGTTCCCCCGGGCCCGAGCTCACGGGTCTCGCCGTCGATCGTGAACGTGATGCTGCCCTCGATGCAGATGCCGATCTGCTCGCTCTCGTGGCGGTGCTCCGGCACGAGGGCGTCCGGGGCGAGCTCGACCACGGCGAGCGTCAACCGCTCGCCCTCGACCTTCCGGGCGCGGACGGCGTCGCCCCACACGTCGAACGGCTGGATCGCCTCGAGGTCGACGAGATTCGTCACGGCTTCCTCCTGCGCTTCCGCCCGATTGTCCGCTACCGCGCCGGATGTCGCCGCTACACTCGCGGCCATGACGCAGGCCACTCGCGGGTTGCCCCGAGCCGACCGGCCGCGGATGCCGAAGGAATACGGTGTCCCGAAGAAGGGCGGCGACCTCCTGCCGTGGAGTCACGTCGAGCGGCGACTGGCCGAGGCGACGGTCTACTGGATCTCGACGTCGGGGCCCGGCGGGAAGGCGCGCGTGCGACCGGTCGACGGCATCTACGTCGATGGCACGCTCTACGTCGGCGGCAGTCCGGAGACTCGCTGGGCGCGAGACCTCATGGCGAACCCCCAGGTCGCGGTCCATCTCGACGGCGGGATGGAGGCCGTGATCCTCGAAGGCGAGGCGGAGCTGCTCGAGGCCGGCGTGGAGCAGGAGCTCGCGGAGCGGCTGGCGGCCGCCTCGAACGCGAAATACCCGCAGTACGGCATGACCGCCGATAACTACAGGGGCCCGGGACCGTTCGCGATCCGGCCGCGGTTCGCGCTCGCGTGGACGAGCTTTCCGAAGGACGTCACCCGCTTCCGGTCCGACGAGCCCGACTGACCCCAGCGACGGAGCCCGTTCCACGGGCCACGACCCGGGGCGCCACCCACGCGGCGACCCGGTACCGTCGAGGCCATGATCCGGACGACGCCGTTCCACGAGCGGACGAGCGCCCTCAACGAGACGGGGCTCTGGGAGCACTGGTCCGGCCACCTGGCCGCGATCAAGTACCAGGTCGCCGAAAAGTTCGAGTACTTCGCCGTCCGCAACAGCGCCGGCATCTTTGACACGTCGCCGCTGTTCAAGTACCGGATCCACGGCCCGGACGCCGAGGCGTTCCTCTCCGGCGTCCTCGCCCGCGACATTCGGACCTGCGCCCCCGGCCAGGCCCAGTACACGATCTGGTGCGACGACGGGGGCTACGTCGTCGAGGATGGGGTCATCCTTCGCCACGCCCCGGACGAGTTCGTGCTGACCGCCGCCGAGCCGAACCTCGCCTATCTTCACGACCTCGTTGGGCGGCAGCGGGTCACGATCGACGAGGTCAGCGACGATTTCGGCGTCCTCGCCTTCCAGGGCCCGAGGTCGCGAGAGATCCTCGCGACCCTGGCGCCGGAAGTGAAGCGCCTCGACTACTTCGGGATCGGGCCCGGAAAGATCGCCGGCAAGGCCGTGACGCTGTCACGGACCGGATACACGGGCGACCTCGGCTACGAGATCTGGGTCCGTCGCGACGACGCGCTCAAGGTCTGGGACGCGCTCGTCAAGGCGAGCGCGGGGCAGGGTGTCATCCCGTTCGGCATGACCGCGCTGTACATGCTGCGGATCGAGGCGGGGCTCCTCCTCCTCGACGTCGACTTCGCGTCGAGCCGCTTCGCCTGGACGGACGAGCAGCGCTCGACGCCGCTCGAGCTCGGCCTCGGCTGGATGCTCAAGGGGATCGAGTCGAGCGACCGGCCGTTCATCGGCCGGCGGGCGATCCTCCGGGAGCAGGCGGACAGGGCGTCGCGCTGGCGGCTCACCGGTCTCGTCGTCGACTGGCATGACTACGACCGGCTGTACAACGAGGCCGGATTGATCCCGCCGAAGGACCACAAGCCCGTCCAGGAGGAGATGTTCGTGTACGACGACGACGGGCAGGTCGGCTACGCGACCAGCTTCATGTACTCACCGATTCTTCAGCGCCACATCGCGCTGGCGCGGGTCCGGCCGGACCTCGCGGCGCCCGGCTCGGAGGTCCGGCTGGAGATCGCGGTCAACCACCGCTACGAGTACGTCCGGGCCCGATCCGCCCGCACGCCTCTCTACAATCCTGACCGGAAGACAGCCCGATGACGGCGAAGAAGACGACCGCCCGAGGCGCCACGAAGGCCGATCGGACGTACGACGCGATCGTCGTCGGTGGTGGCCACAACGGGCTCGTCAACGGCGCCTACCTCGCCAAGGCGGGGCTCCGGACGCTGATTCTCGAGCGCCGCCACCTCGTCGGCGGTGCGGCGATCACCGAGGAGCTCCACCCGGGGTTCTGGTTCACGACGTTCTCGTACGCCCTGAGCCTCCTGCGGCCGGACATCATCCAGGACCTCGAGCTGACGAAGCACGGGTTCATGCCGCTGCTCATGCCCACGACGTTCGCGCCGATGGAGAACGGCGACTATCTGCTCCTCGGCCAGGACCGCGGCGAGAACATCAAGGAGATTGCCCGCCACTCGCAGCGAGACGCGGACGCGTACGACGAGTTCGAGCACGACGTCAACCAGGTCCTCCAGGCGATCAAGCCGCTCCTCGACCAGGTCCCGCCCGACCTCTTCAGCGACGACCCGGAGGAACTCATCGCGCTCGCGGCGCTCGGACAGCGCTTCCGCAAGCTCGATCGGAGGGTCTTCTACAACGCCGTCCGGCTGTTGACCGGCTCGGCTGCGGACTTCCTCGACGACTACTTCGAGTCGGACATCCTCAAGGGCTACCTCGCGTCGTCGTCGATCATCGGGACGAAGGTGGGGCCGTACTCGCAGGGCTCTGGGCTCGTGCTGCTCTATCACTTCATCGGCGAGCACGACGGCGTGTTCGGGGCGTGGGCCTTCCACAAGAAGGGGAACGGCGGCTTTACCCAGGTCCTCGCCCGCGCGGCCCGCGCGTTCGGGGCGGAGATCGTCCTCGAGGCACCGGTCGCCAGCGTCATCACGAGGAACGGCCGGGCGACGGGCGTCGCCCTCGCGGATGGGACCGAGTACCACGCCGACGTCGTCGTCTCCGCGCTGGACCCGCGACGGACGTTCCTCGAGCTGGTCAACCCGCGCGAGCTGCCGACCGACCTCGTCGACAACATCGAGCGCTTCCGGTTCCAGGGGACGTCGGCCAAGGTGAACTTCGCGCTCGACGGGCTGCCGAAATACCCGGCCCTGGGCGACCGGGGCGACCAGTACCGCGGCTTCACCAACATCGGCCCGTCGATGGAGTATCTCGAGCGGGCGTTCGACGACGCGAAGTACGGCTGGTACTCGAAGCGGCCGTACCTCGACTGCGCCATCCAGTCGACGATCGACCCGGACATGGCGCCGCCCGGCAAGCACGTGATGTCGACCTTCGTCCAGTACGCGCCGTACCACCTGCGGGAAAGCGACTGGGACAGCGAGCGGATGAACCTCGGCGACACGGTCCAGCGGACGCTCGAGTCGTTCTTCCCCGGGTTCTCGAAGCTCGTCCTCCATCGGGAGGTCGTGACCCCACTCGACATCGAGCGGACGGTGGGCCTGACGGAGGGCAACATCTTCGCCGGCGAGTTCCTCGCTCCGCAGATGTACTTCTTCCGGCCCGCGCCCGGCTGGGCGCAGTACCGGACGCCGATCGACGGCTACTACCAGTGCGGCTCCGGCACCCACCCGGGCGGCTGCGTCATGGGCGCGCCCGGCAAGCTCGCCGCGGGCCAGATCCTCAAGGACCGGGCGGGTGTCAGGTCCGGGCGGGCCCAGTCGAGGCCTGCGAGACGAGCGGCCGCCGCGGTGCCGTCGGGCGGAGGTAGAACGCCAGCACGATGACGACGTACGCCACGTGGACGGCGAGCGTCGTGATCTCCGGCGTGGACGTGTAGCCGAACAGCGCCCGGAGGAACTGCCCCAGCAGGTTCCCGCTCGCGTCGTCATGGGGCAGGATCGCGCTGATGTCGAACGCCGTCTGCGTCCCGAACTGGATGACCCCGACCTCGATGAACTCGTGGATCGCGTGGCTCAGCAGGCCGGCCGCGATGAACACGAGGCCGACGCCGGTCCACTTGAAGAA
Organism: Chloroflexota bacterium; assembly: GCA_040899885.1. Lineage (GTDB taxonomy): Bacteria > Chloroflexota > Limnocylindria > Limnocylindrales > CSP1-4 > JACDAV01. Next base: position 8,976 of record JBBDZZ010000080.1, on the reverse strand, counting down.
TGAGGCGAGGTTGATGCGGCGGCTGCCGCGGTAGAAGCCGTAGCCGAGGAGCGTGGCGATCGCGAGGCCGATCACCGCCCCGAGGAGGACCGACGGTGCCGCCTCATCCGCCGAGTTCACCTGGCCGACGAGGAACAGCGACGTCTCGATGCCCTCCCGGATGACCGCCGTGAACGCGAGGAGTACGAGGCCCCACAAAGTGCCCTCGCTGAGCGCCCGGTCGATTCGCGCCTGGAGCTCGCCCTTGACCGTCGCTGCCTGGCGGCGCATCCAGAACAGCATCCACGTGACGACGCCGGCCGCGACCAGCATCGCGATGCCCTCGAAGATCTGCTCGTACGGCTCTTCGAATCCGCCGATCGTCACAAACAACGCCACGCCGATGACGATGCTGAGGGCAATCGCCGCACCGGCACCCAGCCAGATCCGGCCGAAGTGCTGGCGGTTGCCCGTCTTCGCGAGGTAAGCGAGGACGATGCTGACGATGAGGGCCGCTTCCACACCCTCGCGCAGGCCGGTCAGCAGACCGCTCGACAGGGCTCCCAGATCCATCGGCGAAATCCTAGCGGAAGCCGGTGTTTCGGGTCAATCGCCCTTGCGATATGAGGACAGGCTCGCTTGCAACGCTGGGTCAGGAGCCGAGACGCCGCCCCGCCGACTGCGCCGCGTGCAGGCCGCACATCCCGTGGACGCCGCCTCCGGGGGGCGTCGATGCGGAGCACAGGAAGATGCCCGGATCCGGGGTCGAATACGGGTCGAGCACCCGCCACGACGGGCGCGTGAAGAGCTGCCCGAGGTCGTTCCGGCCGCCCGCGATGTCGCCACCCACGTTGTTCGGGTTGTAGGCCTCGAGCTGCGCTGGCCCGGTCGCGGTCGTCTTGAGGATCCTCGCGCGAAAGCCCGGCGCGAAGCGCTCGATCTGGGAAAGGATCGGCTCCGTCATGTCCGCCGTGGACCCGTTCGGGACGTGGCAGTACGCCCACGCGGTGTGACGTCCCTCGGGCGCGCGGGTTGGATCGAACAGGGTGTGCTGGGCGAGGAGGATGAACGGGCTCGCCGGGGTCTTGCCGGCGGCGACCGCCGCCTCCGACCGCGCGATCTCCTCGAGGGTGCCACCCACGTGGACCGTGCCCGCGCGGCTCAGCTCGGCCGCCCGCCACGGGATCGGCCCGTCGAGCGCCAGGTCGACCTTGAACACGCCCGGGCCGTAACGGAACCGCTCGAGAGCGCGCCGGTACCCGCCCGACAGCCGTGAGCCCGCGATCGCGAGCAGCTGGCGCGGCGCGACGTCGAACAGCGCAACGCGGTGCGGCGGCAGCTCGTCGAGCCGGGAGATCGGTCGCCCCGCCTCGATCGACCCGCCGAGTCGCTTCAGCTCCGAGGCGAGGGCGTCCGGAATCCGCTCCGCGCCGCCCTCGGGAAACGGCCAGCCGTCCGCGTGTGCGCTCGCGAGCATGACGAGCCCCGCGGCACTGCTGAGCGGCTCGCTGAGGCGGATGATCGAATGGGCGGCGGCCCCGGCCAGCAGCGCCCGTGCCGGCTCGCCATGGAAGCGGCGGGCGATCGATGTTGCGGACTGGATCGCGATCAGCCCAAAGCGCGCGAGACGGAGCGCCCGCGGCGGCCGGAGCGGGACGTGGAACGGCGCGAGGAGGTCGGGCATCAGCGAGTCCCAGTCCCGCACGAGCCACCCGAACAGGCGCCGGTAGGCGTCCGCGTCCGGCCCCAGGCGCGCGGCCGTCGCATCGACGTCGCGCTCGACGAGCACCGCGCTTCCGTCGTCGAGCGGGTGCCCGATGCTGTACGGCGGCTCAATCCAGCGGATTCCCGTGCCCATGTCGAGCGAGGCGAAGAACGGCGACGTCCGCCCGAACGGGTGGATCGCGCTGCACACGTCGTGGACGAACCCGGGCAGCGTCAGCTCCGCCGAGCGAACCCCGCCGCCGACCGTCGGCGCGGCCTCGACCAGGCTGACGGAGGGGCCGTCGCGGGCGAGCACGTTCGCAGCGGCGAGCCCGTTCGGGCCGCCCCCGACGACGACCGCGTCGACGGTGTCAGACGAGGTGGGGGTCACTGGCGGAGCCGGAGTGGCGGCATGAATTCCCCCGCGTACGTCCGGTGCCACCAGGCGCCGGTTGCCCTCAGTTCAGCCCATGTCGTGAACCGGTAGCGGAACAGGCGCGCGCGGACATAGATCGGCGGCCGCTGCGGGAAGGGGTTGTGGCGAAGGAGCCGGAGTATGGCGGGGTCTCCCAGGATCAGGCGGTTGAGGAAGGCCGGGAACCAGCCTTCGCCGTACGCCGGCGAGAGCGGCAGGAACCACATCAGCCAGTCCAGGCGGAGATGGTACGGCGCAACCTGCGGCGGGATCCGTCGCAGGTCGCCCGGCTTCGCCTTGAACTCGTACTCTCGCCAGACCGTCGCCTCCGTCAACTCCTCGGCGTCGGTCCCCTCGACGATGACCTCGTAACGGGTCCGCCCCACGGTCCCGAACGCGCCGTACGTGTTGACCAGGTGGAACGGCTCGAACGACGCGTTCATCGCCTGGTAGCGGCTCAGCAGGTTGCGGACCGGGTAATAGCTCAGGACCACCACCGCCAGCGTGAGCCCGAGGACCGCAACGACGAACCAGGCCGGAGGCGCGCCGTAGCTGCTGATGACGTCGATCCCGAGCAATGAACGGACCGCCTCCGGCGCGACCTGGTCGGCGATCCCGGCCGCCGCCACGACGATCGTGATCCAGTTGAGCCACGCGTAGTTGCCGCTCACGACGAGGTAGAGCTGGGTGGCGATCAGGAGCACGGCCGCGGCCGAGGCGAACGGCTGGGGCAGGAGGAGCCCGAACGGGAGGACGAGCTGGGCGACGAAGTTGCCGATAGCCTCGAGGCGGTGGATGGGGCGGGGGAGGTGGTGGAAGAACCACGACAGCGGGTTCGGCAGTGGCTGTGTTTCGTGATGCCACTCCATGCACGTCAGCTGGCGCCAGCACCGGTCGCCCCGAAGCTTGATCAGCCCGGCTCCGAACTCGACCCGGAACGCGAGCCAGCGGAACAGCAGAATGACCGGCCATGGCGGGGCCACCTCGGCGTTGCCGAGGAAGATCGCCAGGAAGCCGGCCTCGAGGAGCAGCGTCTCCCAGCCGAAGCCGTAGAACCGCCCGCCGACGTTGACGATCGACAGGTAGAGCGCCCAGAGCACGAACCAGCACACCATCGTGATCGGCAAGGGGGCCCGCTGGGCGAGCCCGAGGACGATCGCGAGGGACACGACGATGCCGATCCACGACACCGCCCGCAGGAGCCGGTCCGAATAGCGCCAGTGGAAGAGGCTCGGCGTCTGCCAGAACCGCGTCCCGCGGATGATCCGGGTCGCCGGATCGAGGCCGCGCTCACCGACGAGCGCGGGGAACTGCCGCAGCGCGACGACGAACGCGATCAGGTAGATCGCGCCGAGCCCGCGCTCGATCAGGAATCGCGCGACCTGGTAGTCCGGGGCCGTGAGATCGGGCATCGGATGGGCGGCCGGGCACCTCCGCGCCTATCGTCGCGCAAGTGGTCCCGGCGTGCCCGCCGCTAGCGCATCAATGCGAGCGGCGAACGCCGAAGCGTTACGGCGGGCTCAGCGGCGCGGTGGCGAACAACACGGCGAATTGCTTGCACCAGATCACGACGCTTCGTGCCGCGGCGGGATCGACGTCGGCGGGCACGTCGTAGTTTTGATTGCCCTTGTCTGCCTTGAGTTGGCCCAGCTCGACGGAACCGTCCGCGTACCCGTCGGCCGACGGGGAGAGATAGACGAACAGATCTGGGCCGTTGCGGACTTCGAAGTCCTCGAGGCGGAGGACATACCCGCCGGCGGCTGTCTGGATCAGGTGCGCGGTCCCCCGGCCGAAGTGGAATTCGTCGGCGCCGGTGAAGGAACCGGACCGCACGCCCATGCCCGACGCTGCCGCCGAGGGCGACGATTCCCCGGGCGACACGGAGCTCGGTGTCGGCGTCGCGCCCGCCGTAACGGGAGCCGGCTCGTCGACGGTCGTCGACCGGAACAGGGGTGAGCCGAGGTACGAGGCAAGCGGCAGCCCGACGGCGAGGGCAACAGCCGCAAGGACCCCGGCCGTGCGCGGATGGCGACGGACCACGCGGTCCCAGCGGCGGCGCCGGGCGAGGATCGCAAGGACGACGACGACGACCGTTGCGCCGATCGCGAGCGCAACACGGTTCGGGTAGAGCGCGGTCGCGAAGAGGCGCTCGAGCTCGCCGATGAACTCCATGCTCTCGCTCCTCCCTTGGGGGGGCTGCGGCCGCCAGCATGGGGGGCATCGCGTCATTCGTATGACGCCGGCGGGGCGTAACGCCGCCGTCATCGAAGCGCCATCAGACCGTCATCGAGGGCTGGAACGATCGCCCCCGGCTCCTGGGACGGAGCCCGACTGAACCCCAATCCTGGAGGAACGTGATGCGTCGTCTCATCTCTTTGTTGGTCGCCTGCGGCTTGCTCGCGACCGTCTTCGCCGTACCCGCCTCGGCCGGCGGGCCCCCCAGCCTCGCGTTCTACGTCGACGGCGTCCGGTATCGGACGATCGCCACACCGACCGATCTCTCGAACACGGGCGCCCCCGCCCACTCCTTCGACCGCATCTACGCGCTCGGTGGCGCCCTGGCCAACGTCGCCGAGGGCAAGCCCGGGGATCGCGACTACAACGGTGGGCGATGGATGGTGCTCCCGGTCACCTGGAATACGAGCGCGGTCCAGCTCACCAGTGCCGAACAGGTGCTGGCCTACGCGGACGCCGGCCTGCTCTCGATCGGCACGACCCCGGTGAAGATGTTCGTCTGCCCGGTCATCCGGGCCCACTGAAGGACGTCCGACTCGACACAGGTGACCGGGCCCGGACGGGGGCCCGGTCACCCGACTCGACATACCATCTGATCAGGCCGATGGACCGACGAGCGCCGTCAACCCGCCCGATCCTCGTCGTCGACGACGACGCCAAGATCGTGCGCCTCGTTCGGACTTACCTCGAGCGCGATGGGTTTACCGTTATCACTGCGGCCGACGGGCGCAGCGCACTGCAGGCGATCGAACGCGAGGCGCCCGCGCTCGTCGTGCTCGACCTCATGCTCCCCGAGCTCGACGGACGCGCGGTCATCCGAGCCGTCCGGCGGGAAGACGCGTCCCCATCGATCCCGATCCTCGTCCTGTCCGCGAGGGGATCGACGATCGAGCGGATCGCCGGGCTCGAGGACGGCGCCGACGACTATCTGGCGAAGCCATTCTCCCCGAGCGAGCTGGTCGTAAGGATCAAGGCGATCCTTCGACGTGCCGGCTCGAACCCCGCCCCGGCGGATCGCGCCGCTTCTCCCGGCGCGACAGACACGCTGCGATACGGTGACCTGAGGATCGACCGCGACCGGCACGAGGTGACCGCCGCCGGCCGGCCGGTGGCCCTGACCGCCGTCGAGTTCCGCCTTCTCACGGCCCTGCTCGAGGCCGACGGACGCGTCCTGAGCCGCGACCAGCTGCTCGATGCCGTCTACGGCCACGATCAGGCGGATGTCCTCGATCGGACGATCGACGTCCACGTCCGACGCCTGCGCGAAAAGCTCGGCGACGACCCCGATCGCCCGACCTATGTGGCCACCGTTCGCGGCGTAGGCTACCGCGCGGCTCCCGTTCGAGGGGCGCGGTCGGAATGATCGGGCGAGGCATTGCCCTCCGCATCGCGCTCGCCGCACTGGGCGCGGCCGTCGTCGGGCTGGCAATCCTCGCCTTCGGCGTGCTCGTGATCGGCGGACAGACCTTCACCGACATGATGGTCGGGGCCGGTGATACTGCCGAGCACGCCCGGGAGATGTACGACTCGTCCATCACCCGGGTGGTCATCGTGGCCGCCGTCCTGGCGTTCGGGGTGAGCGTCCTCCTCGCGGTGTGGCTCGGACGGCGGCTGGCCCGGCCGCTGGCGGAGGTCGGCGCCGCCGCGCGGCGGATCGCGCTAGGGGACTACGACGCGCGGGTCCCGCGCCAGGGTCCGGACGAGCTCGCCGATCTGGCCGACTCGTTCAATCAGATGGCGGCCAGCCTGGCCGAGCAAGAGCGGGTGCGGAGCGACTTCATCGCGAACGCCGCCCACGAGCTGCGGACCCCGCTGACGAACCTGCAAGGCTACCTCGAGGCCCTCCGGGACGGCGTAATCGAGGCGGATCAAGCCACATACGAGTCGCTCTGGGACGAAGCGGAGCGGCTCGTCCGCCTGTCCCGCTCGCTCGAGGCACTTGCCGAGGGCGATGCAGCGATCGGCCCGCCCGAGCTCGTCGACCTCGATCTCGCCGCGGCCGTGCGCGCGGCCGTGGAGCTAGCCCGCCCCGCGGCGGACCGATCCGGACTCGAGCTCCGGGTCGACGCTCCCGAACGACTCGCGGCGCGAGCTAATCCGGACCATCTCGCGCAGGTCCTGGCGAATCTCCTGTCCAACGCCGTGCGGTACTCGCTACCCGGCGGACGGATCGATGTCCGGGCTATGCGGCGGCCGGCGGACGTTCTCGTCTCGATCGCCAACACGTCCGAGACGATTCCGCCGGACGATCTGGCACACGTCTTCGAGCGCTTCTACCGGGTCGAGAAGTCCCGCGACCGGGCCCGTGGCGGTGCGGGCATCGGCCTTGCGATCGCACGCCAGCTCGTCGAAGCAGCCGGTGGCCGCATCGGGGCCGAGTCAGCGGACGGAAAGACCCGGATCTGGTTCAGCCTGCCCGCCTAGCGCGCGCGTCCCTTTCAGTCGTCCTCGACGAGCGGCATTTCCACGATGTGCTCGGAGGTGAACCAGACCTGGATCTCGTTCGTGCGGAGCACGTCGCTCATCAGCAGGTCGTTCGAGCCCCAGTCCTCGTTCTTCTCGGTCGCGTCGATGGCCCGTCGCGTCTTCGCGATGAGCTCCTCGTGGGCCCGCAGCGTCCGGGAGATCATGTCCGGCACCGATTCGGCCCCGTTCGGCGGCCGGTCGATCGTCGTCAGCTCGGCGGCGTGGCGCGGGTCGCCGACGGCGATCCCGCCGAGCGTCTGGACCCGCTCCGCCAGCAGGTCGATCAGCTCACTCTGCTCCTCGGCATGCTTGTCGAACAGGAGGTGGAGCTGGTAGAACGTCGGGCCGGCGACGAGCCAGTGGTGCTTCTTGTAGAGCGCGTAGAGGATCGTCGTGTCGGCGAGGATGACGTTCAGCATCTGCGAGGTCTGGGCGCGGGCACGCGCGTCGAGGGCGATCGGCATCAGGCGCAGCGTCCCGAACTTCTGAACCTCGCCGCTCGGCCGGCTCAGCCTCGGGGTGGGGGAGATGCGTCGCCCGTTCGTGCGGGCGAAACCGTCCGTCCGGCTCCTGCTCTTCGAGGCCGACTTCTCCGCGGAGCGACGGACCTTGCCCGTCGGCGCCTTCCTGGCCATGGCGACCTCCCTCTCCCTGCGTCGTCGAACTGGACAGGCCTAGTGTGCGCTCAGAGGGCAAAAGCGCGCGCCGTTGCCGATTTTTGAGTCGGCCGGTTCCATGCGCGCCCCATACCGTATGGATGCCGGGGCGGCCCCGGCACCGTCGGAGGGAGGCATGGACAGGGATCTCGTGGTGCAAGCCCAGCACGGCGACGAGGAGGCCTTCGGGCGCCTTGCCGTCGCGATCGGAGACCGGCTCCACACCGTCGCGCATCGGATCCTGCGCGACACCGATCTCGCCGAGGACGCCACGCAGCAGGCGCTGCTGGCAATCTGGCGGGACCTGCCGGGCCTCCGAGACCCGACCCGGTTCGAGGCATGGTCGTACCGTCTCCTTGTCCGGGCCTGCTACGGCGAGGCCCGGCGCGATCGCCGATGGGCGCCCAACCTCGCGCTGCTCCCGGACAACGACCGTGTCCTGTCGGACAGCTCGGGCCTGATCGTCGATCGAGATCAGCTAGAACGGGGCTTCCGTCGCCTCTCGGTCGACCACCGCGCGGTGGTCGTGCTCCACCACTACCTCGACATGTCCCTCGACGAGATCGCCGAGGCCCTCGGCGTCCCGCCGGGAACCGTCCGATCCAGACTTCATCACGCGATGCGGGCCCTGCGAGCCGCGCTCGACGCGGACGCTCGACAGCCCGCCCGGGAGGTCGCTCGATGACCACCGATCCCGAGCTCACCCGCATCGTCCGGTCGTGGCTTGCAGAAGGCGTCAGTGACGTCCCGGACCGCGTCCTCGACTCCGTGATGGCCGAGCTTCCCGCGACCCCACAGCGCCGGCGCTGGCTGCCGGCGTGGAGGGACCGTTCGATGAATACGTACATGCGATTCGCCGCGGCCGCGATCGTGGTGGCAGTCCTCGTCATCGGAGGAATCAGCGTGGCCCGCCCGGGCCTCATCGGGGGACAGGCGACACCTGTGACCTCACCGTCGGGTTCTCCGACGAAGCTCCTTCCCCTTGCCCCCGTGGCCTGGTGCCTCTACCAGGAGCGCGACGACGTGCTTGCGGCGCCACCCGAGCCCTACTCGGGCGCGCTCGCGGCCGCCGTGGATCGTGACGATCCCACTGAGTGGAGACGCGTAGGCCCCGAATACCTCGCGCTGGTGCGAAGCGCTCGCTCGGCTCTCGGCGGGCTCGCGGGGCTTGCTCCGGTCGCCGCGGAGGTCACCCGAGAGGCCAGCGGGGTGGACGCCTGGATCGCGGCGCTCGAAGCCTCGCTGGCCCCCGGCGCAGGTGTTGCCGAGGGACAGCGCGTTTACGACGCCTGGGAGGCGTGGTCGGCCGCTCGCATCGATTTCATCAACGCAATGCGGTTGAACTTCGAGACAGCCTGCCCCTAGCCGGCCCTCACGGCGGCGCCCTCGCCCATCTCGACCCCGGCTGCACGAGCGTCTGCGGCGAGCGATTCGAGCGCCTCGTCCGACGTCGCGGACGCGTGCAACAGGGTCATCACTCGGCTGACACCGACCTCGCGGTACGCGGCCAGCTGCTCGACC
>JBBDZZ010000079.1:15121-18262 GCA_040899885.1 Chloroflexota bacterium | reverse complement strand
CTCCGGTCGAGACGCCGCCCCCCCCCCCGGGTGAAACCCCCGCTCCCCCGCCAGTCGAGACTCCGACCGCTCCGGTCGAAACCCCGACCGCTCCGGTCGAGACCCCGACCCCGCCGGTCGAGACTCCGACGCCCCCGCTCGAGAGCCCGTCGCAGTCGCCCCTGACCGGTCCGCTCGAGATTGCCTCCGGCGTCATCGTCGTCGGCCAGTCCGCAGCGTACTCGGCCGACGGTCTGTGGTTCGCGTTCTCGGCCCGCCCCACCGACGGCTCCCGCGGCCCCGACATCTACGTCTGGCGAGTGGGCGACCCGGAGGCCCTTCCGATCACCGTCGACCACCGCTCGGTGTTCTCCGGTTGGCTGCGCGAGCGCCTGATCGGCAGCCGCGCGGTCCTCGACCAGACCGTGACCGACGGCTCGCCGGCCCCGGTTACGGACCTCCGGCCGGAGGCCTTCCTGCTCGATCCCGCGACGGGCGCGGAGACGGCCCTCTCCGCCGCACCGTTCTGGCGGCCGTCGGTCGACCCGACCGGCGTCTGGGCGGTCTACTGGGACGGCACGGTCACGCTGGCCGACAACGGCTTCGAGTGGCGCGCGGCCGCCGGGCAGCTCGTGCTCGGTGCCTGGCCTCCGGTCCCGGCCGACCCCGCCGTGGCCCCGGCGTCCGAGCCCCCGACCTCCGAGCCGGCCTCGGGATCGCCCGATGCCTCCGCCGTGTCGCCCGAGGTTTCGCCCGACGAGTCCGCCACGCCACCCTCGAGCCCGTCACCCGAGCCGACCGCCCCGCCCCAGGTCCTCGACACCAGCGCGAGCCGCGACTGGGACGCCCGCTGGAACGAGACCGGCAGCCACCTCGCGATCTGGATCGCGGACCAGGCCGACCCGACGATCGGGCGCCTCAGCCTCTACGTCTTCGATCCCGCCACGGGCACCCTCGATCTGGCCGAGCCGCTCCTCTCGGCCCAGCCGGCGCTCCCCGGGTTCTCGATCGCCAGCGACCGCCTCGCCTGGGCCACCCCACCCAACCAGGACGGGGAGGGGAGCCACGTCGAGGTCCTCGCGTGGACGAAGGACGACAGTGGCCAGGTCCAGTCGGCCCCCGGCGAGGAGCAGGTCGTCGTCATCCGCTGACCCGGCCCTGCGCTAGACTCTGGGCGTCCCTTTAATGACCGGCCCCGCGAGGCCGGGAAGGAGGAGCGCAGGTGCCACGTCGCGCGGGCGCGAGCGCCGGCCGGCAGGACCGCCGCCGGTGAGCGGCCGTCAGATCATGACCGCGGACGAGATCCGCCGGGCGACGATTCGCATCTCCCACGAGATCGTCGAGAAGCACGGCGGGACCGAGGGTCTCGCGCTCATCGGCATCCAGCGCCGCGGCGTCCCCCTCGCCCGCCGGATCGCCCGTTCGATCGCCGAGCACGAACGCGTTGAGATCCCGGTCGGGGCACTCGACATCACGTTCTACCGGGACGACCTTTCGCTGATCGCCCAGCAACCTGTCGTCAAGGGCACCGAGCTGCCGTTCGACCTCAACGACCTGACGGTGATCCTTGTCGATGACGTCCTCTACACCGGCCGGACGATCCGCGCCGCGATGGACGCCCTCGTCGACTTCGGGCGGCCCCAGGCGATCCGCCTCGCGGTCCTCGTCGACCGCGGGCACCGGGAGCTCCCCATCCGGGCCGACCACGTCGGCAAGAACGTTCCGACCTCCCGCGAGGAGGTCGTCCGGGTCCACCTCGAGGAGATCGACGCCGAGGACGGGGTCGATATCGAGCGGTTCGTCTCCGCGCCGGTCGGCTCGGCCTCGTGAGCATCGCGCCCCCGCCCCGCGTCCCGGTCAACGAAGCCGAGGTGGCGACTCACGTCCCGTCGGTCGAGGAAGCCCCGGAGACCCAGTCGGTCCCTTGGCGCCACCGCCACCTGCTCGACCTCGACGTGGTGTCGTGGCCGGAGATCGAGCTGGTCATGCGGACCGCGGACGCGATGCGCGAGGTGCTGAGCCGGCCCATCGCCAAGGTGCCGGCACTCCGGGGCCGGAACGTGACGATCCTCTTCTACGAGGCGTCGACGCGGACGCGGGTGTCGTTCGAGGTGGCCGCGAAGAACCTGTCCGCGGACGTCGTGAACATCGCGGCGGCGACGTCGTCGGTGTCGAAGGGGGAGTCGCTCGTCGACACCGTCAAGACCGTCGAGGCGCTCGGCGCGGACCTGCTGGTGATGCGTCACGAGGTCGCCGGCGCGCCGTACCTCGCGGCCGAGGTATTCGGGGGATCGGTCCTCAACGGCGGAGACGGGCGCCACGCCCACCCGACCCAGGCCCTGCTCGACCTGTACACGATGCGCGAGCGGCTGCCCGGGGGCTCCGTTGCCGGTCGCAAGATCGTGATCCTCGGCGACGTTCTCCACTCGCGGGTGGCTCGCTCGAATATCTGGGCGCTGACTGCGGCCGGCGCCGACCTCTGGCTCTGTGGCCCCTCGACGCTCCTCCGCGGGTTCGAAGCGTGGGCCGTCGCCGGTGGCGTCGATGGCCGGCGGTTCCGCGTCACCTCCTCGGTCGACGAGGCGCTACGCGACGCCGACGTCGTCATGGCGCTCCGGATCCAGCGCGAGCGGATGGCCTCCGGCCTCCTCCCGTCGCTCCGCGAATACGCGGCCCGCTACGGGCTGACCGCCGATCGCCTCGCGCTCGCGAAGCCAGGCGCGCTCGTGATGCACCCGGGGCCAATGAATGAGGGCGTCGAGATCGCGCCCGATGTCGCCGCGGGCGCGCAGTCGGTCATCACCGACCAGGTAACGAACGGCGTCGCTATCCGGATGGCGCTGCTCTACCTGCTCGCCGGCGCCGCCGGTCCGCGTCGGCCGGCGTGACGCTCGCGGTGCGGGCCCCGGAGGGGGTCGGGGAGCTCGTCGCCGAGCTGTCGATCTCGGCCGGGTGGGTCGTCGACCCGGCGACGGGTCGGGAGGGCCCGGCGGACATGGTCGTTCGCGACGGGATCCTCGAGGCGCTGACCTGGCTCGAGGCCGACGACGCGGGCGGCGTCGACGGACGGGGGATCGTCGTCGCTCCCGGGTTCGTCGACCTGCACGCCCACTTCCGCGAACCGGGCAACGAGGACGCGGAGACGATCGCGTCGGGGGGGGG
>JBBDZZ010000079.1:0-15111 GCA_040899885.1 Chloroflexota bacterium | reverse complement strand
CCCCCACGGCGGCTTCACGACGGTCTGCCTCATGCCGAACACGACGCCCGCGCTCGACGAGCCGAGCGTCCTCGCCCGGATCCAGGCGGCCGCCGGCGCATCGGGCTCGCCGGTCCGGGTGCTGGCGCACGGTGCGGTGTCCGCGGGCAGGGCAGGGGAGCAGCTCGCGGCTCTCGGCGAGCTGGCCGACGCGGGAGTCGTCGGCTTCTCGGACGACGGCTCGCCGGTTCGATCGCCGTCCCTGTTGCGTGCCGCGCTGGCGTATGCGGGGGCGCTGGGGCTGCCGGTCATCGACCACGCCGAGGATCTCGTTCTTACCGAGGGCGCCGAGGCGAACGACGGCCTCGTCGCGACGGTCCTGGGGCTTCACGGCTGGCCGGCGGCGGCCGAGGAGAGCGCCGTTGCTCGCGATCTCGCGCTGCTCGCCGACGTCGTCCGCGACGTGACGGGCGCGCGGCTCCACCTGACGCATCTCTCGACGGCTGCGTCGCTCGACCTCGTGCGGCGGGCGAAGGCGGCGGGGCTGCCGGTGACGTGCGACGTGACGCCGCACCATCTCGCGCTGACCGACGAGTGGCTCGCCGGGGCGCGGCGGTGGGCCTGGGAGGCTGGCGAGGACCCTTGGCGCGCCGAGGCGATCGTCGCGTCGCCGTACGACTCGTCGTTGCGGGTGAATCCGCCGCTGCGCTCCGCGGCGGACGCGGCCGCGTGCCTCGAGGCGTTGCTCGACGGGACCGCGGACGCGGTCGCTACGGACCACGCGCCGCACACGCTCGTCGACAAAAAGGTCGAGTTCGGGCTGGCCGCGAACGGGATCAGCGGGATCGAAACGGCGCTCGGGCTGCTGCTGGCGGCGGTCGATGCGGGCGTGCTCCCACTCGCGCGCGCGATCGAGGCGCTGACGGCCGGGCCTGCGCGCGTCCTCGGTTCGCCTTTCGGGCGTCAGATCGGACTCATCGAGGGCCAGCCGGCCGATCTCGTCGTCTTCGACCGCTCGGAGGCCTGGACCGTCGGGGCCGACACGCTCCGCTCGCGCGGCAAGAACTCGCCGCTCGTCGACCGTGAGCTGCCTGGCCGCGTGCTGCTCACCGTTGCCGCCGGGCGAGTAGCGTACGCTCGAACCGACTAAGGGACGATGGGAGGCCCGGGACGCGGCACGAGGCGTGAGAGGGCCGCCAGGGACGCCGCGTCAACCGGCGCCTTGAAGCGGAGCAGCATGGTCCGCTCCACCGGGATCGCTACGCACATCACGGCCGGCCTCGCCAGGAGCAATCGGGTCCCGTCGCGGTTGATCGTAAGGACGTGCTCCCGATCGCAGCGGCTGCCGATCCAGCTGATGCGCACGAGATCTGGACCGGCATTCTCGAGGAACAGGCCGTTCGCGTACTCGGTCCGTCCGACCGAGCCGACGGCGCCAGACGCTGCCGCGACGACCGTGCCGGAGAAGTCGAACACGCCAACCGTGACATCCTCGCGTCCCGTCGCATCATCGAGGCGGACGTGGATCTCGCTCGGCTGATGATCATCCGTGACTTCCGACGATCGAAGGATGCCTGCAGCCTGTGACCTGTACGACGCCCCGCTGTCGTCGACCACGAACATCGTCCTTGCGAATGGGAGTCCACCGTCACTCGTGATGACCCGGACAACCCAGACGATGTCGGCGGCGGCGAGCTGTGGCACTTCGGCGGCGCGCGGATCGACGTACTCCAGGTAACCCGACGTCAGCGCGGCGACCCATGGCAGGGCGATCGGGGCGCCATCCGCGCCACTCGCGATCGCGGATGCCTGCTCCGCGGTGAGCTGAGGCTCGAGGATTTCCGCCTGCTCTTCATTATCGTTCCAGCGGTCCAGGATCCGGACGACCTCCCGACCGGCCTCGTGGCCCGCGACCCACGTCCGGGCATCGACCACGAACTCCAATCGGCACGCCTTGACGTCCGCGCAGAGCACGGAGCGGTGGTCGTTGAAGTGGCCGACCACGACCACTGGCAGGGGCTGCGTGCGGTCCAACGCGGAGCCATCGGCGGGCGCCACCGGGACTTCAAGGCGGTACAGCGGCTGCAAGGCGGGCCCGCTCGGTGGGAAGGCTCGGAAGCCGGACCCGGTTGCCTCCCAGGTGGCTTCCGGCCGCTCGGTGAGCCAGGTGGACCGATCCCCGCACCGGCGCTGCAGCGGATTAGGCGGCCTGAGGTCTACCGGGCACGAGCGTGGAAACGACTCCGGCACCGGCTCGTAGCCGCGGATCGCAATCTCGGTTCCTTCCGGGCCGGCATCGCGCAGCGCGATCGCCTCCGAGACGGAGATCACCGGCAGGCCCAGGACTTCGGTCGGGAATCCGTCGACGAGCGGCGGTGGGCTCGAGGGCGCAGTGGACTGCCGCGCCGGCGAGATGAACGGGCCCGGCGACATCACCACGCTGACGCCAACCGTGACGGCCAGAGCCGCGGCCAAAGCGCCCAGCGCCGGCAGCATGCGGTTGGGGTGCCGAGCCCGGCTGGGGAGGTCGTCGACGACTGCTCGAACGACGTCGTCGGGTGCCGGGACGCCGAACCGCTCTTGATAAGCTCCCCGGAGGCGGTCGTCGTCCCAGCGTGGCTCGGTCATTCGTCGGCCTCCGTGCCAAGGGCCCTGTCGAGGGCGCGGCGGGCCGCGAACAACCGCGACTTCACGGTGCCGGCCGGGATCTTCAGGATCTCGGCGATCTCGGAGACCTGTCGACCCTCGAGGTAGTGCAGCGCGAGCAACGTCCGTTGATCGATGGGAAGCGCCTCGAGGGCCGCTCCGAGGCGGCCGGGATCGTCGACCGCAGCGGGCGTCGGGGGCACCGCGCGGATCTCGCGGACACGGCGGCGAGCCCGGCTTCGAAGGGTCATCCGCGCCGCGTTGACGGCGATCCGCTGGAGCCAGGCGTCGAAGCGTTCGGGCTCGCGAAGCCTCGGCAGCTGGCGCCAGGCGGCCACGAAGGCTTCCTGCGAGGCGTCGCGGGCATCTGCCTCGTCGCCGAGGATCGCGAGTGACAAGCGGTACACGGCATCCATCCGGGCACGAACAATCGACTCGAACGCGTCGAGGTCACCGAGGCGAGCCCGGTCGACGAGCGCCGGGTCGGTCGCGGCTGCGATCGGTCGCCTCCCTCTGCGTTCGGTCAGTTGATGCCGCTCGGGGCGCCCCGGTTCATTGGGGAGGCTGAAGTGGTGACGCGGAGCAACGGCGATCTGGAGCTTGCCCGTAGGTTGGCTTCTACGGTCGCCAGCCGACCCTATCCGCGACGAACCGCTCCGCACACGCGATGCGAAGCTCCGGAAGGCACGTCGCAGCTCGGGGATCGCGGAACTGACCGATAAGGACGACCCGCACCGGTCGCCACGGCTCGGTCACCCCGGGCGGAAGATCTGACCCTGCCCGAGCTCGAGGACCGGTTGCAGCCACGGCCCGTCGATCGTTCGGCCCGAGACGCTCATGCTCGTCGAGTCGCCGGTGCTGGTAGTGGTCACGTCGACGACTGGCTCCGGCTTTTCGGAGAGTGCCCAGTCACCGACGACGCAGTAGAGCTCGAGCGGGTTCGGCTCTCGGAAGACGCCGTCTGGCCCGATTGGCGCTGGACAGGGATGCGAGGGAGCCATGGAGAACCAGCCGCCGATCGCGATCGGCCCCGACGCGCCGGCAACTCGGGCGGCGATGGCCTCCGTGACCGTGAGCACACGGATGCCGTCGACCTCCGAGGGTCCGTCGTCCGGGGCCGGCAGGAACGTGCAGCCGGCGACCACCAGGGCGACCATCGACGGCCTGAGGCTCCACCGGCCTCGCTCGTTCATCCGTCTATCTTGCACGGCCGTCGTATACGCTCGGCGGCGATGGCGAAACCGAGCCTCAACATGGATTTCGAGCGGCGGCCCTACTGGCACGCGACGATGCCGGTCAGGCCGGACTGGGGAGGCCGCGAGCTGCCCGAGAAGGCGGACGTCGTCGTCGTCGGAGGCGGCTACACGGGCGTAGCGGCTGCGCGACGGCTCGCCCAGCAAGGGACGAAGGTGGTGCTGCTCGAGGCGAATCACCTCGGCTGGGGGGCGTCGACCCGGAACGGCGGGATCATCCATCCCGGCTACAAGTGGGGCCCGAAGTCGCTCATCAAGCGGTACGGCGAGGAGACGGGCCGGGCGCTCTACCGCGAGACCCTCGAGGCGTATGCATTCACGACCGGGATCGCGCGCGAGGAGCGCATCGAGTGCGAGTTCCGCGAGAGCGGCTTTCTCGAGCTTGCCTACGCGCCATCCCACGTCCCGGACCTCCACGAGGCGCAGGAGAGCCTCGCCTTCGTCGGCGTCGAATCGACCGTCGTGCCGCGTGAGCGGCTTCGCGAGGAGATCGGCAGCGACGCCTACTTCGGCGGGCTGGCGGTGGGTGGCAGCGGCACGCTCCATCCGGGCAAGTGGTTCGCGGGCCTCGCTGCGTCCGCAGAGCGCGCCGGCGCCCAGCTGCACGAGCGGGTCCGCGCCCGACGGCTCCGGAAGGACGGGCCCGGCCTCGTCGTCGAGACCGATCGGGGTCGGATCCGGGCGGACCAGGTGTGCGTCGCGACGAACGGGTACACGGACGGGTTCATCCCCGCCCTGCGGCGCCGGCTGATCCCGATCGGCAGCTACATCATCGCGACGGAGCCGCTCCCGCCGGGCCTCGTCGCCGAGCTGTCGCCGAAGAGCCGCGCCTTCTTCGACACGAAGAACTTTCTCTATTACTGGCACGTGTCGGCGGACCGGCGAATGATCTTCGGCGGCCGGGCGAGCTTCATCCCGACGTCGGTCGACCGGACGGCGGCGATCCTTCACCGCGGGTTGCTCGAGGTCCACCCCCAGCTCGCCGGCTACCGGATCGACTATGCGTGGGGCGGTAATGTCGGGTTCACGTTCGACCGCATGCCGCACATCGGGCAACTGAGCGGCGTGACGTACGCGATGGGCTACTGCGGGACGGGGGTTGCGATGTCGACGTGGCTGGGGACGCGGGCGGCGGAATGGATGGGCGGCGGGGAGCCGCCGGCGCTGGTGAAGCTGGGTTTTCCGCTCGTCCCGGCGCCGTACGAGGGCCGACCGTGGTTCCTCCCGTTCGCCGGCGAGTGGTTCAGGCTCCAGGACCGCCTCGCGGCCCGCTCTCGCGCGAAGGCCTGACCCGCCTCAGTCGCGCGAGTCGAAGCTGACCGGTGGCGGCTCGCGCGGGATCGCCGGCAGGTAGGCGTCGAGCAGGCGCTGCAGCTCGAACGGCGAGCCGGCCCTGAGGCTGTATTTGCCGCTCGTCCCGGTGCCCGCCCTGACAATCCCGGCCGAGCGCAGGATCGCGAGGTGGTGGAGGAGCGTCGTCTTCGGGATGCCGAAGTACACGGAGAGCTCGCCGAGCGAGAAGCTCCCCTTCGTCAGCCGGCGGAGGATCCGGAGCCGCCGGTCGTCGCCGAGGGCGCTCGCGAGGTTGACGAGGCGGTCCGGCGGCGCTTCCGGATCGACCGACAGGTGCTCAGGCGGGACGGCCACGCCGAGGAGCAGGCTCGATCCGTGCTCGTAGATGACGTTCGCTGGACGGAGCGCCCATTGCGGGAACAGCACGACCTCTTCGAGTCCGGGGGTCCGGACGACGTCGGCGCCGTTCGACACTTCCCGGAGGAACCCGTCGAGCGGCAGCTCATGCGACCGGCCGCGAAGGCGCTCGGTCTCCCGTTCGAGGACCGGGCGGATCTCTGCGAAAAGACTGCGGAAGGCCGACTCGTACCAGTCCCGGAGCACTCCGACGAGGAGCGCCGCAGCCTCCTCATCCGACCGGGCGAGAAGGCCGGCGATCGCCCGCTCGCATTCGGGGCCGTCGGATGCCGCCTCAATGAGCTCGTGGCCGGCCGCCCGGCCGCCGCCCGCGGCGTCGAGGATCAGCGACGTGGCGGCGCGCCGTCGGGTGCGATTGTCGTAGTAGCCGAGCAGCGTCAGCCGGAGATCGGCAGGCTCGAGGGCCGCCAGGGTATCGATGAGCGCCTCAGCGGTCCCCGGCGGCGGGAGGTCTGCCGCGACGTTAAGGAGCCGGGCGAACAGGTGCTCGCAGCCGACCGCCAGGCGCGAGATCCGCTCCTTGAGATCCGCTCCTGCTGCCCGATCCATCCGGGCGAACCAGTCCGGCCCGACGTCGTAGGAGTCGACCCGCTGCGGTGTCGAGTAGGCAACGAGCGTCAGGAGGAACTCGTACGCACTCCGGTTGTCGAGTCTCGCAGTAGCCACGGGGCCCTCCACCCGTCCATTCGATAAATGTCGAACGCGACTGGAGTCTACTCGTGGCTGCACGCTGCAGCGCCGCACGCGGTGCGGGCACGCACCTCTAACGCGATGGCCCGGTGGCCCCGAACTCCCGCAACCGCTCGAGGACGCGATCGACGTCGGCCTCGGTGGAGAGGTAGTTGACGATCCCTGCCCGGAGCCAGGTCGCGCCGCGGAGCGTGGTGGTGGACAGCCAGCCATCGCCGGACTCCTCGAGCGCCGCTTGCAGGCGGTCCTGGTGGGCGTCGAGCGTGGCCGGCGGGAGCGTCGCGGCCGCGACAGCGCCGCCGGGGAGGTGCCGGAAGCAGACCACGCTCAGCTCCGGGGTCGCGGGCAGAGCCTCGAAGTCGTCGCTCTCGGCGACGCGACGGGCGAGGTGCGCGGCGAGATCGTTGGTCATCTCGACCAGCCGGGCCAGGCCCTCCGTGCCGAGGTGGCGCCACGACAGCCACAGCTTCAGCGCACGCCAGCGGCGGGTCCCCTCGAAGCCCATCTTGTAGAAGTTCAGCTGGCCGGCGTGGCCCCCGGCCGGGGCGTCGTCGTCGGAACCTGGTCCTTCGCCGCCCCGGTAGTACTCCGGGCTGTGGCCGAACGTCGCCGCGAGGTGGCGTCCCTCGCGGACGACGAGCGCGCCGACGTCGTACGCCTGGAAGAACCACTTGTGCGGGTCAATCGTCACCGAGTCCGCACGCTCGAGCGCGGGGACGCGTCCGGCGTCGCGGGCCGACAGCCGGACCGCCCCGCCGTACGCCGCGTCGACGTGGAGCCACAAGCCCTCGCGCGCGGCCACGTCCGCGAGCTCTTCCACCGCGTCCACCGATCCCGTATTCGTCGATCCCGCGACCGCGGCGATCGCGAGAGGCCGGAGGCCGGCGGCACGGTCGCGGGCGATCGCCTCGGCCACGGGCGCGCCGCGCAGCCGGAACGCCTCGTCAGCGCCTACGAGGGCGAGCGTCTCCGCAGGAAACCCCAGCTCGTCGAGGGCGCGGGCGATCGAGAAGTGGGCCTGGTCCGAGGCGTAGACGCGGACGCCCTCGAGCGCCGCTCCACGCGGCGGCCGGTCCGCCTTGAGCAGTGACCCCAGGTGGACATCACGAACGAGCGCCATCGCGATGAAGTTCGCCATGACCCCGCCTGACGTCAGCAGCCCGAAGCTCCGATCGTCGTACCCGGCGAGGTCGCACAGCCAGCGGACGACCTCCTCCTCGACGAATGCCGCGGACGGCCCGGCGTGCCAGACGTCGACGCCCTGCTGGGTGACCTGGGCGAGCAGCTCGCCGAGCACCGACATCAAGAGTGGTGGCGGGGTGAAGTAGCTGAATGCTCGCGGGTGATAGGCGTTGAGCTGATGCGGGGCGAGGCGAACGCGGAACTCCTCGAGGAGCTCCGCCGCCCTGGTTGGATCGCGGGGCGCGGGCGCCGGGCCACCAGACGGGCCGAAAAACTCGCGGCGCAGCTCGCGGTAGCCGGTCGGCTCGCCGACGGCCCGGCGGAACGCCTCGTCGTACAGGTAATCGAGGGCCGCGTCCCACGTCGCCCTCCCGATGCGCTCCAGCGCCTCGCGGGACAGCGCCTCGTACCTGATTCCGAGGAGCTCGGGCTCGGGATGCCAGGCGAAGCGGTCGAGGTACTCGGCAGCAGCGAGCTCGGGATCGGTCACGGTCATCGCGCCATGGTAGGGCGGTCGGAGGGGGCACTCCCGCCCCGCTGCATCGTTTACGCGCGAGGTGCGTGGTAGGTGCCGGAAATCGGTCGCCGTCCGTCGCAGCACGCTTGGCGGGCCGGGGAAGTCGTCTTATCCAGCTGCTACCACGCGTGTCGTGCGTAAATGACGTTCGGGCCGGGACCTCGGTCTCGGGGCGTTCCCACGGCCCCTCCCGTACAGTCAGCGCGTGACCGATCCCACTCCCGACCGCCCCTCCCCGGTTCGGGCCGTCCAGTACAAGGGCGAGCCACTCGACGCGGAGCGCGGGCCCGGCCTCGGCTGCTTCCGTTTCCAGCTCGGCGTCCTCGCCGCGCTCGTCGTGCTGACGCCGCTGAGCGTGGCGTGGGATTGGCCGGAATGGATCAGCGCCGCGCTTCTCATCGCGGTCCTCGTGCTGCTGCTGGTCGCGGGCCAGACGATCATCTTTCTGCTCCGGCTCGTCGCCGCCGACCGCCGCGCGGGCCGCCGCCGTCCGATGGCCTCGCGGTCCCCGACGGTCGGCGAGCTCGAGGACGAGCAGCGTGACCCGCCCGACGAGGGCAGCGTGCGACAATAGGCGCCGCTTCGATCGTTTTCGGGCGGAGGAGCCCCGACGATCGACGCGTTCCGCGAAACCCAACCTGCCCAAGCGCCTCGCCACGACCCCGCCGAAGGAGCCGACGCAATGGACACGAGCCGCAAGGATCTGCTCGGGGAGCTGGCGGCCGACGCCGCCCTCGAGCGGGGCGACTTCCTCGTCCAGGCGACCGAGCAGTTCCGCCGGTTCCTCAGCGCGAACGGTGAGCGGATCACGGAGCTCGGCGGGCTGACGCTCATCGACGACGACCCGGATTACCTCTCGATCGCCCCGGACCTGACGTTCCGCAGCCGGACGCGCGAGTTCAACGACGCGACGGGCCAGTGGGTCAGCGAGACCGAGGTCATCGAGCACGCGTCGGAGCTCATCGAGCTGTACAACCCGGCCGATCTGTATTCCGCCTTCGCCGAGGCGGCGCGCGAGGCGGCCGGCCTGTCCGCCGAACCGACCGCCGCCGACGACCTCATGGACTCGGCCGGCGTCGCGCCGGAGGAGAGCTTCACGATCGGGAGCGACCCATACGCCGCGGCCGCGGACGAGTGGGCCGCCACGCAGCCGGAGGTCCTCGAGGCGGACGACGACGAGGCTGCCGCCCGGCGGCTGTACGACCTCGCCCTCGAGTACCAGGAGCGGAGCCAGCGAAGCGAATCCCGCCTGCTCGATCAGTTCGAGGCGGCGTCGACGAACCTGTCCGCCCGACTCGGCGACCTGATCATCGTCGACGACGACGACGAGCGGCTGACCCTGACCGCGAACGACGGCTTCAAGGCCGAGGTCGTCCCTGAGGGCACCGGCGGGGAGTGGCGGACGCTCGAGACGCCTGAAGAGCTCGTCGAGTTCTACGATCCGACCGATGTGTTCGGTGACCTCGCCGACGCGCTCGCCGAGGCCTGGCCGTCGGTCGCCCCGGAGGCGGAGCTGGAGGAAGTCCGGCCGGCGGACGAGGCCAACGGGGCCGACGACGACGAAGACGGCACGGACCGTTCGAAAAACGGGAGCGGCGGCCTGCCCCGCGAGTGACGATGCGCCTCCTCGCGGCGGAGCTCGTCGACAGCCGGGAGATCCTGCCCGGCCAGTGGATCCAGGCATTCCACGCACCCCACCTCGCGAACGGCTCGCGGGCCGGTCAGTTCGTCCACGTGCGACCAGGCGATTGGTCCGGGCTCGTCCTTCGTCGTCCGTTCTCGATCAACACGGCCGACGTTGCGTCCGGCATCGTCACGATCCATTTCCGGACGATCGGTCACGGGACGGAATGGTTCACGCGGCTTCGCCCGGGTGACGCGATCGACATGCTGGGGCCGCTTGGCCGACCGTTCGAGGTCGACCCGCGGAGCCGCCACCTGCTGCTCGTGGCAGGCGGCCTGGGGATGGCCGGTGTCCGGATGCTGGCCGACGAGGCCATTCGTGACGGCCGTCAGGTGACGTTGCTGTTCGGGGCCGCGAGCGCCAGGGAGGTCTACCCATCGAGCCTCCTGCCGGACGAGGTCGAGTACGTCATCGCGACCGATGACGGATCGGTGGGCCACGCGGGCCTTGTAACGGAGCTCGTGCCGGATTACGAGTCCTGGGCTGACCAGGCATTCGCCTGCGGTCCCCAGCCGATGCTCGCGGCCCTCGCGCGCCTTGCGGCAACCAGGCGTGGCCGGATGGGCGTGGCCAGCCTCGGCCGAAAACGGGGTGGTGGCAAGACGGACCCAGCCGGCTCGCCGGCGGCGCGCAGGAAGGCCTTCCTCCAGGTGTCGATGGAACAGAACATGGGCTGTGCCGTCGGCGCGTGCCTCGGCTGCGTCGTGATGAGCTCGTCGGGGACGCCCCAGCGGGTCTGCCGTGAGGGGCCCGTGTTCGCGGCCGAGGAGATCGCCTGGGAGGCCGGCTGGTGAAGGCGAAGAAGCGGGTCGTCACGGCGGCCGACCGGGCGCCAATTCGTCGGAGGACACCCACGGTTCGTCGGGTGAAGTCGGCGATCGTGCCGGCGAGGCCGGCGCAGGCGCGCCCGCGTACTTCGCCCGCCGTGGCGACTGCGACGCCTGCCGAACTGGCGGTCCTCGATGCGGTCGACCTGTCCGTCGACCTGGGGCGCGGACTTGTGCTCGAGAATCCGATCCTCGTTGCATCGGGCACGTTTGGCTACGGCGTCGAGTACGGCGAGGTCGTGGACGTCCAGCGCCTCGGGGCGATCTGCTGCAAGGGCACGACGCTCAGGCCGCGGATCGGCAACGTCACTCCCCGGGTGACCGAGACGCCGGCGGGGATGCTCAACTCGATCGGCCTCCAGAACCCGGGCGTCGACGCGGTCGTCGAGCGGTATGCGTCGGTCTGGCAGGGCTGGCGGACGGCGGTGATCGTCAACGTGGCGGGCGAGTCCGTCGCGGATTATGTCGAGGTCGTCCGGCGCCTCGACGGTGTCCCCGGTGTCGCCGGCATCGAGCTCAACATCTCGTGCCCGAACGTCGGCAAGGGCGGGATCCAGTTCGCGATCGACGCCGAGGCCGCGGGCTCGGTCACGGCCGCGGTCCGGCGGGCGACGGACCTGCCGCTGCTCGTGAAGCTCTCCCCGAACGTCGCGGACGTGCGCCCGATCGCCCGCGCCATCGCCGACGCGGGCGCCGATGCGCTCACGGCGGTCAACACGCTTTCGGGGATCGCGGTGGCCCCGTCCCGCCGCCGGCCGCTGCTCGGCAACGTCTACGGCGGCCTGTCGGGACCGGCAATCAAGCCGGTCGCGCTGCGGGTCGTCTACGAGGTCGCCCAGGTCGTCGACATCCCGATCGTGGCCATCGGCGGCGTGACGGAGCTGGCGGACGTGCTCGACTACCTTGCCGTCGGAGCGGTCGCGGTCCAGGTCGGGACGGCGATCTTCGCCGACCCAACCCTGCCGGTCCGGCTGATCGACGAGCTCGCGGGGGTCTGCGTGGAGCGGGGCCTCGACACGTACCGGCCGCTGATCGGCACGGCCCTCCCGCCGCGCCCGGGCCCCCCGTCCGCGAAGGGCGTCGAGTACCGGCCCTAGCCGTCCCCGATCGGAGCCGTCACACGAGCAGCGCGGGCCCCCGTCACAGGGCGGAGATGGATGGGGCCCCCGCCGGACGCGCCGGCTACGCGATGCCACCGGTCGTCGTCAGTTGGGTCTGGGCGTCCGGATCCGCCGCCTGGCTCGCTCCGGCCCTCCTCCTGGCGCTTGGGTTCCTGGGAATGGTCCGCCTCTTGTGGCCTGCGTTCGTGGCTGACCACGGGATGGAACTCGCCGCCTTCATCGTTGTCTGGGGCGTCGTGGGCATGGCCGGCGCCGCGTTCCTGGCACGTGTCCTTCTGGGCAACGTCGCGGTAGGTGACCGCGTCGCTCTCATCGTGGCCATCGGAGGTATTGCGATCGCCGCGACGCTCCAGTTCTCGCTGCACGCCTGGGCCGTGGACAAATTCGGACTCTTCGAGCCCGAATACATCGGCTGGACGGTGCTCCTTCCCTTTGGCCTGACCGCGGTCGCCGTTGCGATGTTCGGCATCTCCCTGGCGCCGCGGGTTTTCGACCTGGCGCCCCGGACATCGGTGGTCATCGGCGGTCTCTTGTCGCTGGCTACAGCCTCGCTCAACCTTCCAGGGGCGGTCGATGGGATCGCGTCTCGCGCGCTCCCGCTCGCCCTTGCGCTCGTGGCCAGCTGCATTTGGGTTGTCTGCGCGTGCTGGATCGCGGTCCGTCGCTAGACTTCCCGGCGTGACCACGATCAAGCCTGCCCTCGCCGCGGCCGCGCGCGCGGCGATCGCGCACCGCACCGAGGAGCTGTTCCGGCGGTCCGGGGCGTTGCGCGAGGGCCACTTCCTGCTGAAGAGCGGCCGCCACGGCGACGCGTACGTCGAGAAGTTCGCGGTCCTGTCCGATCCGGCGGCGACGAGCGAGCTCTGCGGCTTCTGGGCCGCGCTCAGTCGCGACGACGACGGGCGAACGGTCGTCGACCTCGTGGCCGGTCCCACGACCGGCGGCGTCATCCTCGCGTTCGAGACGGGGCGCCAGCTCGGCACGCGGGCGATCTTCGCAGAGGAGACACGGGCGCACGACGGGTCGACCCGGCGCGAGTTCCGGCGCGGCTTCCGGATCGAGCCCGGCGAGCGCGTCCTGTTGGTCGACGACATCCTCACGACCGGCGGCTCGCTGCTCGCGATGATCCCGTCGGTCGAGGCGATGGGCGGCGAGATCGTCGCCTGCCACGTCCTCGTCGATCGCTCGGGCGCGGAGCGGCAGACGCTGACCTCGCCGACGAGCGGCCGGGCCTACCCGCTCCACGCCCTCTGGCGCCTCGACCTGTCGACGTCCGAGCCTGGTCCGGCGACCTGCCCCGGCTGCGCGGCCGGGCTCCCGCTCGTCGCCCCGGGGAGTACCGGCGCGGGCTCGTGACGCGCCGGGTCCTGCCGGCGCTGATCGCGGTGGCGGCGCTCGCCGCGATCGCGGTGCTCGTGTTCTGGTGGGGTCGGGACGCGGCGGGTGACAGGCTGGTCGAGACGGGAGTCGTCGTGGAGGTCGACGCCGCTGGGCTGACCGAGGTCCTCGGGTTTACCCTCCGGACGTCCGACGGGCGGACGATCGAGTTCGTCGTCGGGCCGCTCGAGAACCCTGCCGAGTTCCCGCCGTCCCATCTCGGCGTGCACCTCGCCAGTGGGGAGCCCGTTCGGGTGACCTACAAGCAGGACGGCACGGACCGCGTCGCGGTTCGTCTCGAGGACGCGCCCGGGAGCCCCTAGCCGGCCGGGACGTCGACCGCGGCGAGGGCGGCGCGGAGCTCCTCGTCTGCGAATGCGCCCTCGAAGGCGGCCCGGACCGTCCCCTCGGCGTCGACGACGAACACCATCGGCTCGGTGAGCAGCCCCCACTCCTGGACCGACGGGACAGGCTGGAGCTCGCCGTTCGGACCGAGGACCGGCTGGAGCTGCCCGTCGATCGGCTCGAGGCGGTACGGCTCGACGTTGATGAAGTCGATCGACGGCCGCGCCTTCGCGAACGGCTTGAGCCGGTCAAGAGCGGGGCCGCACGTCGCTGACGTGCAGAACTTCGGGGTCGCGAATGCCAGGACGAACGGCCGCTTCGCCTTCAGCGCGTCGGCGACCGACGTGTCGTAGAAGGACGCCTCGGGCTCGTCGTCGGTCGAGAGCAGTGCGAGATCGCCCCCGAAGTCCGCCGCTGTGGGCGTGTCCGATTCGGGCGCCTTCTGGCCGACCCGGACCGTGGGGATCTCCGTGGCAACGTCGAGGCGCAGCCTGATCGTCTCCTCGGGACCGCCGCGCGGCTGGGTGACGATCTCGACGCCCCAGGCGCCGGCGTGGGCGAAGTCGGTCGACAGGATGTAGACGCCGCTCGTGCCCTCGATCGTCCACGTGAACAGCCCGACCGCCTCGCCGGTGGGTGTCTCCGGGTCCGCCGAGAGATCGAAGAAGCGCGCTCGGAGCGACCGATCCGGCTGGGCGACAGGGCGGTTGTCCGGGCCGAGCAGACCGATGACGATCCGGTTCGAGCCGCAGGTCAGCCGCATCGTGGCGAGGACCGGGAAGACGCTCGGTGTCTGGGCCGCGACGTCCCAGCCGGCGACCGCGCCCGGATCGGGCTCGGCCGGGCAGTCGGTCGGGGGCGGGCCGAGGGTCGGCGACGGTGACGGCGTCGGCGGGGGAGTCGAGGGAGCCTCGACCGTCATGCCGCAGCCGGCGATGAGCAGGGCAAGAAGAACCGTGACGGTGGTGCGAGGGACGCGCATGCTCCCAAAGCGTACCCGCGGTCGCTCTCCTGTGCCTTCGGGGAGAGGCTGAGCCTGGCGGTACAATCGCCGCGCCCACGCTCCCCGGCGGGCCAGGAGGTTCGGTGACCCGATTCCAGAAGCTCGCGGCCGCGTCCGTAGCGACGACGTTCCTGCTCGTCACGATCGGCGTCGTCGTGCGTGCGACCGACTCGGGGACCGCCTGCCCGCACTGGCCGGGCTGTTTCGATGGCCAGTTCCTGCCGTCCCTCGACCAGGGCTTCCAGGTCTGGATCGAATGGCTCCACCGGACGGTCGCGGTCGTGATCGGCCTGCTGATCGTGGCGATGGCCGCGATCGCGATGCGCGACCATCGCGACCGGCCGTCGATCGTCTGGCCGTCCCTCGCCGCGGTCGCGCTCGTCGGTTACCAGGGGTGGCTCGGCCGCGAAACCGTGCGTCTCGGCAACTCCGGCGAGTCCGTAACCGCCCATCTCGCCGCGGCGATGGCGCTGGTGGGGCTCCTCGTGTACGTCCTCGTCCGGTCGCTCTACCCGGCCCGGATCGGTGGTCGCGGGTCGCGCCAGCGGTTCACGCTCCTCGCGGCGTTCGGGGCAGTTGCGACGTTTGCTCTCCTCCTGTTCGGGTCGAATGTCACCGCGGCGAACGCGTGGAACGTCTTCCCGGACTGGCCGCTCATGGGCGGGACCCTGCTCCCGCCGCTCGCCGGCGAACAGGCCGTGGCTCACGTGCTCCACCGCTGGGTGGCCGTTGTCGTCGGGCTGATCGTCGCGGCGATCGCCATCGCCGCGTGGCGGA
>JBBDZZ010000078.1:13162-18662 GCA_040899885.1 Chloroflexota bacterium | reverse complement strand
GATCGATCTGGAGCCGCGACGTAGGTCGCGCGCTGCGCGCGGCCAAGGCGCTCCAGGCGGGCGTCATCAGCGTGAACTCGAACAGCTCCGTCCACACGGAGGCGCCGTTCGGCGGCTACAAGATGTCGGGCATCGGGCGGGAGCTCGGCATGCACGCGCTCGACCTCTACACCGAGGTCAAGAACGTCTTCGTCGACCTCGGCTGACCACGCTCAGTCCTGGGGAGTCGCGAAAGCGCCCGGCGAGAGGTCCGGGTGGCGCCGGTGGAGCCAGTCGCGGAGCGCCCAGTGCGTCGTCTTGAACGCGATCCCGCTCCACGGGATGTCGGCCGGGTCGAATTCCTGGATCTCGAGCGCCTCGGGGTTCGGGGTGAATGAACCGGCGGTCACCCGCGCCTCGAACGCGATGACGACGACGGCCGCCTCGAGGCGCGTGTAGAGGCCAACGATTTCGCCCGGCGCGACGGTCAACCCTGTCTCCTCGAACGTCTCGCGGATCGCCGCCTCGGCGACCGTCTCGTCGACCTCGAGGAAGCCACCCGGCTGGGCCCATGACCCACGGCCGGGCTCGATGCCCCGCCGCAGCAGGACGACCTTGCCGCCGTCGGTCACCGGGATCGTCGTCACGACGAGGCGCGGGTTGACGTACGCGACGTGGCCGCAGACCGAGCAGGCGAGCCTGTCGCGATCCTCTCCCTCGACCGACCCGAACCGAAGCTCCGCACCGCAACGCGAGCAGTAGTTGAGCGATGCGGCCAACCACGCCGGCACACCCCGCCCGGAGTCGATGTCCGTGGAGCGGGCGTCGGGACCGCGGGTCACGCCGTGAGGACCGCGGCCGCGAACGCGAGAATCGCCACGACGAACGCCGCCGCGGCCCCGAGCCAGGCTAGCCGGAAGAGGCCGCGTCCGCGGTCGACCGGCATCCACGCCCAGGCCGAGCGCCAGATCCGGACCGCGGCGTCGGCCGTGGTCAGCAGGAGGATCGGTGCCGCGACCAGCACGCACAGCTTGACGAGCGGATGCCCGAGCGGCGCGCCGAGCTCGAGTGCCGTGATCGCGATCGCGCCCGCGACGAGTGCCACGACCGACAGATTGATGAAGTGGCGCTGGAGCGGCGTCGGGGCGATCTCCGGGACGGAGCGGGGACGCTGCGCCGCCAGGCTGGGCGGGAGGGGGCGCACCGCCTGCCTGTCGAGGGCCGGCATGCCCGGCTCCCAGCGCTCATCGTCCATCCGCCCGAGTGTACGGCTCACGGCCCTATGGCCCCGGCTAGAGTGTCGGCGTGGAGCGCTTGGTGCGGATCTACCGGTCGAGTTCGTCGCCGGTGGCGATCGCGCTACTCATCGTCGTCAACCTCATCCCGCTCGCCGGCGCCCTGTTCTGGGGCTGGGATGTCTTCACGCTGCTCATCCTCTACTGGCTCGAGAACGGGATCGTCGGCGTCTTCAATGTCCTGAAGATGGCCCTCGCCCAGGGCCCGCTCGACACCCGCTCCGGTGACCCCGAGACGGTGACGGCCGCCTCCCGGCTGACGTTGATCCCGTTCTTCATCGTCCACTACGGGATCTTCTGGGTAGTCCACGGGGTGTTCGTCCTGAGCCTGCCGACGATCATCGGGCTCGGCGGGCTCGGCGCCGGCACTCCGCCGATCTCCCCGGACGGGAGCTTCATCGGCCTCGATGAGGAGGTCGCCGGGCCTCGGCTGGACCTGGTGGCCTGGGGCGCGGTCGCCCTCGCGATCAGCCACGGCGCGTCGTTCGTATTCAACTACCTGGGCCGCGGCGAGTACCGCACGGCGAGGCTCGGTCTGCTGATGTTCGCCCCCTACGCGAGGCTCGTCGCGCTCCACCTGACAATCATCGTCGGCGGGATGCTGAGCATCTCGCTCGGCAGCCCGATCGGGTCGGTGATCGTCCTTGTCGCGATCAAGATCGCGATCGACCTCGCGCTTCACATCCGGGAGCACCGGAAGGCAGAGGCGGGCGCGGCGGCGGCGCCTCCGCCGGTCACGGCCTGACCGCCCGCGCGGGACCAGCGTTTCGGGCCTAAGGGGGTTAGGCGACATCGAGACCTAGCGTCGGCGCGCCGGAGCGGCGCAGCAGCTCCGGGCCCCGAAGCTGCAAAGCGGCAACCCGCTCAGTACCGAGATAGTGTCGACCCCGGGTCTGTCCGTGCGGCTCGATCCACCCAGCCGCGACGAGCCGGGCGATCAGCGCCCGAGCAGCGGAGGGGGAGTTGCCATACGCGTGCATCACCTGCCGCGTGACGAACGGCCCGAACGCGGCGAGGTGGATGAGCGGTCCCCAATCCGACGGATCTCCACGCCGCTCTAGCGCGCCAAGAACGCTGACGATGTCGTGCATAGTCGCGTGATTGAGACGCTGTCCCTCGTCCAAGCGCGCGGTGTGTAGCCCGACGTACCACTCGATCCACTCGGTCGCAGAGTGACGATCCGGCGCGTAGTTCGGGCCAACAGCGTCGCGGATCCGTGCGAAGTACGCGTCCTGCTGCTCTTCCAGCGCAGGCTCGATGCTGATCAGCTCAGGGGCGCCGACCGTTCGCATCAGTTCGAGTTGGCTCAGGATCCGGGCCGAGCGCCCATTGCCGTTGAGCCAAGGGTGGATCGCCACGAGGTTCAAGTGCAGAAGGGCGGTGCGCACCAAGGGATGGACTTCGGCCGTTGGTAGCCACTCGACAAGGGACTGCATCAACCCAGGAACAGCGCGGTGGTCCGGTGCTTGGTATGCGGTTCCTACGGCAACGGGACCGTCGCGATAGCGTCCCTGGGAGTCGCCCTCCAGGTCGCGCATGACCGCGCCATTGACAACCCGGAACACCATCTCCGACCACTCGAACGCCGGGTCTTGGGCAAAGCGTGACGCGAGGCCGAGGGCGTTGTCGTAGTTTCGAGCCTCTAGTCGTTGGGTTGGCGGAGCATCGACGCGCTCGCCCTCAAGCAGCGCATCCGTCTGCGCGTTTGACAGCGAGTTGCCCTCAATCCGGATGGACGCCCCGATCGCAGCGTGTCGGAGGTAGGCGTCACGTCGCAGGTGCCAGCGCACCGGCGGCAAGGGCGGCCCTTCCGCAATTACCCGACTCCATTCGTCAAGCTGATCCTGGGCGATATCGGTGATCGTATGGGCGATGTAGAGATTGTTGGGGGTTGCGAGCGAATTCATTCGCCGGATAGTAGTATAGATTCGCTCACTCGTCAAGCGAATGTTATGACTATTGGCTGGACGAATGTCTCAACAATGGGAGGGCCGAGACCCCCAGGCGGCGGCTCGCGACGACCCTCAGACGACCCGCGTCTCCGGCGCCTCGCTGTCGGAGACCGGCTGGCTGCACGTCGGGCAGTACCAGCGGGCCTCGAGCGGCGTCCCGCACAGCGCGTGGCGGAGCGGGTCGCCGTGGTCGGACCGGCGACCGCCCCAGTCGGCGAGCAGCCGGAGCGCTCCGGCCAGGTCGTGCCCGGCGGCGGTGAGCGTGTACTCCATCCGGGGCGGCCGCTGCTGGTAGGGCCGGGCGACGAGGACGCCTTCCCGCTCGAGACGACGCAGCCGGTCGGTGAGGATGTTCGGGGCGATGCCCGGCAGGAGCTCCTGGATCTCGCCGAACCGGCGGGACCCGTCGAGGAGGGCCTCGACCAGCAGCAGGCTCCAGCGGTCGCCGACGCGATCGAGCGCGGCCTCAAGCGGTCGGGTGGAGCTGGTTTCGGTCATCGCGCCAATCGTAGGCGACGGTCGGGCTTGCAAGGTCTCCCCTGTTAGTAGTAAGTTGCAAGGTACAAGTCTATCCACTCGAACAAGCCGCGGAGTCCGAACCCACCATGAGCGCAATCGAAGAGCTTCAGTCCGCCATCTCAAGCGTCGCCGCGAAGGTCGGCCCAACCGTCGTCGGCATCGGGTCCCGCCAGCGGGGCTCGGGCGTCGTCCTCGCCAAGGGCAAGGTCCTGACCAACGCCCACAACATCCGGGGCGACGAGGTCACGGTCACGTTCGCCGATGGGCGCTCGACGAAGGGCCGGCTCGCCGGCATCGACGTCGATGGCGACCTGGCGGTCGTGGACGTCGACACCGCGGCGGCGAAGCCCCTGGAATGGGGCGATGGCGCGGCAGCCGAGCCAGGAGCGGTCGTGTTCGGGGCGTCCGCCACCCAGGGCGGCGGCGCCCGCGTTACGTTCGGCACCGTATCCGCGGTGGCCCGCGCGTTCCGAGGCCCCGGCGGACGCCGGATCGCCGGGAGCGTCGAGCACACCGCGCCGATGGCGCCCGGCTCGTCCGGGGGACCGATCGTCGACGCGAAGGGTCGCCTGCTCGCGATCAACACGAACCGGCTCGGCGAGGGCTTCTACCTGGCGCTGCCGGCTGACGCCGCACTCCGCGAGAGGATCGACGCGCTGGGCCGCGGCGAGTCGGTGAGCCGACCCCGGCTGGGAGTGGCCGTGGCGCCATCCCACGTCGCCCGCCGGCTTCGGTCGTCCGTGGGCCTGCCGGAGCGGGATGGCCTGCTCGTCCGAGGGGTCGAGGACGGCAGCCTCGCCGACAAGGCGGGCATCCGCGAGGGTGACCTGATCGTCGAGGCGGCCGGGAAGGCCGTGACCGATGCAGACGAACTGTTCGAGGCCCTCGCGGCCGCGGGCGACACCTACGAGGTGAAGATCGTCCGTGGAACCGAGGATCGGACGATCGCGGTCGGTGGTACCGCGGTGGCCGGGGAGGCCTGACCGTGGTCGCCGAACCGATCGAAGAGGCACGCGACCCCGTCGCGGCCGGTCCGGACGAGGACGACTCGGCCCTGCTCGACGCGTACTCGGCGGCGGTGAGCGCCGTCGCCGAGGCGCTGATCCCGTCGGTCGCCAGCCTGCGCGTCTCGCGCCAGATGGGCTCGTGGTCAGCGGGCGGCGCCGGCTCGGGCGTCGCGTTCACCCCGGACGGCTTCATCGCCACGTCCGCCCACGTCGTTGCGGGCACCGATCGCGGGACCGCCACGTTCACCGATGGGACGGAGCGTGAGTTCCGGGTCGTCGGCCGCGCCCCATTGACGGACCTGGCCGTGCTCCGATCGACCGACGGCGACCTCGTCCCGGCCAAGCTCGGCGACGCGGCCAAGCTCAAGGTTGGGCATCTCGTTGTCGCGATCGGCAACCCGCTTGGGTTCGCGGGCACGGTGACGGCGGGGGTCGTCAGCGCGCTCGGGCGGTCCCTCACGACGCGCGACGGCCAGACGAGCCGGCTCGTCGAGAACGTCATCCAGACGGACGCTGCTTTGAACCCCGGCAATTCGGGCGGAGCCCTCGCCGATTCGCGCGGCCGGGTCGTCGGGATCAACACGGCGGTCGCCGGGATCGGCCTGGGCCTCGCGGTCCCGATCGACGCGACCGCGCGGCGGATCCTCGGGTCGCTCATCCGCGACGGGCGGGTGAAGCGGGCGTTCCTCGGCGTCGTCGGCGGCTCGCGGCCACTACCGCCCAGGATGGCCACGGACCTCGGCCGGCG
>JBBDZZ010000078.1:0-13062 GCA_040899885.1 Chloroflexota bacterium | reverse complement strand
TTCTCCGCGTTGCCGATCGCGACCGTCGCCACCGGGATCCCGCGCGGCATCTGGACGATGCTCAGGAGCGAGTCGAGCCCGCCGAGGTGCTGCGTCGGGATCGGCACGCCAATGACCGGCAGGAGCGTCTTCGCGGCGAGCATGCCGGGTAGGTGTGCGGCGCCGCCCGCCCCGGCGATGAGTACCCGCAAGCCTCGGCCTGCCGCCTCTTCCGCGTACCGGAACAGGTGATCGGGCGTCCGGTGCGCCGACACGACCCGCATCTCGTTCGGAACGTCGAGCATGTTCAGGAGGGCGCATGCCTTTTCGAGGGTCGGGAAGTCCGACCGGCTGCCGCCGACGATCCCGATGACCGGCCGCTCCACCGTCACGTCTCCCACCGGATCTCCTCCGCCGCCGCGTGCGCTCTCTCGAGCGCCCTGTCGACCGTCGCCCCCAGCGCGGTCACGTGGCCCATCTTGCGACGCTCGAAGACGCGCCGCTTGTCGTAGAGGTGCACGTGGACCCCGGGCCGGGCGAGTGCTCGGTCCAGGCCGGAGGCGCGCGCCTCGCGGTCCGGGCCGCTGCCGAGCAGGTTGACCGTCGCCACACCTCCGGCTCGCATCTCGACCGACCCGAGCGGCAAGCCGCAGATCGCCCTGACGTGCTGCTCGAACTGGGATGTCGTCGCCCCCTCGATCGACCAGTGGGCGCTGTTGTGAACCCGCGGCGCGAGCTCGTTGACGACCAGCGAGCCGTCGGGCATGAGGAAGAGCTCCACGGTCAGCGTCCCGACGAGGTCGAGGCCCTCCGCGAGCCGCATCGCGAGCTCGGACGCCTCGGTGGCCACCGCAGTCGGGATCGCCGCTGGCGCGACGGATTCGACGAGGATCCCCTCGACATGGCGGTTCTGGGCCACCGGGAACGTAACGGCGCGGCCGTCCACACCCCGGGCGCAGACGACCGAGAGCTCGGCCTCGAACGCGAGCTCCCGCTCCGCGACCGCCGGCCGATCCGGCCCTGCGCCGATCCGTCCGAGAGCGCGAGCGAGCTCGCCCGCGGACGCGAGCCCGACCTGACCGCGGCCGTCGTACCCACCGCGCGCGGCCTTCAGGCGGAGCGGCAGCCCCAGCTCGGCCGTTGCCCGGACCAGCTCCACTTGGTCGCGCACCTCCCGCCATTCCGCGACCGCCGCACCCTCCGCCTCGAGGAAGCGCCGCTCCGCGACCCGGTCCTGGGTCGCCGCGACAGCCCATACACCTGGGCGAACGGGCCAGTCGTGGTCGAGCCGGGTGACGACCTCCAGCCCCACGTGCTCGAGCTCCACTGTGACGACATCCGAACTGGACGCCAGCGCGAGTGCCGCCCGAGTGTCGTCGTACGCTCCGGTGACGACCCGGTCGGCCACAGCTGAGGCAGGGCAGGCTGGGTCCGGGTCGAGGACGACGAACCGGTACCCGAGCTGCCGAGCGGCAATCCCCAGCATCCGGCCGAGCTGCCCGCCGCCGAGCACGCCGATCGTCGCCGGCGGCAGGATCGGCGGGTCCGCGAGCCCGAGCCGCTCGAGGGTGCCGCGGATCCACTCGGTCTTCGCCAGCGAATATCGGACCGAGTTCGCCACAGGACCGGCGACGATCGCCCGCTTGCGCGCCGCGTAGTCCTCGCGAAGGGCGGGGTCGGCCCTCAGGGCGTCGCGGAAGCCGAGGTCGCGGGCGTGCTCCTGGCCCCAGACCCGATGGCCGCGAGGATGGACGTGGGCGTGGATCCGATAACGCCGGCCGTCGTGGTCGATCGAGCCGAGCAGCAGCGGGCGGGTCGGCGGGAACGATTGCGGGCCGGACTGGCGCTCGAAGCCGAGATCGGCGAGGAGGTCGGCCACCCCGAGCACGTCGGCCTGGTTGGCCTCGATTCCCAGGTCGACGACATTCTTGCCGGGCAGACCGGGCACCGCGCTGCTACCGATATGGTCGACGACGAGGTCGGGCCGGCGTTCGGCAACGAGCCCGGCGATGCGGGCCGCGACCTCGACGACGGACGGGTCCCAGTCCTCGACGGCAGGGGGCCGTCGCTCGTACGGGAGGATCACCAGCGTCGCGCGGCTCATCCGGGGAGTGTAGGTCGACAATCCCGCCCCGGGCGATGGACTCCGGACATGCGCACCGTGACGGGCCGGCGGATCACCGAGGTGGACGTCGGCTAACTCGCCCGGCGCATGAACCCCGCATAGTTGGGATAGGGCGCGAGCGAGCGCCGGCCATCCACCCGGCAGCGGATGAGCCACTGTTTCCGACGACTCCGCGGATCGATCAGAGCCAGTGCTCTCGGCGGGCATGCTGCTTGACGCGAGAGAGCTGCGTGTGCTTCCGTGGCGCGACCTGGGAATGCCGCCGCCAGCCCCTCCCGGTTGGCACGGATCCGATCGTCGTTGACGTCGGTCGCCAGTACGAGAAGCCAGGTCGCGGTCCGGGCCGGGCGCCATCCGAGACGCTTCGCCGATGCCCAGGCCTCTCGCCCATACCAGGCGAGACTTCGCTCAATGCGACCCAGATCCTCGATCTCCGTCTTGATTTCGACGATCAGCAACGTGCGGGTGCGGGGATCGAAACCCAGGAGGTCGATCCAGCCATGTGATCGACCGTGAACGATCTCGACCTCACGTTCCACCAGCCACTCGGCCGCTTCGAGCCGCCGCTGGACATAGTCCATGCATCGGGCGTGGGCCGCGTCTCGCTGGGGACGCCCGGCAATGAACGGGAGGCGAATTGAGAGCTCCACCTCGAGGCCGAGGGCATCCGCGATCCGGGCCATCACATTGACCGACAGCGGTGCTGAGGCCGTTTCGACGCGCCAGATGAGCGTCTGCGAGAGGCCGCACTTCCGTGCCAAATCCCGCTGCGACCAGCCGAGCGCCCGCCTCGTCTCCAGACTGGCTTGCCCGAAGCGCACCTCGAGTCGCCGCTCGGTCAGGGAGGATCTCCGCGGCGCGATCATGGCTCCAGTAGAACGAACGGGGCTTCGTCCGCCCTTATCCGAACACCACCGACACGCTCATTGAGTCAATCCGTGGGTGAACGTGCACGATCGGCACGCGAGGGTGCACTCCCAGCTCGCGACCACGCTGGCTGAGGCGCAATTTGACTCGCCGGCGAAGTCACGAACTCCATCTGCCGTAGCATCAGCCGATGCCCGATCCCGTTCCGCTGATCCTCGACGTCGACACCGGGATCGACGACGCGATGGCCCTGCTGTACGCCGTTGGGTCACCGGACGCGGAGATCGTGGCCGTGACCTGCGTGGCGGGCAATGTCGACGCGCGCCAGGTCGCGGAGAACACCAGGGCCGTCCTCGAGCTCGCCGGGCGCGCCGACATCGAGGTCGCGCTCGGGCGCGAGGTCCCACTGGTTCGCCCGCTCGAGACGACGCCCGAGACGCACGGCCCGCGCGGGCTTGGCTACGCGGAGCTGCACCCGGCCCGGTACGCGATGAGCCGGCGCCACGCGAGCGATCTCATCGTGGAGGAGGCACGCCGCCGTCCCGGGGAGCTGACGCTCGTCGCGCTCGGCCCGCTGACGAACCTCGCCGTCGCGCTCGTCCGTGAGCCCGAACTGCCGCGTCTCCTCAAGGCATGGGTCCTGATGGGCGGCTCGTACCGCTCGCCCGGCAACACCGCGCCCACGACGGAGTGGAACATCCACGTCGATCCGGAGGCTGCGAAGGTGGCCTTCAACGCCTGGGAAGAGGCCGCCCGCGAAGGCACCTCGCGCCCGCTCGCGATGGGGCTCGACGTCACGGAGCGGGCCAAGATCACGCCCGACCACGTCGTCGCCCTCGCCCGCCGCGCGGGCTCAACCCCCGATGACTCGATCGCGCTTGCCCGGGGCGAGGAGCCGATGCACGCGAGCAGCTCGGTTGCCGGGAACCCGGTCGTCCGGTTCATCGCCGACGCACTGCGGTTCTACATGGAGTTCCACAGCCGCAACGACGGCTTCTACGGCGCGTTCATCCACGACCCGTTCGCCGTCGCCGCGGCCCTCGATCGGAGCCTCGTCCGGACGGAGGCTCTCACAGTCGACGTCGAGCTCCACGGGACGCTGACGAGTGGCGAGACCGTCACGGACTGGCGGCGCTCCTGGAAGCGGCCACCGAACCTCGACGTGGCTGTCGAGGGAGACGCCGCGAAATTCCTCGACCGGTTCGTCGAGCGGGTCGGAGACCTCGCCCGGGTGGTCAGCCCCGCGACTTCAACGCGCTGACGAGGGCCCTGTCGGTCGGCGTCGCGCCCAGCTTCAGCCGGGCGCCGAGGATGGCCGGCAGCGGCGGCTCGACGAAGGTCGACCGCAGCGTCTCCCAGTGATCGGCGGCGAAGACCTCAGAGGGCGATCCGTCGAGCACGACCCGACCCTGGCGCATGACGACGATCCGCTCGAACCGCTCGGCGACGAACCGCATGTCGTGGCTGATCGCGATCACCGTCCGACCAGCGGCTTGCACAGTCCCCACGATCTCCTCGACGATCGCCATGCCGCGCATGTCCTGACCGGTCGTCGGCTCGTCGAGGACGACGACGGCCGTGCCCATCGCGAGCACGGAGGCGAGTGCGAGGAGCTTCCGCCGCGAGGTCCCGAGGTCGTACGGGTTCAGATCGGCCGCCTTCTCGAGGCCGGTCGCGGCCAGTGCCTCGCCAACGGCGGACCGCAATGCCGCCCCCCGCAGCCCGAGGTTCCGCGGCCCAAACTCGACCTCGCCGCGCACCGTCGACGCGAAGATCTGCCGATCCGGATCCTGGAACACGAGGCCCACCTCACGGGCGAGCTGCGCGACCGTCCGCTCGGCCGCATCCACACCGCCGACGAGCACGCGCCCGGAGGTCGGCCGGAGCAGGCCGTCGAAGTGGCGGACGAGCGTCGTCTTGCCGGACCCGTTCTGGCCGATGAGCGCGACCCGTTCTCCGGCGCCGATCGCGAGGTCGACGCCGTCGAGCGCCCGGACACCGCCCTCGTAGACGTGGACGAGGCCCTCGACCCGGATGTCGGTCACGCTCGTGCCCCCTCGAGCTGGGTCGGGTCGAGGAGGGCGGTCACGAGCGCGCGCCGCAGCCGGACGTCGCTCGGCGGCGCGACGCCGAGATCGACGAGCGCCGGGTCCGCGAGGACCTCCTTGGCGGGCCCCTCGAGCACGACCCGGCCACCGTCGAGCGCCACGACCCGGCTCGCAATCCGGGCCAGGAGATCGGTCTTGTGCTCGACCACGAGGATCGACACGCCCTGCCCGGCGAGGCGCTCGAGGGCATCGCCGACGAGCGCCGTCCCGGACGGGTCGAGCTGGGCGGTGGGCTCGTCGAGAACGACGTGGCGCGGCCGCAGGGCGAGGATCGAAGCGATCGCGACGAGCTGTTGCTGGCCGCCGGAAAGTCTCGCTGGATCGCGCTCGGCGAGGTGCGAGATCGCGAGAGCCTCGAGCGCGTTGGCGGTGCGGTCGATCAGCTCGTCGCGCGGCACGCCCAGGTTGGCCGGCCCGAAGGCGACCTCCTCGAAGACCGTTGCGGCCACGCCGGACAGCTGGGTCGCCGGATCGTCGAAGCCGATGCCCACGAGCGCCGGCAGGTCGTGCATGCGGAGCGACCCCGCGTCGACGCCGTCGATCGAAAGCCGGCCGGACAGCGTCCCGCCGACGATCCGCGGCGCGAGCCCGGCGAGCACGAGGCAGAGCGTCGTCTTGCCCGAGTCGTTCGCCCCGATGACACCGAGGACCTCGCCGTCGCCGAGCACCAAGTCGACGTCGAGGAGCGACGGCCGTAGAGCGCCGGCGTGGCGATAAGACAGGCCGTTGACGGTCAGCATCGAGCCACGTCAGCCGAGCCAACCGGCGGCGCGGGCGAGGACGAACACGGGGATCGCGAGGACCATCAGCCAGCGGGCCAGGCGCTGCAACGGCGAATCGGCCGGGTGCCAGAGCAAGGTCCGGCGTCCCGGCCGGCTGAACCCGCGGGCCTCGAGCGCCATCGTCCGCTTCTCGACCTCGCCGATCGCGCCGAGGATGACAGGGCCCACGATCGGGACGATGCCGCGGAGGCGGGCGCCGATGCTGCCCTCGGTGTCGAGGCCGCGGGCACGCTGGGCGGCTGTGATCGCGACCGCGCGGTCGACCATCGTGGGCACCGTTTGAACCGACGAGCTGGCGACGAACGCGAGCCGCGGCGGGACCCCCCGTCGTTCGAGGTCAATCGTCAGCTCGGCAGGCGTGGTCGTCAGGTAGAAGAGGGTGATCGCACCGGAGATCGCGACGATCCGCGCGACGACCTCGAGCGCAAACGCGAGCCCCTCCGCCGTGGCCGTGATCGGCCCAATCCGGAAGAGGACCTGCTCGCCGGCCGGGAAGAACAAGACGTTGATGACGACGACGCTGATCGCGATCGCCAGCGCCAGCAGCACGACCGTGCGGACCAGGGCCCGCAGGACACCCGCGACGATCGCCGGCGCGAGGACGGCCACTGCGACGAGGACGAGCGGGCCCACGATTCCGCCCACGACGAATGCGGCGACGCTCGTCGCGACGGCGGCGGTCAGCTTCGTGAGCGGGTTGAGCCGGTGGTACGGGCTTGGTCCCGGCCGTCCGATCGAGGCCGGGACTCGGGGGTCGGCGGCGTCGGTCAGGCGTACGCCTCCTGGACGTCGCCGGCGTCGAGCAGCCGCTCGCCCTGCGGGAAGCGCGCCTTGGTCCGCCGGGCCATCGCGTTGAGGATGACGTAGACGACGAAGAACGTCACCACCTTGTCGATCGGGTCGCTGATCAGGCCCTGTCCGAGCGTCGCCGCCCGGACGTCCGCCCCAGCCTGGCGGAATGCGGCCACGAGGAAGTCGGTGCCCGAGCCAGTGACGCCGCCGTAGACGCCGGCCGCGATTGGCGCACTGATCAGCGCAGCGACGATCCCGGTCACGACCCCGCAGACGACGACGTACGCCGCCGTCAGGTCGCGGCGGATCGCCAGCAGGTAGGCGAGGCCGACAACAGTGAGCGCCACCAGGCCAATCGCGATCCAGCCCAGGATCACGAGGACGGTGCTGGCATTTTCTGGCGCGAGCTGTGGGTTCGCCTGGAACACCTGGCGGTAGCCGAGCACCGCGAGGTACGACATCAGCAGGATGACCCCGATCGTGATCACGCCTCCGATTAATAGCTCGCGCGACGGGCGGTTGGGACGCGGACGCAGAAGCCCGGCACGCCCGACGACGCCGGCGATGAGTCCAATGACCACGGCCGTGACGGCAAATCCGGCCGCGGACGCTGACTGGAAAGGCGGCGGGATCACGTACGACCAGAGGAGATTCGTCAAGCCGCCGGTCAGGGCACCCGCGATCGGGCCGCACAGAACACCGACGAGGATCGTGCCGATCGAGTCGAGGTAGATCGGCAGCTTGATCGCGTTCGCGACCGCTCCGCCGAGGACGATATTCAGCGCGATGGCGACCGGCATCAGGGCGAATGTCCGTGTCGCGAATTGGCCCTCGATCGACGCCAGCCGACCCGTCTGGACGAGCTCGAGTCCGAAGTAGGTGACCGCGGCGAGAATCGTCGCGATGGTGAGGATCAGCGCCCACGAATCGGCGGTTGTCAGGTTGCCCGCGATCGGATCGACGCGGGTTGTGTCGTCGAACCGCCCGAATACGAGCACCCCGACCGCCGTGGCGATCCCGAACACGATTAGAGCGGCGATGACGCGCAGCCACCGACCATCCATCGCGGGTTCCTCCAGTGCGATACGGCCCGCCTGTATCCTACCGCCGCGCCGGGGCCCCTCAGCGGCCGCGAGCGCGGACGACGAGCAACAGGAATGACGTCTCGATCACGTCGACCGCCGGACAAAGTCGGCTGCGCGACCGCTCATGCGCGCGGAGCCCGGGCGACGATCCAGAGGAAGCGCGCATCGTGCCGGTCCTCCGGCTCGATTCGGATCTTGGCCTCCTCGACGTCGAGGCCGGCTTCCTCGACCAACCTCCGGTTCCGCCTCGCCCCGAAGTGGCTGAAGAACATCGGGACGCCGAGCCAGTCGTCCTCGACCTCGTCGGGCGACGAGTCCGCGCCCATCGAGCCGAGGAAGACTCCGCCCGGCCGAAGCCAGCCACGGATCCGGCGGAGGAGCTCCGGCTGCTCGTCGCGTGGCACGTGCGTCAGCGAGTAGAACGCGACGACCGCGTCGAACGAGGCCGGTGGAAGCTCAAGCGTCGTCATGTCCGCCTGCAGGATCGTTGCCGCGGGCACGTTTCGGCGAGCCAGCTCGACCTGGACCGCGGAGATGTCGACGCCCGTGACCCGCCGCTCGGCTGCCAGCGCCCGAGTCATCGGGATACCCGCGCCACAACCCAGCTCGAGCACGTCGGCGCCCAATGGAATGAGATCCACCGCCCGCTGGAGGTAGTGGAGGCGCACGGCCGACGGGCGAAGGCCGCTCCACTCGAGATACCGCTGGGCCATCGCGTCGTAACCCGCCGCGACGAGGCGCTTGGGATCGCCCGGAGCACCATCGCTCACGTCGTGACCCGCAGCTCCACCTCGAACTCGTCGCCGTCGATGATCCGCCAGGCCCGGACACTCGGCAGCACGGTCGACGGCTCGGCCTCGTCGGGGGACAGCGACACGAGGACGTATAGCGCTTCGGGATAGAACGCCAGGCCGGTGTCCGTCGGCGATGGGCGGGCGGGGGTGTGGGTGTGGGAGTGGACGATTCCCCAAAACGCCTCGCCGGCGTCGTCGGTCTCGATCGTCAGCCGGAGCAGGTCGTCCGGGTGGATCTCGTAGCGGTACGGGGATCCCGACACGTTCCGCGTCGGTTCGAACCGAAGGGGGACTCCCCCGTCGGGCGCCGGCCGGTCCCCGACGATCAAGCCGCAGGCCTCGTTCGGGTACTCGGCTCGGGCGTGGTTGATGAGCTGCTGTACGAGGGCTGCCGGGATCGGCGCAAAGTCCGGGCCGGGATGCAGGGGGTCTGTGCCGATGACCGTCGGCGGAATACCAGCGGGAGGGGCGGCATCTATCCCGCCAGGCTGGTCACTCACCGCCGATCCTCCCCGTTTGTATGCAGCCGACGGTCATCGGTGGAGGGGGGCATTGCAGCCACGGCCACGCGAAGGCCGTCCCTACCACCAGTTGACTCCGCCCTCGAGGTCCGCCTCCATCTCGTCGAGGTTCCGGCTGTAGGTGCCGGCAGACAGGTACTTCCACCCGCCGTCGGGCAGCAGCGCGACGATCGACCCGCCGGTCATCCGCTGCGCCTCGCGCGCCGCCGCCACGAGGACTGCCCCGGACGACGGCCCGGCGAAGATCCCCTCCCGGAACACGAGGTCGCGCAAAGCTGCGATCGCGTCCCGATTGGACACGAGGTACTTCGCGTCGAGCAGCGACGGATCGAGGATCTCGGGAACGAAGCCCTCATCCAAAGACCGGAGGCCCTGGACGGCCTCGCCGGGCAGAGGCTCGGCCGCGACGATCCGGACCCCCGGCTTCGCCTCGCGCATGTAGCGGGCCACGCCCATCAAGGTCCCGGACGTCCCGAGGCCGGCCACGAATACGTCGACCTCCGGGCAGTCGGCGAGGACCTCCGGTCCGGTCGTCTCGTAGTGGGCCTGGATGTTCGCCGGGTTGCCGTACTGGTAGGGCATCACGAACCGCTCGTCCTTCGCGACCAGGTGCTTCGCGAGCGCGATCGCCCCGTTCGAGCCCAGCGCTCCCGGAGAGTCGATGACCTCCGCCCCGAAGAGCGCGGCCATCTGGCGCCGCTCGTTCGTGACGTTGTCCGGCATGACGAGCGCCACCCGATAGCCCTTCCGTCGGCCGATCATCGCGAGCGCGATCCCGGTGTTGCCGGAGGTTGGCTCGAGGATGATCGAGTCAGGCCCCAGGAGGCCGCGGCGCTCCAGATCGTCGACGAGATACTTTGCGACGCGGTCCTTGACCGAGCCGGTCGGGTTGACCATCTCGAGCTTGCCGAAGAGGCGCACAGCCGGGTTCGGTGACATCCGCGGGATCTCGACGATCGGCGTGTGGCCGATCGCGTCGAGGATGTCCTCGTACCGTCCGCCGTGGGGCGCGAGGCTCTCGTGCGCGCGGGCGTGATCGTGCTGGGGCGTCCGCCGGAGGCCGTCCGGTGGGACGACCTCCGGCTTCGACAGCGCCATCTTCAACCGCCCGCCATCGCCGGCAGCAGCCGGACCTCGTCTCGCGCCTCGACCGGCGTCGCGAGCCCCTGGAGGTAGCGGACGTCCTGGCCGTTGACGTAGACGTTGATGAAGCGGTTGAGGTCGCCGCTCTCGGTCAGGAGCTGCGAGCGGAGCGCGGGAAACCGCTCGACGAGCGAGTCGACGAGCTGGGCGACCGTCGCGCCCTCCAGGTCGAGCTGCTTCTCGCCCCCGACCTGCGGGCGCAGGACGGTGGGGATGCGGACGACGCTCATGCCCGGCCTCCGAGCACGAACGGCTCGTCCGCTCCCACCGTGGCGACGGGGAGTGGCTTGCCGGCCTTCCGGGCCGCGACCGCCTTGTCGGAGCAGACGGGGCACTCGGGATCTCGCTTGAGGCGCAGCTCGGTGAACGTGGCGTCGAGTGCATCGAACAGCAGCAGCCGCCCGACGAGCGTCTCGCCGATTCCGAGGAGGAGCTTGAGGACCTCGTTCGCCTGGAGCAGGCCCATGATCCCGGGCACGACGCCGAGGACGCCGGCCACGGAGCAGCCCGGGGCGAGCTCCGGCGGCGGCGGGGTCGGGTAGAGGCAGCGGTAGCACGGCCCTGCGAACGGGACGAACGTCGTGAGCTGGCCCTCGAACCGGAAGACGCTCGCGTGGACGACCGGGATGTTTGCCGCGACGGCCGCGTCATTGAGGAGGTAGCGGGTCTCGAACGTGTCGGTGCCGTCCAGGATGACGTCGTAGCCGGCAATGAGCCGGTCGACGTTGTCGGCGACGAGCATCTCCTCGTGGGCGACAACCTTGACGTCGGGGTTAAGGCCGGTGATGGTCCGCCGCGCCGACTCGACCTTCTTCTCGCCGATCCGGTCGTTCGCATGGATGATCTGGCGCTGGAGATTGGACAGGTCGACGACGTCGAAGTCGACGATCCCGATCGTCCCGACACCGGCCGCGGCGAGGTAGAGCGCCGCGGGGCTGCCAAGCCCGCCCGCGCCGATCAGCAGGACCTTCGAGTCGAGCAGCTTCGCCTGGCCATCGATCCCGACCTCGGGGATCAGCAGGTGGCGGCTGTAGCGTTGCTTCTGCTCCGCGGTGAGCGTCGCCGGCATCTTCCAGGGCAGGCCCTCGGTCTTCCACTTCTGGAAGCCGCCGCTCATCGAGGCGACGTCCGAGTAGCCCATCTCCTGGAGCGTCTTCGCGGCGAACAGCGACCGGACACCGCCCGCGCAATAGAGGACGACCGGCGCGGCCCGGTCGGGCGCGGCGGCCTCGATCTGCTGCTCGATGTAGCTCTTCGAAATGTGCTGGGCGCCGGGGACATGGCCCTGCTCCCATTCGGACGCCTCGCGGACGTCGACGACCACCGGGGGACTCTTGGACTCGCGGAGGACCTGGACCTCCGCAGGCGTGACCTCGCGCACGTCGGCGCGGGCCTCGCGGAGTAGATCTGGATAGGACTTCGGCATCGGGCTCATGTGCTCCGGTGGTCGACAGGCTGTCGGTGGCGACAGGGCGGAACGATCAGATAGCGGGTGGGGGCGCCGTCACGGCGCGCCGGCGGTCAGGCCGGCCGGCGACACCTGCACCGGCCCAGGAGGCGATGCCGGGTCATGCCTCGGCCCGCGCCTTCGGGGAGTCGTCCGGAACGCCCGGCGTCTCGCTCTCGCCGAGGTCCTCGAGGGCGTGCTGGAGGGTGTCGAGCGAGAGGACCGCGCACTTCAGCCGCGCCGGGCTGATGTCGATCCCGAGAAGCTCGAGGACGTCGTCGTTGCTCATGGCCGCCACCTGGGCGACCGGCTTGCCCTTGATCTCGTCGGTCAGGAGCGAGGCGCTCGCCTGGCTGATCGCGCAGCCGCGCCCGGTGAAGCCGACCCGCTCCACGACCCCGCCGCGGACCCCCAGCATCATCGTGATCCGGTCACCGCACAGGGGGTTGGCCCCCTCGTAGGACGCGGTGGCATCCTCGATGAC
Organism: Chloroflexota bacterium; assembly: GCA_040899885.1. Lineage (GTDB taxonomy): Bacteria > Chloroflexota > Limnocylindria > Limnocylindrales > CSP1-4 > JACDAV01. Next base: position 935 of record JBBDZZ010000078.1, on the reverse strand, counting down.
CCCGAAGTTATGGGGCCGCCGATAGTGCTCGAGGATGTAGTCGCGGTAGAGGTCGTCCATTCGAGCCTCGAGTTTAGCGCGGGGGGGCAATTCCGACCACTATGGTCGGATTTGCCGAGCCTAGCTGCCGAAGACCCGCTCCACCTCGCGCAGCCCCGCCACGAGCGCGTCGATGTCCTCGCGAGTTGTGTACACGTTGAAGCTCGCCCGGGCCGTCGCGGCCAGATCGAGCCGCTCGTGGAGCGGCATCGTGCAGTGGTGGCCCGCCCGGACGGCGATCCCGAACCGGTCGAGGACCTGGGCGACGTCGTGCGGGTGGACGCCGGGGACGTTGAACGGGATCACACCGCCGCGGACGTCGACGTCGAGCGGCCCGTAGAGCTGGAGGGACGGCAGCTCGCGCCGGAGCGTCTCCAGCGCGTACTCGAGCAGCTCACGCTCGTGCTCGCGGACCCGACCCATGCCGAGGGTCATGAGGTACTCGGCCGCCGCCCCGAGCCCGATCGCCGCCGCGATGTCCGGCGTGCCGGCCTCGAACTTCCAGGGCACGTCGTTCCACTCGGAGCGGCGGAGGTGGACCTCGCGGATCATCTCGCCACCGGCCATGAACGGCGGCATCGCCTCGAGCAGCTCGCGGCGGGCCCACAAGGCACCGGATCCGGTGGGGGCGAGCATCTTGTGGCCGCTGAAGACGTAGAAATCCGCCCCGAGAGCCTGGACGTCGACCGGCACGTGCGGGACCGCCTGGGCCCCGTCGACGAGGACGAGGGCGCCGGCCTCGTGGGCCATCGCGACCATCTCCGCGACCGGATTGATCGTGCCGAGCGTGTTCGAGACGTGGGTGAACGCGACGAGCTTCGGCTTGAGACGCAGGAGGACCTCGAAGACGTCGAGCCGGAGGATGCCGTCGTCGGTGATCGGGATGAACTCGAGGT
>JBBDZZ010000077.1:14360-18678 GCA_040899885.1 Chloroflexota bacterium | reverse complement strand
CGCTCGCGGGTCGACAATCGGCTGGTCGGGGATCGCTCGAGCGTCGAGCAGGTCGAGATCGTCTTCGGTGCAAATGACCAGCTGTTCGACCTCACCTCGTACACCCGCCACATCGGCCGGGACACGACCGGCAACCTCCTCTCGAAGGGCGCCCTGCTCGACCGGTCGCGGTCTTACATGAAGGGCCTCATCGTCATCGAGCGGTCGGCGATCGGGACCGACAGCTTCCTCGGCGAGTTCGGGATGAACCTGTCGAGGCAGGCGCGCGCGGTGGCGATCCCATCGCTCGAGATCGACCAGCCCGACTGCCGTCGCGCGGCGCACTCCTCGTCCGTCGGGCCGATCGACGAGGGCCAGCTCTTCTACCTCGAGTCGCGGGGCATCCCCCCGGACGAGGCACGCAAGTTCATCGTCCTCGGGTTCCTCGAGCCGGTCGTCGCCCGCGTTCCCCTGAGCGATGCCCAGGATCGGCTGCGCGAGCTGCTCGAGGCGAAATGGGCAGCGGGATGGTCGGCCGGTGGCGGCACCTCGGCCAGCGCCGCCTGAACCTGCGCGACAGCATCAGGTGAGGCGGATCGACCTCCTCGCGGTCGACGAGGTGCCCGAGGGGACGATGAAGATGGCCTGGGTCGACGGCGTCGACCCGGTCCTCGTCGTCAACGTTGACGGGCAGCTCCGGGCGATGCAGGGGATCTGCAGTCACGAGTACTTCGAGCTCGACAAGGGCTTCCTGACCCGCGACTCGCTGACCTGCGCGCTCCACCTGTCGCGCTTCGACCTCGAGTCCGGCGAGCCACTCGACCCGCCGGCCGAGCTGCCGCTTGCCCTCTACCCGGTGATCGTCGAGAACGGCCGGATCTTCATCGAGGTCCCGGACGGGCCGCTGCCCGTCAACACTTAGCGCCCGGACGGCCGGCCGGAAGTCAGCCCGACGCGTCCGCCCTCGTCCGGAGTCCCGCCGGGGCCGCGGCGTCGCGCCGCAGCGAGAACCGCAGCTCTTCGCCGGCCGGCTCGTGGCCATCGAGCAGCGACACGACGTACTGCCCGATCGCCGGCCCGTGCTTGAACCCGTGCCCGGACCCGCCGCCGGCGAGCCATGCGTTGGACAGCCCCGGATGCCGGTCGATGAGGAAGTGCGAATCGGACGTCGTCTCGTACTGGCAGACCCGGGTCTCGACGACCGGAGCTGTCGCGAGCGACGGGAAGCGCCGCCGGCAGTAGGCGCGGACCGCCTCGACGGACTCCGGCGAAACGACCCGATCGCCGGAGTCGGGATCCCACGGCCCGCCGTACGAATCGGTCGCGACCTTGACGCCGCGGCCGTCGACCGCGCCGAGCCCGTAGAAGGCGCTGTCGTAGTCGACCCAGGACGGGAAGCGGGGGGCATCCCAGCGGTCGTCGCCGGGCGGGGGTCCCAGGAGGTGGACGTCCTGTTTCGTCACCCGGATCGCCTCCCCGAGAACGTCGGGGAAGACCTTCGGCAGCCACGGTCCGCAAGCGAACACGAACTGGTTGCCGGGCCAGCGCCGGCCCGACGCGTCGACGACATCGATCAGCCGATCGCCTTCGACCCGACCCGGCACGGCCTCGGCCAGTTCCAGCGTCGCCCCCTCGGTCACGGCGCGCGCGGCGGTCGCCGCCACGCCGCGACGGGCGAGCAGGAGGCCGCCCTCCGGCTCGAGGACCGCGAAGGCGAGGTCGTCGACCGAGATCCCCGGCCAGCGCGCCGCCACTTCCGCCGGCGTGAGCCGCTCGACGGGAATGCCGAGGCCGGTCAGCGCAAGGAGCGAGGCGGACTCGAACCCGTCCTCGCGTCGGGCGAACCAGAGGGCGCCCGCCTCCACGAAGATCGGCTCGCCGATCGCCAGCCCGAGGACGATCCACGCTTCCCGCGAGGCTCGTGACCAGCGAGCGTAGAACGTGTCCTCGCCGTGCGACGAGCGGATGATCCGTGTCTCGTCGCCGGACGACGCCCGTGAGTTGCCCGGTCCGTACGCGTCGAGCAGCGTGACCGAGCGACCCGCCCGAACGGCCCGGAGGGCGGTCCAGGCGCCCATCGTCCCTGCTCCGACGACGACGACGTCGGTCACGGCGTGAGGGTCAGGGTCGCGTCGGCGGTCGCCTCGACGGCCGCGCGGGTGAAGAGGAGCGGCACAGCCTTGCCCGTCCGCCACGTCTCGATCAGGTCGCCGTAGTGGGCGTCGAACGGGTTTCCGCTCTGGCCGGTCGACTGGATGATCCGCGCTCCGTCGAGGTGAGACATGTCGATCGTCAACCGGTACGACGGCCCGTTCGTGACCGCGAACACCTCTCCCAGGCCGACCGGCTCGTAACCGGGGTGGTACGGATCGGCGTACACCCGGTCCGTCCGGTAGTAGTTGTTGTTCACCGCACCTGCGGCGCCGGCGACCGGCACCGCGCCCCGGTTGAAGTACGCCTCGAGTGGCCCGATCCCACTCATCCCGAGGGTCTCTTCGCGGAACGTGATCGTGTGGAGCCGGCCCCACCGCCAGGTGCTGGGCTCGCCCATCAGGTCGCGCAGCTCACGACTCGCCCGGTCGAGGGCCGCGCCGAGGATCGCGCCGGCTGTCTCCCGGACGGACGGCGTGCGCGGGTCGTCCCACCACGCGGAGCCCGGGTCGTCGAGCAGCCTCTCGAGCAGCTGCCACGACGCCGTGCCGCCGACGTAGTCGCGGGCGAGCAGTCCCAGGTCGTCGTCGAAGATCGCCCCGAGGAGGCGGAGCTCGAACGCGAGGTAGGCAGCGCACCCGGCGCTGTCCTCGCCGCAAGTGAAGTCCCAGCCCTGGACGAGCTCGAGCAGCGCTTTGCCGTCCGCGGTGGTCGGCTCTGCGCCGGCGAGCTTCGGCACGATCCGGCGGGCCCTGAGCACCTCGGTGTCAGCCTGGATCCCGGCCATCTCGTCGGTCGTCAGGCCGTCGGCCGACAGCTTCTCGAGGCGATCGAGGATGACGGCCGCCCGATCGCCCGGGTCCCACCCGGCGCCGAGGTACCGCCCGTAGCCCGGCCCCGTGGGGGCGTTGTTCGCGGTCACGATCCAGCCCGACGCGGGGTCGAGCTGCCAGGGGAGGTCCTCGAAGGGGATGTCCCTGCGCCAGTCGTATAGGCCGCCGTCTCCGGGAACCGGCCGCAATCCGTTGGCGCCGCCCCGCCGGATCGGGATGGCGCCCGGGAGCTGATAGCCGATGTGGCCGTCGGCGTCGGCGTAGACGAAGTTCTGAGAGGGCGTGCCATAGCTCCTCATCGCCTCGCGAAACTCCGCGAAGGTGCCTGCGGTGTTCAGCCGGAAGACCGACTCGAACGTGCCGTCCACGCCGCTTGTCGCGGCCCACTGGAGCGCGAGCAGCGGAGCGTCCTTCAGCCGCTCATCGACGTCGTTGAGAATCGGGCCGTGGACCGTTTCTCGGATCTCGAGTACCTCCGGATCGGCCCCGGCGACCCGGATGACTTCGCTCCGGACCGTGAACGGGCGGGACTCGCCCTTGTAGATGTAGCGGCCAGGATTGGCGGGGTCGGGGAGCTCGACGAACAGGTCCTGGACGTCCGGGTCGACGTTCGTCGCACCCCACGCGATCCGTGCGTTGTGGCCAAGCACGACCGCCGGCAGGCCCGGGAACGACACCCCGACCACGTCGAACGGGCAGGCCTCGGTGACGTTCCGGCAATGGAGGCCGTTCATGTACCAGACCGACGGCATCCCGAGCCCGAGGTGCGGATCGTTCGCGAGCAGCGCGCCGCCGGTCGCGCTCCTCGACGGCGCCACGACCCAGTTGTTGCTCCCGATGCCGTCGTCGCCGGCCAGCGTGTCGCCGGCGGCAAGACCGGCGATCCTGAGGGCCGCCGCCGACCGCCCCGCGACCTCCCGCCAGGCCGCCGCCTGGTTGTCGTCGAGCGCGAGCTGGGTTGAACTGGCCGGCTCGTCCGCGGCCGGGAGCGGATCACCCGCTGCGAACGCGTCGGAGCCGGTGATGACCGGAGCGCTTGCCGGGTAGGCCGGGAACAGCTCGTTCGTCCGCGCCGGATCCCCGAGGCGGGCGTCGGCGAGCATTCGGAAGACCTCCTCGTCGAAGTTCCCGCCGAGGTTCCACGACTGGACCTTCTGCCAGGCCGCCGAATCGAGGGCGGTCCAGGGCTCCGGGTCGTACCCGGTCGGGCCGCCCTTGCCGCTCTGGAGGCCGGTCACGACGAAGGCCAGCCCGAGCGAGCCGCGATGATCGTCGAGGAAGGCATTCACCCCGGCGGCGTACGCGTCGAGAGCGGCTCGAGGCCCGGGCGAGAGAGCCGCCAGATCGCGTTCGGC
>JBBDZZ010000077.1:0-14260 GCA_040899885.1 Chloroflexota bacterium | reverse complement strand
GCGTCGCGGTTGGCGAGGAACTGGTCGCGGTGGTCGACGAGGAACAGGGCAGCGTCCCCGGCGACCTCGGCCGCGCAGTACGTCGCGTAGTCGACGGGAACGACGAGTGCTTGGGGCGAGAGCCAGTCGTTCGTCATCACCTGGCGGACCGGCCCGAACGCGGCCGCCGTGACGACGACGTCCGCCCCCGCGACGGCGTCCCGTGCCGACGCGAAGACGCGCGCGGCCGCGATCCCGCGGGTGGCCCGGGCGCGCGCGGCGAGATCCTCCGCCCGGTCCGGGTGCCGGTCGTAGACGGCCAGCTCGACGCCGGGCAGCAGGTGGCCGAGGACCGCGAGGTGGCTCTGGCCCTGGACGCCGGCGCCGACGAGAGCGGCGCGCGGAGCCCGTCCCTCGACTCGCGCGGCGAACCGGCCGATGGCCACGCCGCTCACCGCCGCCGTCCGCTCTGCGGTGACGGGCCCGGCGTCGAGGACCGCCGTCGGGACACCGGTCGCGGGGTCGTTGAGCATCACGAGACCGTGGATCGCCGGCAGCCCCACGGCGGAGTTGTCGCCGAAGCCCGCGATCCACTTCATCCCCAGCAGGTCCCCTGCCGCGTCGTCGCCCCGGAGGTGGGCCGGCATCGCATGGGCGAATGAGCCGTCCGGCCGCGGATGGACCCCGATCTTTGGCGGCAGCTCCGCCGCGCCCGGGCGAGCGAGTGCCTTGAGCGTGCGCTCTGCCAGCGCGAGACGCTCCTCGAGTGCCGGCATCGCGGCCACGACGTCCGCTGCCGTGAGGTAGCGGAGCGGCGGCAGTCCTGACGCGGCCGGCGACGACATCGGCGGCAGTGTAGAACCGGGAGGCCGGCCCGCGGCCGGCTTGGCGACCCTCGGATAGGATTTCGCCATGCCGCCGGTCAACACGAAAGAGAGCCTCGCGAACCTCCGGCTCGAGCGAGACGCGATCGCCCTGTACGACGCACTCGCGGACATCGAGCGGGACGGGCGTCGCGCGGCGGCATTCCGCAAGATCGCCGGGAACGAGCGTCGCCACGCCGACATCTGGGCCGGCAAGCTGCGTGCCGAGGGCGTCGACGTGCCGCCGACCCGCCGCCCCCGGCTGCGGGTCCGGATGATCATCGCGGCCGCCCGCCTCTTCGGGACGAACGCCGTTTCCGACCTCGTCCGCGCCCTCGAGGGCGACGAGGAGAGCGCCTACGGGAGCCAGGTCTCGCCGGAAGGCGCCGCGATCGCCGCGGACGAGCGGGAGCACGCCGAGATCTGGAAGCGCCTGGGCGACTCGCGAGCAAGCGAGGCAGGAAAGGCAGCAATCGCGGCGGCCCAGCCGCGGGACGGTGTTCTCGAGGCCCGCCGGGTTCGCAGCGTCGGCGAGATCGGCCACCGCGAGGGGTGGCACCGGTCCGGCCGGTCGGGGACGCTCCGGGCGGTGATCTTCGGGGTGAGTGACGGGCTGGTCAGCAACCTGTCGCTCGTCATGGGCGTTGCCGGTGCCGCCGCTCATCCGACGTTCATCCTCCTCGCGGGAGTTGCGGGGTTGCTCGCCGGAGCAAGCAGCATGGCCGCCGGCGAGTACATCTCGATGCAGTCGCAGCGCGAGCTCTTCGAGCGCCAGATCGCGCTCGAGCGGGCCGAAATGGAGGCGATGCCGGAGGAGGAGGAGGCGGAGCTGGCCGCGGTCTACCGGGCGAAGGGGTTCACAGACGAGGAGGCGGCCACGATCGCCCACCGCCTGTTCCGCGATCCGGAGCACGCGCTCGACACGCTCGTCCGGGAAGAGTTGGGGCTCGACCCGGATGAGCTCGGCTCGCCCTGGGGCGCGGCGTTCGGATCGTTCGTCGCATTCGCCGCCGGCGCGCTCGTGCCGGTCGTGCCGTACATGTTCACGAACGGCCCCGAGGCGTTCTACGCAGCCCTCGGGGCGAGTCTCGCCGCGTTGTTCGCGGTCGGCGCCGGGGTCAGCCTCTTGACGGGACGGTCCGCGATCTACTCCGGCTTCCGCCAGGTCGCGATCGGCGCCGGCGCGGCCGCCGTGACGTACGCCGTCGGCTCGCTCATCGGCGTCTCGGTGGTCTGATCGATGCCCGGTGGCAGGACCATCATCGCGGCCCTCGCCGTGGGCGTGGCCGTCGGGACGTATCTCCAGGCGTGGGTCGGCTGGCCGACGTTCCTGGCCGTCGCCGTCGGGGCGGTGATGGCCGTGTTCATCCTCCTCGTCGCCGCCTCGCTCGGCCAGGACGACGCGGCCGCCGATGCAGCGTGGCGGGCCGCGGCGCCTGACATCGCCGGGCGGGATCCCGGGCGGAGTCCGGCCGGGACGGCCGGCGACGGCGCCGGCGGGGAGTCGCGCGATGAGCCCGGCTGACCTCGACGCCCGCCTCCGGGCCGAGGGGCTATCCGCCTCGCCATGGTCGAACGGGCCCGGCGACCGCTACGGCGCCCACGACCACGACTACGACAAGGTCATCGTCGTGGCGGCGGGCTCGATCGCCTTTGGGCTGCCGGAGGGACGGTCCGTCGAGCTGGGCGCCGGGGACCGGCTCGAGCTCCCGGCGGGGACGAGGCACGACGCGCAAGTCGGACCGGGCGGCGTAACCTGCCTCGAGGCCCATGCGCCGGCGGGCACGTTGCCGGGTCTGGCGAGGCGAGCCGCGGGCACGTGGCCGGCGGCTGGGGAAACCGGCGCGGCGGGGGAGGCGTAACGGATGACAGGGGATCGGAGCGGTCCGGCCGCCGACGCCGCCCTCGTCCGCGAGGTCGCGGCTGGGTCGCAGGACGCGCTGGCGATCCTCTATGACCGACACGCGGATGGCGTCTACCACGCCGCGTGCCGGTTGACGTCGGATCGGCAGGTCGCCGAGGAGGTAGTGCAGGAGACGTTCCTCGCGTTGTGGAACCGGGCGGAGCTGTTCAACCCGGCCGCCGGATCGCTCGCGGCCTGGCTCCACACGATCGCCCGGAACCGGACCGTCGACCGGTTGCGTGCGGCCGGCCGGCGCCCAAACCTCGTCGCGCTGTCGTCGGCGAGCGGCGTCGACGAGCACGACACGGCGGCGCTGGAGCGGCTCGTGACAAGCGGCAGGGTGCTGGGCGGGGCGGACCTGGGACCTGGCCCCGAGCGCGCACTCGAATCGGCCGAGGTTCGAGTCGCCGTCCAGGGCGCGCTGGCGGCGATGCCAGACACCGAGCGGACTGTCATCGTGCTCGCATACCACGAGGAGCTGTCACAGACGGAGATCGCGACGCGGCTCGGGTGGCCGCTCGGGACGGTGAAGACTCGAACTCGTCGGGCGCTGCTCCATCTCCGCATGGCCCTGGCGGAAGAGCTGCGCGAGCCCCTCGACCGCGGGGAGACGGCGGTCGGGGCGCGCGAAGGATCGGCCGAATGAGCGGACGGCGAGACCCGGCGACGCGCGAGGGACGGAGCGACGATGGATCACGCTGAGGCACGCGAGCTGCTCGAGCTCGCGGCCGTGGAGCCCGGGGGCCTCGACCGGCTGATGGCCGGCGACACCCCCGACGCCGCCGCGCTCGCGGGGCACCTCGCCGGCTGCCCTGATTGCACAGCTGCACTCGCACGCCTTCGACGGGACGCGGCGGTCATCGCGTCGGTCGTCCGATCGACCCCGCCGCCCGCGCTCCGCGACCGGACCCTGGACTACGTTCGGCAGATCGGTCGCGATCGCGTGCCCGCACCATCCGTACCAGCCCTAACCCGGATCGATGCGGAGGCGCTTCGCGTCGGCTCAGCGCGGTCACGCGGCCGCCGGATCCCCGTGCTCGCCGGCCTCGCCGCGGCGCTCATCGTCGCAATCGCGGGCACGAGCCTGGCGTTCCTCACCGAGCGCGACGCCCAGATGGCCCGCCAGGCAGACGTCGTCGCGGCCCTCAGTAGGGTGACGACCTGGACGCTTCGCCTGGAGGCCCAGCCGGATGCACGGCGGGTCGAGCTGGCCGGCTCTCCGGGGACCGACGCCAGCGGGAGCATCCTCTTCTCGCCCACCAGGCAGGAGCTGGTCGTCGTCGTCACGGGACTCACCGAGCCGGCCGCGGGACGCGAGCTCCGGTGCTGGATGGAGGTCGACGGCCAGCGCGGTCCGGTCGGCAAGATGTTCTTCGGCGGGGACCTGGCGTATTGGGCAGGACCGGTCGAGACGCTCGGCGACGTCGGCACGAGCGCCCGCTTCGGGATATCGCTGGTGGACGCCGACGGGACGTCCGTCGAGGGCGATCCCGTCCTGAGCGGTGAGCTGCGGGGCAGCTGACGAAGGCACGCTCGGCTCGTCGCGACCCGTCACACTGGTAACGCTCATGCCCCAACTCGACAGCAGCCCAACCACCGACGAGACGAGCATCTCGCACCCGCGTGTGCCCGCGCCCGCGACACCGTCGGGCGGGTCCCGGTCCGGCAATCCCGTGCCGGAGGCGTCCGTGGCCGCGATGTTCGACGGGATCGCGCCCGTCTACGACCGGCTGAACACCCTGATGACGTTCGGGCGGGACGGCCGCTGGCGCCGGAGGGCCGTCGACGCAGCGGGGCTCGAGCCGGGAGGCTCGGTCCTCGACGCCGCGTGTGGCACCGGCAAGCTCGCCGCAGAGCTCGCAGCGCGTGTCGGCCCGTTCGGCCGGGTCCTCGCGGTCGACCTGTCGCCCGGGATGGTGGCGCGCGGCGTGGATTCGTTCGCGGACCTCGTCCAGCTCGAGTTCCGGGTCGGCAATGCCCTTGCGCTGCCGGCCAGGGACGGCGAGTTCGATGCGGCGACGATCGCGTTCGGGATGCGCAACCTCGCCGACTTCGAGGCGGGCTTTCGGGAGCTACGGCGGGTCGTTCGGCCCGGTGGGCGGGTTGTCTGCCTCGAGCTGACGACGCCCCGCCCAGCCTGGTGGGGCCGCCTGTTCCTCAGCACGTTCCGGCGCGTGGCTCCGCTCGCCGGCCGGCTCCTCGGCCGGGCCGCGGCGTACCGTTACCTGCCGGCTTCCCTCGACGGCTTTCCGGACGCTGAGCACCTGTCATCCACGATGCGGGCCGCGGGTCTAACCGACATCAGGGTCCGGCGGATGGGTCTCCGCTCCGTCGCGCTCCACACGGGGACCGTGCCCCGCGACTGAACGACGGACCGGCCCGTCCGGCGGCGGCGCCGTGAGATAGGCGCGGTGGAGGCGCAGAACTCGATCCGCCGTCCGAGGCTCGATCTCCTCGCCATCGTCGCGCATCGCGGCGGCGATCCAGGCCGCTTCCATCGGGATCTCGTCGTCCTCGACGTCCGCGTCGCGCCGGGCCGAGTCGGCGAGAACGAGCCAGACGAGCGCCGCCCCGGCGACGAGCCCCACGATCAGCAGCCACCAGTTGAACTCCGCGTTCACCGGCGGATCCGGGGCGCGCCGATCCGCGGAGAGGGTGTCGACAGCGGGAGGTCCATCCGGCGGCCAGTATAGGCAGGCGGACTCCGGCGGTCCCCGGCTGCGGGCCGGCCCGCCTCGCGGTCAGGGCGCCGTGGGCCGCCAGGCAGGTCCGCGGGCAGTCCCCGAATCGGTGAGCGGAAGGGCGCCGGAACCGTCCGACCGGACGAGCCAGATGTCGGGCGCAGGTGGCTCAGGCCCGTTGGCCTCCATTGTGAAGACGATCCACGCTCCGTCCTTCGACCAGGCCGGTGCGTTTGCGGTATCGACACCCTCCACCACGCGGACGGGATCGCCACCAGTCATCGGCACCACGAAGAGATCGCCAGTGTCCAGCGAAGTGAACGCGATGCGGCTGCCGTCCGGCGACCACGCCACACCGATGGCCGCGCCGACGCCCGCGGCGATGGTGGACACGTCACCCGTGCTCGGGTCGACGAGGTCGATCGATGGATTCGGACTCCAGCTGACGAAGGCGACGCGGGTGCCGTCCGGGGACCAGTCGGGATATTGCCCCGCCGCCAGGCGGGTCCGTCCGGTCCCGTCGGCCTCGACCAAGCCGAGTTCGGCTGTTCCGCTGCCTGTCGCGGTTGCGATCCGAGCGCCATCCGGCGACCAGTCGAAGTCGCTGCCGCCCTCCAGCGCGAGGATCCCGGTGCCGTCGGCGTTCATCACGAAGAGGTCGCCCAGGTCGATCGGTGACCGCGAGAAGGCAATCCGGAGGCCGTCGGGTGACCAGGCGGGGCCCCATCCAGCGCCCAGCTGAGTCTGATTGCCTCCGTCCGGGTCCATCACCCAGATCTTCGGGTCGAACGTCTGCGGGTCTGCGGCACTGCGGGTGAAGGCGATCAGCGAACCATCCGGCGACCAGCTCGGACCGGCTCCGTCCGCAAGTCGCGTCACGGCGCCACTCGCCAGGTCGATCGTGAAGATCGCCCCGCCGTCCTCGAACAGGATCTGTCCGGTGGCCGGGGCCGGCGAAGGCGTGGGCGATACCCCTTCCAATACAGGCGGTGAGGGCACCACGAAGGTGAGTCGATCGTCCTGGAGCCACCGCAGCACCGCGCCACCGGCCGCGGCCGCCGCGAGGGTCAACAGGGCAAGCAAGGCGGCGATGGCGACCAGGCGGACGGGCGATACGGTCCGGCGCGTGATGATGACGCGGGCCAGGATCGCGGACGACGTCGCCAGCGACAGTGTCACGGCACGGTGGTCGGCGATGGCTCGGGCGTCTGCGCCGAGCGCGTCAACATGGCGCCGGCACGAGTTGCAGCCGGACAGGTGGTCGTCCAGGGTCCGACGCTCCGGAGCGGTCAGCTCGAAGTCGATCGCCCCGGCGGCCAGCTCGAGGACGCGGTCGTGGGTCGTCATCGGACGGCCTCCTGTGTCGCGAGGATGTCCCGCAGGCGCAACCGGGCCCGGCACATCAGGGTTCGTGTGGCGGGGCCGGTCCGACCGATCGCCTGTGCAATCTCTGCGCCACTGAACCCCTGGCCGGACAGGATCAGCGCAGCCCGGGCGTCGGCGGAGATCTGGGCGAGCGCCGACTCGAGGTCATCGGACGCCTCGTGCCGGACGGCGCCGGCCTCCGGGGATTCCTCGACGGCAGCCTGGTGCTCCGGCACGCCATATCGCGTAAGCCAACGCACGACGGTGGCGCGACGTCGGCCACGGCTGATCGCGAGGTTCGATGCGACGCGGTACAGCCAGGCTCGGGAGTTCTCCGGCGCGCGACCGGAGCGGACCTCACCCATCAAGCGGAGGAATGTCTCCTGGAGGAGGTCCTGGGCGGCCGCCTCGTCGCGCACCGTCCGCTGAAGGAACCCGAACAGCTCCTGGTGGTACGCCTCGTAGGCCGCCACGACCACGGCGTCGGCCTCGCCAACCCGCATGGTCGGCGGAGCGACGTAGGTATCGTCAGGCGACGAGGGGACCAGCTTCGGCATGTCGAGGCGGAGACGTGCGGGGACCCGCGATGTTTCGGTCAGGTGACGATGACGAGGCCGATCGCCAGCTTTTCCGACCGCGGCCGGTACACTCGGCCCGAATGTTCGATCTCACGCCCGACCCGATCGCCTTCCAGATCGGGCCATTCCCCGTCCATTGGTATGGGATCGCGTACGCCGTCGGGCTGACGGCCGTCTATTTCCTCATCATGTGGCTCGCCCGGCGGGCAGGTCCGAACGTCGACTTCGTCAGCAACGGGCTCATCGTGATCGCCATCGCCGCGCTCATCGGTGGCCGGCTCTACCACGTCATCGACCAGTGGCATCTCTACCGCGACAACCTCGCGGCGATCATCCTGCCGCCCTACTCCGGGCTCGGCGTCTACGGCGGGATCGCGACCGGCACGCTCGCCGGCTGGTGGTATTTCACGATCCGTCACCACGAGTCGTTCTGGACGTGGGCGGACATCATTGCGCCGGGCCTTTTTCTCATGCAGGCGATCGGCCGGTGGGGGAACTTCTTCAACCAGGAGTTGTACGGCCCGCCGACGACGCTGCCGTGGGGGATCCCGATCGACTGCGCTCATCGGGTCACCTGCCCCACGCTTCCCGAGGCCACAACCCTGTTCCATCCGTTGTTCCTGTACGAGTCGATCTCCGGCTTCCTCGGCGCCGCACTCCTCGTGTTTCTCTTCGTGCGATTCCGGCACCGGCTTGCCCCGGGGTCGCTGCTGCTTATCTTCTTCGTCTGGTACGGCGCGGTCCGGTTCGGCCTCGAGGCGCTCCGCCAGGACAACTGGGTGCTCTTCGGCATCCCGACCGCCCAGCTCGTGTCGATCGCGATCATCGCGATCGGCCTGATCGGGTTCGTATGGCGCAACCGGCGAGGGCGGGGTGATGCCGCCGAGCCGGCGGCAGCCGTCGAGCCGCCCGACGCTCTGACCACCGACGCAGCCCCCCGGTCCTGAGTGGGCCGCGGCGACGGACCCGAGCCCGCCGCGCACGCCGCGCCGGCCGCGCGGCGCGAGGGCCGCCTGCCGCCGCCACGGATCTCGCCCCAGCGGCTGGCCGCGCAGCGAGGCGGCGCCGTTGAAGGCCTCGCCTGGCTCGGCCGAGCGCCCGAGGCGCGCGCCTCCGTCCTCTACCGGCTCGCCTGGCTGATCGCCCGCGCGATCCTGTTCGGCATCTTCCGGTTCAGGATCGAGACGGCCGGTCGCGAGCACCTGCCATCCGGTGGGTACCTCCTCGTCGGGGCGGCGCACCGCGGCTGGATGGACCCGTTCGTCGTGATCCACGCCCTGCCGCCCGAGCCACGGGCCTGGTTTCTGGGCAGCGGCCCGTCGACGTTCACGACCCGCTGGCGGGAGTCGCTGATCCGGCGTCTCGGTGGCCTCCTGCCCGTCTGGCGGGGCGGGATCGGAGTCGAGAAGCACGTGGAGTCGGCCCGGGCCGTCGTCGGCAACGGAGCCGTGTTCGTCCAGATGCCCGAGGGCACGGTCAGCGGGCCGCCAGGGCGGATCGGGCCGTTCCGCCCCGGGGCGATGCTCATCGCGCTGCGTACCGGCGCGCCGATCGTGCCGTTCGCGATGGCCGGGACGGAGGAGCTGTACATGGGCCGCCGGATGGCCTCCCGGATCCTGCCCGCGACGACGTTCGCGGCCCTCGCCCCGGGGTGGAGCGGTGTGCGCCCGGAGGAGGGGAGCCGGAAGGAGCTCGACCTCGCGCGCCGGGCAACCGAGTCGCTCGCGGGGATCCTCGGGCCGGTCGTCGAGCAGCTCCACCCGCTCACCGTCGATCCGCCAGGTCGGCCGCGGCGTCTCCGCCGCCGGCTCACCTGGCTGTTCCTTCGGCCGGGGCGGCTCGACCGGGAGTAAGGCCCGGAGGCCGCACCTATACTCGGGCCGGATGGAGTACGCCGGATCGATCCTCGAGCTCGTCGGCCGCACGCCCCTCGTCCGACTCACCCGGATCCCTCGGGACCTCGGCCGGCTGGAGGCTCAGCCCCTCATCCTCGCCAAGCTCGAGATGCTCAACCCGGGCGGGTCCGTCAAGGACCGGATCGGCCTCCCGATGATCGAGGCGGCGGAGCAGGAAGGGAAGCTCAAGCCCGGCGGGACGATCATCGAGCCCACCTCCGGCAACACCGGGCACGGCCTCGCGATCGCAGCCGCGCTCAAGGGTTACCGCTGCATCTTCGTCATGGCCGACAAGCAGTCGGCCGAGAAGCAGGCCCTCCTCCGGGCGTACGGGGCGGAGGTCGTGCTCTGCCCGACGAACGTCGCGCCTGAGTCGCCGGAGTCGTACTACTCGGTCGCCGCGCGGCTCGCCCGCGACATCCCCGGCGCATTCAAGCCGGACCAGTACTGGAACGAGGAGAACCCGAAAGCCCACGAGCGGACGACCGGGCCCGAGATCTGGGAGCAGACCGGCGGCAGGATCAGCCACCTCGTCGTGAGCGTCGGGACCGGCGGGACGGTTTCGGGGATCGCCCATCACCTGAAGAGCCGGAATTCCGCGATCCGCGTGATCGGGGCGGATCCGGAGGGGAGCGTCCTGTCGGGTGACACGGCCCGCCCGTACCTCACCGAGGGCGTGGGCGAGGACTTCTTCCCAGGCACGTTCGATCCGGCGACGGTCGATCGCTGGGTCCGGGTCTCCGACCGGGACGCCTTCGCGATGGCCCGCCGGATCACCCGTGAAGAAGGAATCCTCGCCGGCGAATCGTGCGGCACCGCCCTCGTGGCCGCCCTCGACGAGGCCCGGGCCCTCATGGCCGCGGACCCCGAGTCCGCGCGCGAGGCCGTCTTCGTCGTGATCCTGCCGGATGGCGGGCGAAACTACCTCTCGAAGCTCTACAACGACGAGTGGATGCGGGTGAACGGGCTCCTCCCAACGACCGGCGCGGTCGTCCGGATCGCCGAGCTGCTCGGCGGCGACCACCAGCACGACGACCTGCCCGACATCGTCCTCGCCCGCACGCGCCAGCGCGTGGGCGACGCGATCGCGCTGCTCCAGGAGTACGGGATCAGTCAGCTCCCGGTGTCGGAGGACACGGAGGGGAATGCGGTCGTCGGGATCGTCGGGTCGATCACCGAGAAAGGCCTGCTCGATCGGGCGTTCCGCGACCCGTCGGTCGTCGAGCGGACCGTGGGCGAGGTCATGGACCCGCCGCTCCCAATGGTCGAGGCGTCCGCCACCCTCGACGACGCGTTCGCGCTGCTGTCGGGCGGCGCCCAGGCGCTCGTGGCGGTCCGCGGCGAACGGCCGGCCGGCATCGTCACGAAGCTCGACCTGCTCGAATACCTCACCCACCGGGGCAGCCGACCCGGCTGAGGCGGGGTGCCTTCGGCCACGCGGCCCTTCACCGGCAGCCAACCGCCCGGTGCATGATGAACCGATGCAGGACGACGTCGCCTTCGACACGGTTGCCGTCCACGCCGGGGCCGAGCCGGACGAGCTCACCGGGGCGGTCGCCCCGCCGATCTTCCAGACCTCGACGTATGCCCAGGACGGGGTCGGGCGGCCACGTCGCGGCTACGAGTACGCCCGGTCGCAGAACCCCACCCGCGAGCGGCTGGAGCGAGCCGTCGCGGCGCTCGAGGGAGCTCACCATGGGATCGCGTTCGCGAGCGGCTCGGCCGCGACCGCGGCGATTGCCCAGCTCGCCGGCCCGGGCGAGGAGATCCTCGTCGGCGACGACGTGTACGGCGGGACGTACCGCTACTTCGAGCGGGTCCACCGGGCGGGCGGCGTCGACGCGCGGTACGTCGACCTCGACGCCGGGCGGGACGTGCTCTGGGAGTCGCTCAATGAGCGGACCCGGCTCGTCTGGTTCGAGACCCCCACGAACCCGTACCTGAAGCTCGTCGACATCGCGGCGGCCGCCGAGGTCGTCCGCCGCCGGGCCACCGAGTCGGGCCGGCCGAGGCCGCTGATCGTGGTCGACAACACGTTCGCCTCGCCGGCGCTCCAGCGTCCGCTCGCGCTCGGAGCGGACATCGTGTTCCACTCGGCCACCAAGTACCTGGCCGGGCACTCGGACACAATCACGGGGGTCGCCGTCACGAGCGACGACGCGGTCGGCGAGCGGCTCCGCTTCCTCCAGAACGCCATGGGCGCGGTGCCCGGCCCGCTCGACTGCTTCCTCGTCCTGCGCGGGATCCGGACGCTCCACCTGCGGGCCGAGCGGCACGCCGCGAACGCGTCGATCGTGGCTCGCTGGCTGGCCGGCCGCGACGACGTCGCCCAGGTTCGCTACCCGGGGCTCGCCGATGGCCCCCACGCCCATCCCCAGGCCGCGCTGGCGGCGCGCCAGATGCGAGCCGGCGGCGGGATGGTGTCATTCGTGCCGCGGGCCGGCGGACGCCAGGAGCGGAGCGCCGAGGAGCGGGCGGTCGCGATCTGCGAGTCGACCCGGCTGTTCACCCTGGCGGAGTCCCTCGGGGGCGTCGAATCGCTCATCGAGATGCCGGCGGTCATGACCCACCTGTCGGTTGCCCACTCGCCGCTCGAGGTTGAGCCGGCGCTCGTCCGCCTGTCGGTAGGGATCGAGGCGGCCGACGACCTCGTCGCCGACCTGGAGCGGGCCCTCGACGAAGCCTGAGGATTACCCCGCGCTGGGGGCAGTGACCGGATCCAGGTTCGCGGCGGGGGTCATGAGCGTCTCGGAGACGGCCTCCCCGGCGGGCGTGCTCGTCCGGTAGGTGGCGGTGACCGAACCGTCCGCGCCGAGCTTGAGCTCGACCGTCACCGGGTCCCCGGACAGCCCGAGCGCGGCTGCCGGGTAGGTGGCTCGGAGGTTGAGCGCGTCGCCCGGCCCGCCGACCGTCGCAAGGTTCGTCGGCTTGAGGAGGGCGTCGATCGGGTTCCCGAGCGGCGACCCGGAGTCGAGCTCGGTCCACCCCGACTCGTCTTCGTGCACCCACGCCTGGGGAGGCACGGTGCGGTAGATGAGGGCGCCGCCCTGGGCCTCGATCGCGAACTCGCCGGCGCCGTTCAGCCAGCGCCCGGAGGCACGGGTCGCCACGTCGCCGTCGAGGCTCACGGTTGCCTCGAAGGTATAGCCGGGAATGAGGGCCTGGAGGGTCGTCGTCAGCCGGCCCTGAGCCGCGGAGGTCGCGCTGGGCCGGGCCGACGTGCTGTCCTGAGCGGCCGGCTGGCAGGCCGCGAGCAGGACAAGGAGGAACAGGGCAGCGGCGCCGCGCATCGCGCGACGCCGCTGCGATCGATCAGCCTTCGCGGGCCGGGTTGGCCCACTCGGGTGGGAGATCAGCTTTCGCCCTCCCGGGTGGCCTTGGCCGGCTTTTCCTTGCGCTCGGCCCTGACCTTCTTGGCCTTGTCTTCCTTGCACTTGCCGGACTTGCCGTCGACCTTCAGCTCGGCTGAGGTGCCCTCAACCTTGAGGGAGACGGAGACGCGGACCTTCGTGCCGTCGAACGTGGCCGTGAAGCCCTTGCCCTTCGTCTTGACCGACACGGTGGCCGGACTGGCCACGAGGAACTCGACTGTGCCTTCGGCAGTGACCCGGTAGTCGACCGTGGCCGCCGTTCCATCGCACAGGTTCCCCGACCACGTCCGGGTCCCGACGGCTACCAGGTCCGCAAGCAAGCCGGACAGCTTCTGCTTGTCCTTGCCGCTGAGGACGATCTTCAGCATGGCCTTGCCGCCGCCCTGGTCGACATGGATCCAGAACTTCAGCGTCTTGACGTAGCCGTCCGACTCGAACGTCACCATGCCGGACACGTTGTTGCCGCTGGCCTTGATCGCGGATGGCGTGGCGGTCACGCTGGCCGGCACGGTCACGGCGCCGAACACGAGGGTCGGTTTGCCGTCCACCTTGCCGATCGTGTAGACGACGGTCGACTCGGTGCCGGGGCCGAACACGGCCGCCGACCAGGTGCGTTCGCCGACGAGCTCGTCGAGCGATCCGGTCTTGGCCTTGAGCGACAGCTTGTGCCCACGGGCCGCGATGTCGACCCTGGTCGTCCCATCGGTATTGGCGAATCTGACCCTGTGGTCGCCGGATTTGGTCTCGGTCAGGTCGCCCGCCGGGGTGAAGGTGACGGCCTCGATGTGGCCGACGGCGTCAAGCTCGATGTTGACGACGACCGACGCGCCCAGGAGGGGCAGCGTCATCCCGCCGGTCTCGGCGATCTGCTCAGTCGTGTGGGCGGCGATGCCCACGGGGAACGCGAGAGCGATAGCGATGAGAGCGGGAGCCACGAGGCGTCGGGTGAGGATCGTCTTCGTTTCTGGCAACCGGATGACCTCCGTTGGATACGGGCTCGGCCGATGGCTCCCGAGGGAGCGGGGCGGGCTTCAGTCGCCCAGCCGGGTCCGATCTCGACCCTATCCGAGGGCCGCCCGGCGTGACCTGAACGAAGGTCCCGCGGCGCACCGCCCATAGGTCCCGGTTTTGCCCGATTCGTGCGGGAATCCGAGGATCGGGGGTGTTGCGCCCAGAGGCCCGAATCGGCGCCCGGAGCGGCCGTAAAGGACGGGCGCGACCGTTTTCGCAAGGCCCCGGACGATCAGGCCACGACAGGCCACCGGCCCGGGGCGTAAGATCGTCTCGACTGTGGAAGCCGACTCCCCGCTCGCCCGCGAGGGCGCGCGAGGCACGCGCGGCCGGTCGATCTCGTGATCGCCCGCGTGCAGGAGCTCGAACCCATGTCGACGACCCGCCCCCTCACCAAGCCCGCGTCAATCGGCCGCACCGTGCGCTCGAACCTGTCGACCGCAGAGCTGTACGAGGACGCGATCCGGGCCGGGGAGGGGGTCATCGCGGCGGAGGGGCCGCTCGTCGTCCGGACCGGCCGGCACACCGGCCGCTCGCCCCAGGACAAGTTCCTCGTCCGCGAGCCGTCCTCGGCATCGAAGATCTGGTGGGGCGACGTGAACCGCCCGATCGCC
>JBBDZZ010000076.1:0-18811 GCA_040899885.1 Chloroflexota bacterium | reverse complement strand
CTCCTCCATCACGCGAGGCTACCCCGATTGCCGATTGGCCGCCTCGCCGGAAACGCCCCGTTCCGCACCGGTCGGCTCCGCAACCTCCGGCCAGCGAACCCGCCGTCATGCTGAGGGCGCCGAGCGCGCCCGGGTGCTAGCGCCGGCGAAGGAAGCGCGGGCTCTTCTGCTCGGCGATGGGCTGATCGGCCGCGGCCGACGAGGCCGACACGACGACCGGAGCCTCGACGTCGAGGCCACGCTTGCGTCGCCGCCGCTCCGCTCCCACCCGGGCCGAGTCCGGGGCGACGACGGGCTCCTGCGGAGCAAGCGGGCCGAGGTCGGGCGGCATGTAGGCCGGGGTCTCGCCCAGCAGACCAGGCGCCCGCGATGCCGGTGGAGCCTGCCGATCGCGCCGCCATGGCGGCACCCAGTCGGTCGGGCGCTCGGCGGGCACCGGGGAAGACACGACCTCGAAATCGGCCGGCTTGTCCATCGCGTGGCGCTGCACGCCGCCGCTCCCGAAGCCCGTCGCGATCAGCGTGACCTGGATAGCCTTGCCCAGCTTCCGGTCGATCATCGTGCCGAACACGAGGTTGGCCTCGGGATGGGCGTGCGCCCGCACCTCTTCCGCGGCCGCCGTGAGCTCGGCGAGCGTAAGGCTGTGCGACCCGGTGACGTTGAGGAGGATCGACGTCGCGCCGTTCATCCGGCCTTCCTGCATCGATCCGGCCATCGCCTGGCGGGCGGCTTCCACCGCCCGGTTCGGCCCTTCGGCCCGGCCGACGCCCATGACCGCCGACCCGCCGCCCTTGATCACCGAGCGGACGTCGGCGAAGTCGAGGTTGATCCGGCCGGTCGTGCCGATGATGTCGAGGATCTCCTGGACGCTCCGGCGGAGGACCTCATCGACCGTCCGGAAGGCCTCCTCGATGGAGGCATCGGCGGGGACGAGCTCCCGGACTCGATCGTTGGGGACCGTCAGCACCGCGTCGACCCGGTTCCGGAGCTCGGCCGCGGCTGCGTCCGCCACTGCGTGGCGGCGCGGACCCTCGAACGAGAATGGCTTGGTCGCGACCGCGACTGTCAGGACGCCGTGCTCCCGGGCGATCGACGCGACGACAGGCGCCGCCCCGGACCCGGTCCCGCCGCCGAGCCCGGCGGTCACGACGACGAGGTCCGAGCCCATGATCGCTCGCCCGATCTCGACCGCCGCCTCGTGCGCCGCCGCCTCGCCGACGAGCGGATCACCGCCCGCCCCCAGCCCGTCGGTCATGGCCTTGCCGATCTGGATCTTCTTTGGTGCCCGGGAACGGCGGAGGGCCGCGGCGTCGGTGTTGATCGCAACGTAGTCGGTGCCCCGGATCCGGGCTCCGATGAGCGCGTCGACGGCGTTCGAGCCGCCTCCGCCCACCCCGATGACCTTGATCCGCCGCTCGACCGCCCGCAAGCCCCAGATGTAGAGAGCCAGCCGCACCGCGATCGTGAGCAGCACGGCGAGGAGCACGAGCTGGACGAGGCGGTTCCCGAGAAGGAGCTGAAGGAGTTCCATGGCCGCGCCACGCTAGCAGCCGGGCCGGCCGGCCGGGTAGGCGCCGAAGGTACCGATCGGCCCGGAACCGATGGTCGGCGCGGTACGGGCCGGAGGGGTCTGGCGCACGGCCGGACCTCGTGGCAGACTGGCCGCCCCGCACCCGGAGGCGGCGATGAAGAGCGGCGACGAGCACCTTCAGCCCGGACGTCCCGACGCCCGCCCGTTCGGCTCGGCTTCGCCCTTCCCGCCGATCGCGGAGTACGCCTTCCTCTCCGACTGCGAGGTGGCCGCCCTCGTCGCCCCGAGTGGCAACATCGAGTGGCTGTGCGCGCCGCGGATGGACTCGCCGAGCCTGTTCGGGGCCATCCTGGACCGCGATGCCGGCGGCTTCCGGTTCGGTCCGGGGGACGTGACGGTCCCGGCCGCTCGCCGGTACCTCCCCGGCACGAACATCCTCGAGACGAGCTGGGCCACCCCGACCGGCTGGGTGATCATCCGCGACGTGCTGCTCATTGGCCCGTGGCATCACGAGCGGGAGCGGTCGGCCTCGCACCGTCGCCCGCCCACTGACTACGACGCGGACCACGTCCTGCTGCGGACCGCCCGCTGCGTGAACGGCGAGATGCAGCTGACGCTCGAGTGCGAGCCGGTCTTCGACTACGGCCGGACCTTCGGGCGGTGGGAGCACGTCGGTGAGGGCTACCGGCATCTCGTCTGCCACCCCGACGAGGGCGACGTCGACCTGAGCGTGACCCTGACGAGCGACATCAACCTCGGCTTCGAGGGGCCGCAGGCGATCGGACGGACACTGATCAAGGAGGGCGAGAGCCGGTTCTGCGCGATCTCCTGGGGCAGCGTGGCTCCGCCCGAGACGTTCGAGGACGCCTACCGGCGGCTCGTCTGGACGGCCCATCACTGGCAGCACTGGCTCGCCCGCGGCGCATTCCCGGACCATCCGTGGCGGACTCACCTCGAACGGTCAGCGTTGACCCTCAAGGGCCTGACCTACGCGCCGACGGGGGCGATCGTCGCTGCGCCGACGACGTCGCTGCCCGAGACGCCGGGCGGCGAGCGCAACTGGGACTACCGGTACACGTGGATCCGTGACTCGACGTTCGCGCTGTGGGGGCTCTACACGCTCGGCTTCGACTGGGAAGCGAACGACTTCATGCACTTCATCGCGGATGTCGCGGGTGGTGACCACGACCTCCAGGTCATGTACGGGATCGACGGCCGCCGCGAGCTCGAAGAGTCGACGCTCGACCACCTGTCCGGCTACGAGGGTGCGCGGCCCGTCCGGGTCGGCAACGGTGCGTACAACCAGCGCCAGCACGACCTGTGGGGAGCGGTCCTCGACTCGGTCTATCTCCACACGAAGTCGCGCGATCATCTCGACGAGCGGACCTGGCCGATCCTCGTGAAGCAGGTCGAGGCGGCGCTCAGGCACTGGCGGGAGCCGGACCGGGGGATCTGGGAGGTCCGCGGGGAGCCGCGCCACTTCACGTCATCGAAGGTCATGTGCTGGGTCGCCGCGGACCGCGGGGCGCGGCTGGCGCGTCTGCGCGACGACGAGGCGTCCGCCCGTGCGTGGCAGGCCGGCGCGGACGAGATCCACGCCGACATCCTCGCCCACGGCCTCGACGAGCGCGGCGTGTTCACCCAGCACTACGACACGAACGCCCTCGATGCCTCGCTCCTGCTGATGCCGCTCGTTCGGTTCTTGCCGCCGGACGACGAGCGGATCCGCCGGACGGTCCTCGCGATCGCCGACGAGCTCACCGTCGACGGCCTCGTCCTCCGCTACCGGACCGAGCAGACCGACGACGGCTTGTCCGGGGAGGAGGGGACCTTCACGATCTGCTCGTTCTGGCTCGTGTCCGCGCTCGTCGAGATCGGCGAGCTCCAGCGGGCCCGCCGGCTGTGCGAGAAGCTCCTGTCGTACGCCAGTCCCCTTGGACTCTACGGGGAGGAGCTCGACCCTGGCACGGGGCGCCATCTCGGCAATTTCCCGCAGGCGTTCACCCACCTCGCCCTGATCAACGCCGTCATGCACGTGATCCGGGCGGAGCGGCGGGCTGCCGCCTCCGAGCCACTGACGCCGAGCATGCCGGAGGACCGCGAGGTCCCGGTCTCGACCGCGCCACTGGATCTCGAGGTCGACGTCAAGCCGAAGCCAGCGCCGGAGCCGGAGCATGGGGTGATCACGACTGCGCGACACGACGGCCTTGGGAGTCCGCCGCTCCCGGTCGATGAGCCGCTGACGCGCTGAGGCTGGTACCCGCGTTCAGCCGCTGCCCGGACCATCGCACCGGGGACTCACACCCACCAGCCACCTAGCGTGGCGAACCTACCGGACCCCCGATCGGGGCTTCCGCACAGGACGCCACATCGATGCTCGCTCACGCCCGCGGATGGCGCATCCTCCTCACCAGCCGGCGATTCGCCGCGCTCACCGCACTCGCGGTCGGGCTGACCGCTGCCGGGATCCTGTCGGCGCCGCCCCCGGCACTGTCGTGGGGCGACGGCGCGTTTAGCGCCACGTCCGAGCTGGAGCTGATCGCCCGGACAAACCAGTCGCGGGTGAGCGCAGGCTTGACTCCGCTCTCGGTCGACGCTGAGCTCACGACGCTCGCCCGCTGGCGCAGCGCGGACATGTCCGCGCGCCGCTACTTCAGCCACTCGATCCCGCCGGGCGGCCAGAAGGTCTTCGAGACCCTCGAGGACGAGGAGTACTGCTTCACACTCGCCGGCGAGAACATCGGCTGGAACACCCATTCGGACGACGTTGCCACGAAGCGGATCCACGAGGCGTTCCTCGGTTCGCCCGGCCACCGCGCGAACATCGTCGCCGAGCCGTGGAATGCGATCGGCGTGGGCGCCTACAAGGGCCCCGACGGCAAGAAGGTCTGGACGGTCCTCTTCGCGGATTCATGCGAGGGCCCGAGGCTGTCGCCCTGGTCCTGACGCCCGCTCGCTGGCTACACTGCGGCCATGCCGCGTGTCATCGGCTCCCGGCGCCGAGCCCGAGTGACGGCTGGCACTTCCCCGGTCGGGCGTAAGGCCGACACGGAGCACAGACGTCGCGCGCCGGCCGCACGCGTGCTCGCGGCGCCAGCTCCCGCGACGCTGCTAACGGTCGTTGGTATCGGCCTGGGCGCGTCGCTGATCTTCGCCTCGTTGGCGGTCGGCGGGGGTGTCGAGCGCTCGATCGAGAGGACCGTCGAGGTGACCCTCGGACGCTCCGATTTCCGCGTCGTCGCGCTCGACGGCGGAACGCTCTCCGAGGAGGTGCTCGTCACCATCCGGAGCGTCCTCGGCGTGGTGGTCGCGCCGGCGGTCGAGCAACAGACGACGCTGCTCCCCGAGGACGAGACAACCGCGCCGAGCGGATCGCCCGTGACGATCCTCGGAATTGATCCGATCGTCGACGGCCAGATTCGCGACCTGGACCTGGTCGCGGGCGCGACGATCACGCGACGAGACGAGGCGGCCGCGATCATCACCGAGCGGCTCGCCGCGGATGAGGGCTATGGCCTCGGAAGCGACGTGATCGTCGCGACGCCGGGCGAGCCGGAGCGCTTCCGGGTGGTCGGCATCGCAGCCGGCGACGGGCCGCTCCTTGAGTCGGATGGCAGGATCGTCATCCTGCCGATCGAGGCCGTGTCGCGGATGTTCGGGCTCGACGGCGTGGCACGGGTCGACCTGCTCGTCGAGGAGGGTGTTCCGGTCGCCGGCGTTCGGGCAGAGCTCGGCGAGGCGCTTGGGGGCGAGCCGTTCGTCTTGACGTCACCCGCCGATCTCGCCGAATCGCTGTGGCTGCCCACGACCGGCTTCGCAGTCACCGCCAGAGGTATCGGAGCGGTCGGCATGCTCGTCGGTGCGCTCCTCGTCTTCGGCGCGGTCCGACTGACGGCCCGTGAGGCAGGCGAGGTCCGGTTGCCCAGCCGGGTGCGCGGCGCAGCGGTGCGCGGGGCGATCGGGTCCGGCGTGGGAGCGCTCATCGCACTGGTCCTCGCAGCGCTGACGAGGGCCGATGTGGGGCCGGCGGCGTTGGGGCTCGGCGGGACGGCCTTCGCGATCGTGATCGCGGTGCTCGTCGCGGTCGCAGCCGGCGTGACGCCTCCGAAGCTGGTAGCCCTGACCGCGACCGGCCGAACCGTGGCGGGCCTGGCCATCGCCCTTGGTCTGGTCGTGGCGGTCGCCATGGTCGGCGCGAACGCCCACCGCACCGCTGCCGAGCAGGTGACCGCGCCCGTCCTTGGCCGCGTCGCCGCGCTGATTGACGCCCTGGGGCTCCTCGCCGTCGTGGTCGCCGGGCTGGCGATCGTTGGCACTGTCGCGCTGAGCAACCGGGAGCGTCTCGCACTCCGCGAGGCTGGGATCCTCGGGCTGGCGGGTGCGGGCCTCGGGTCCATCACGGGCCTGGCGGTGGGGGCGGCGCTCATCGTCCTCGGCGGCGGCCGTCTCGATCCCGCGGTCGACTTGCCGTGGGCGGCGCTGGGGCTCGCCCTCGTGCTCGGGATCGGCCTGACGGTGGCCGCGGCGTGGTCCCGGCCCGCCTCGCCGGGCGGCTGGCGATGGTTCGGGCGGTCCGGTTCGGG
This sequence comes from Chloroflexota bacterium, assembly GCA_040899885.1. Classification (GTDB taxonomy): domain Bacteria; phylum Chloroflexota; class Limnocylindria; order Limnocylindrales; family CSP1-4; genus JACDAV01. Next base: position 12,697 of record JBBDZZ010000076.1, on the reverse strand, counting down.
TAGCTCGCTCTGCTAAACTTCGGGCCATGGTCGACCGGCCGGGGAGGGCCTCGACAGGGGAGGGACGGATGCTCATCGCGACTCCACGGCTGGACCGACTGCCCGCCCGCGATAAGGGGATCACGCTCGCCGACTTCCTTGTCCCGATCCGGGTCGGTGAGTCGCTGAGCTCCCGGGCTCGTCACATCGTCCTGATCATCACGGGCGCGCTGCTGATCTACCTGACGGCCCTGATCAGTATTCCGGTCCCCGGATCGCCGGTGCCGATCACCGGGCAGACGTTTGGGGTCCTTCTCGTGGGCGGGGCGCTCGGCTTCCGCCGGGGGCTCGCGGCGGCGTTCTTGTACGTGCTGCTCGGCGCGATCGGGCTCCCGGTCTTCGCGGAGGGCAAGGACGGCATTCAGGTGGTGTTCGGCGCCACGGGCGGCTACCTCATCGGGTTTATCCTCGCCGGCAGCATCGTTGGGCGACTCGCCGAGCTCGGCTGGGATCGCAACCTCCTCGGGGCTTTCGGCGCGATGCTGATCGGGAATGCGCTCATCTACGCGCTTGGCCTCCCTTGGCTCGCCTTCAGGCTTGGCTTGAGCCCCGTCCAGACGCTTGAGGCCGGCTTCTGGCCGTACCTAATCGGCGACGCGCTCAAGCTCGTCCTCGCAGCGGTCCTCTTCCCGGCGGCGTGGTGGGTCGTCGGACGCCGTCCGGGGGAGCGGTAGGCCGCCGCCCTCGGGCCTCCCGCAGTGACTCTGAATGGCCGCGACCCCGGCCTCTACGGCCCCGCCAGCGAGGGCTGGCGCCTCGACCGCGAGGCGATGCTCCTCCTGGGCGCGGGCCCGCGCTCGCTCCTTCTCCAGGTCGCCCACCCGCTCGTCGCCGAGGGCGTCGACCAGCACAGCGGGTTCCGAACGGACCCGTGGCTCCGCCTCCAGGGCACTCTACGGAGCTACCTGCGGATCGTGTACGGGACGACCGCGGCCGCCCGGGGCGAGATCCGCCGGCTGAATGCGCTCCACCGGGGGATCGACGGCCCGGTGCGCGACCCTGATGCCCGTCGGGCGCATGGCGAGCGGTACTCGGCCCGCGACCCCGAGCTCGCGATGTGGGTTCACGCGACCCTCGTCGACTCGACGATCGAGTCATACGACGCCTGGCTCGAGCCGTACCCCCACGAGGCGCGGGCCCGGTTCTACGCGGAGACGCGGCCGATCGGTCGGGCGTTCGGGATCCCGGACGCGCTCCTTCCCCCCGACATCGACGGTTTCGACGACTACATGGCCCGAATGCTCGCGCCGGACGGCCCGATCCACGTCTCGCCGACGGCCCGCGAGATCGGCCGGGCGATCCTCAACCCGCCGCTCGGCCCTGTGATCCCCTCGCTGCGATGGCTGCCCTCGCCAGCGTATGCGTGGACGCTCTGGCCCGCCGTCGGGCTGCTGCCGCCCCGGTTGCGCGACGAGTTCGGGCTCCGCTGGGGACCGCTCGAGCAAGCCGTATCCGCGTGGCTCGTCGCGGGCTGGCGCTGCTGGCGGCCGCTCGTGCCGACCTCGCTGCGCTGGGTCGTCCAGGCCCGCGCGGCCGACCGCCGGGTTGGTGCGCCGGTGCGCGCCCGCCCGGCGCGGGGTGATGCGACTTCGTAGTACGAAATCGCAGCAGCGTTGGCGGCGCGACCCTTCCTCCGGCCCTCAATACAGCCGCGGAAACCGCGGCTCGAAGCGCGGCACGAGATCGAGCGTCGTGTGGGCGTCGAGCGTGTCGAGGAGCGTCTTCGTCGGCGCGATCGCGAACCGGTTCTCCGCGATATAGGCCCGGACGCCATTCCAGAACGGCGTCGAGCCCATCCGGACCCGGAGGTCGTTGATGAAGTTGCCGCCCTGGATGTAGACCACCTCGTAGTAGCACGCTGACGTATAGCGGTAGATCGACTGGTCGAGCCGCAACGTCCGGCAGCGGCTCGCGCGCCGCGTGCCGAGGACATGGCGCGCCAGGAAGTCGGCCATTGCCTCGTCCGTGAACGGCTCGTTCGCCTGGTCGCCTCCGACCAGCCCGTAGAACCACTGGTGGGCCGTCTCGTGGTGGACGAGGTAGGCGAGATTCCTCGACGGAGTGCCGCGCGGGATCCAGACCAGCCCGGGCGACTCGATCGCGTAGCCGCCGGCCGACTGGGCGACGCGGTACGTCTTGTACGGGTACGGACCGACGAGCGCCTCCATCTTCGTGAGGGCGTTTCGCGCCTGGGCGAGCAGCGAGGCGCCAGGACCGCCCGGCCGGTAGTAGACCCTGATCGTCGTGTCGCCGACGACGACGGATCGGGTCCGGTAGTCCGGGCTGGCCGTGATGGAGAAGTCGCGCACGTTATCCGCCTCGAATGTCTGGCTCAATCCGCTCGCCACGACGCGCTCCCCGGACGTCGCGATCACGAGCGGCCGATCCGTCGTGATCGTCACCCGAACGCGCGGGCTGACCGGCGTGATCCATGGGTCGCCGATGTTCGGGCGATCGAACGGCAGCCGGCGGCTGACCCACGGCAGCCAGCGGTACGCCTCGACGATCCCGTTGGCCCGCGCAAACATCCAGTTCGGGCCGGCGACGTTCGACCGAAGGGTGGAGCTGAACTTCAAGCGCGCCTGGACGAAACCGCCGTCGCGGAGCACGCCGCCGAGCGGCATCACGAGCGTCTGGTCGTCGACCGCGACCTTGACGGCCTTCCCCGCGACCGATGCGGCGCGCACCCGGAGCCCACCCAGTCGCGCCGCCACGGTGTTGAGCTCGAGCCGGTCGATCGGCCCGCCCGACGTGTTCTCGACCGTCATCACCGTGTCGACCGCGAACGAGCGGGAGCCGTAGCTCAGGGCGACCGAAACGTCGTACGTCACCCGGAGGTCGAGGCTCGTCCGGTCGACGGACCCGGGATCGAGGGCGGCCGCGGTCGGGGGGATCGTCGGCTCCGGGGAGGTCGAAGGGGCGGGCGGGGTCGGCGAGGGTGTCGCGCCAGCCGTGCTGGTGGCGGTCGGCCGGGGCGATGGCGTCGCGGGGGCTGTGGGGGAGGCGCTCCCCGCCGGCAAAGGAGAGTCGGCCGCCGTCAGGCTCGGACTCACCGCGGGACGCGGGCTCGGGCCCGGCACGCTCCGCATGCTGGAAGTGACCGCAAGGGCGAACAGCGCGAGCACGATCGCCGTGCCGACCATGGCCATTGCGATGCGGCTGGTCCGATCCATCAGGGCATGATCCTAGATCGCCAACCCCGAAACGTCCGGAGACCGATCGTCGCGGTGGGCCGCGTATCCTTCGGGCCATGGTCGCGCCGCCCGCCCTCCCGACCCCGCCCGAGGCCACCCGGGTAGCGTTCCTTGCGGCCGTTCGGGAGGCCCTGCCGGGCGTCCGCCTGCTGACCGATGAGGCCGATCGCGAGGCGTACCGGAACGACGAGACGGCCTACCTTTCGGCGGGGCTGCCGCTCGCGGTGGCGCTCCCGGCGTCCACCGCGGAGGTGAGCGGCCTGGTCCGGCTTGCGGCGGAGCACCGGATACCCGTCGTGCCGCGTGGCGCGGGCACGGGCCTCAGCGGCGGCGCCGCCGGGATCGACGGCGGCGTGACGATCGCCTTCAGCCGGATGAACCGGGTCCTGGAGATCGACCGCGCCAACCTGTGCGTGGTCGTTCAGCCGGGGATGATCAACGCCGAGCTGAAGAAGGCGGTCGCCGAGGAGGGCCTGTTCTACGCCCCCGATCCGGCGAGCTACGAGATGTGCTCGATCGGCGGCAACCTTGGCACGAACGCCGGCGGGTTGTGCTGCGTGAAGTACGGCCAGACGAGGGATTCGGTGCTGGGCCTTGAGGTCGTCCTCGCCGACGGGTCCGTTATCCGAACGGGCGGCCGGAACATCAAGGACGTCGCCGGATACGCGCTGACCCACCTGTTCGTCGGGTCGCAGGGCACGCTGGGTCTGATCACCGAGGCGACGCTCCGCCTCCGCCCGACGCCACCGCCCCGTTCGACGATGCTCGCGTTCTTCCCGACGCTCGACTCGGCCGGCGACGCGGTGGCGCGCATGACGGCCGGCGGCCTCGTCCCGGTCACGCTCGAGCTGATGGACCGGGCGACGATCGCAGCGGTCGATGACTGGCACCACCTCGGCCTCGACCGCGAGGCGGCGGCGATGCTGCTGGTCGAGTCGGACCTGCCGAGCGCGGCCGCAGCCGAAGAGCTCGAGCGGGCCGTCGCCGCGTGCGAGGCGGCGGGTGCGACCTCCACGGTCCAGGCGGCCGACGCGCAGGAGGCCGACTGGCTGCGCCAGGCTCGCCGGCTCGCGCTCAGGGCGCTCGAGCGGCAGGGCACGGTCCGGATGGAGGACGTCGGGGTGCCCCGCAGCCAGGTCCCGGAGCTTCTCCGAGCGATCGACCGGATCGCAATCGCCCACGGGATCAAGTGCGCGACGTTCGGCCACGCGGGAGACGGGAACCTCCATCCGAACTTCATCTTCGATCGCGACGACCCCCGGGCGGAGGGGCTCACCGAGGCGGCGCGGGCGGATCTCTACCGGGCCGCGATTGCGCTTGGGGGGACGATCACGGCCGAGCACGGGATCGGAGTCGCAAGGCGGGAGTTCCTCGGCGCCCAGGTGGGGGAGGGGGCCCTGGCCGTCATGCGCTCGATCAAGTCGGCCCTCGACCCCCTCGGCATCCTCAACCCGGGACGGGTCGTTTAGCGTCGGCGCTCGAGTTCGCGGTGCACGAGGTGCACGCCTCGAGGCGCGTTGGCGTCCCGGCATGGCGGAGATCCACGTTTCCGTGCACATCCTGCTCGATTCGGGCCTCCAGAGAGCGTTCGGGGATCACCGCGCGTCGGTCAGATCGAAATCCGCTCGCCTCAAGCTCCGATCCGCGTCGCCCGAGCCGGGAGCATGCACGTGATGCACCACGATGTCCCGAGAGTGCACTTGGTGCGCGCTTGACGGCAGGCCAACCCTGAGCGACCATCACCCCTTGATGGCACATCTGTACCGTTCAATAGTGCCAAGACCGCCGTGAGCGACCTCGAGACGCTCGTTCGGGCGAGCCGGCTCTACTACGAGCTGGGCGAGACCCAGGGTCGCGTGGCTGAGTTGCTCGGCGTCACCCGGCCGCAGGTGTCGAAGCTCCTCAAGCAGGCCCGCGCCGAGGGGATCGTCGAGATCCGGATCCACGAGCGGACGGAGGTCGAGGCGCCGGCCGCCGAAGAGCTGCGGACGAGGTTCGGGCTGCAGGCCGTCCATCTCGCCCCGAGCCTGGCGGGGCCCGAGGACCTGACCCGGCGGAGCGTCGGCCGGCTCGCCGCCCAGGTACTGCGGACGGCCGTACGCGACGGGTCGATCGTCGGGATCGGGGATGGAGCGTCCGTCTCGGCGGCCGCGGACTCGCTGGCCGACGCCTCATCGTCTGTGGCCGCGACCGTCGTGCCCCTGTGCGGTGGCTACTGGTTCGCCGGCCCCAGCCGGGAGCCGTTCCGGCGCGTCGCCGAGGCGCTCGGCGCGACCGTCCACGGCCTCCTCGCTCCGGGACTCGTCGACGACGCGGCGACGAAGCAGGCGCTCTATGCCCACGCCGGGGTCCAGAGCATCCTTGCGCTCTGGGAACGCCTCGACGTCGCGCTGTTCGGGATCGGCGCACCGTCGTGGAGCGAGGCGACACTCGGCACGGAGGTCGTCCGAGACCTCGAATCGCGCGGCGCAGTAGGTGAGCTGCTCATCGCGCCGTTCGATCTCACCGGGCGTTTCGTGGGCAAGGAGCTGCGCAAGCGAGTCATCGCGTTCGATGCCCGCGAGCTCGAGCGCGTCCCGGTGACGATCGGCGTCGGCGGCGGGCCGAGCAAGGTCCTGCCGATTCTCGGCGCACTCCGGGCAGGGGCCGTCAATACGCTCGTGACAGATGTGCGAACGGCCGAGGCGGTCGTTGAGCTGGCGGCGACCAAGGCATGAGTGCCCGGCCGCCGGCCGTCCTCGCGATCGACGTCGGTTCGACCTCGACAAAGGCGGGCCTGGTGGGCCTCGACGGGACGATCCTCGCATCCGCCCGATCGACGTATTCGCTCGGCGCCGAAGAGGTCGGTCGGGCCGAGCAGGATCCCGACGCCTGGTGGGGGGCGATCGTCGAGGTCACCCGCCAGCTCGTGCAGGGCCGTGCCGGCGAGATCATGGCGATCGCCGTCGACGGCCACGGACCGACGCTCACCGCGGTCGATGCGGACGGTCGCCCGACACGGCCCGCGATCACGTGGCTCGATGCTCGCGCGACCACGGAGCTCGCGGAGCTGGCCGCCGCGACCGGACTCCGTGGCTGGGCCCTCGGCGTGCTGCCGTCTGCGTTGTGGGTCGAGCGCCACGAGCCCGCGGTCGCCGAAGCCACCCGCTGGTACCTCAACACCTGGGAGTTCATCACGCTGCGGCTCACGGGACACGCGGCGACGACGCTCGTCCCCGGCCAGCGATTGCCCGCGGACCAGGGCGTGGCCGCGCTCGGGTTCCCGGCCGCGAAGATCGCCCATCCGGTCGCGCCCGGCGAGGTCGTCGGTGGGCTCGTCCCGGCGGCGGCAGCCAGCCTCGGGCTTCCGGCCGGCGTGCCGGTGGTCGCCGGCGTCGTCGATGCGTTCGCGAGCTTCCACGGCGCGGGCCTCCTCGCACCGGGCGACGCGATCGACACCGGCGGTGCATCGGGTGGGTTCGGCGTGTACTGGGGCGAGCCGGTGGAAGCGGCCGGCTCGTTCTGCACGCCGGCGCCGCTCCCCGGGCTCCACGTCGTCGGGGGCGCGATGGCGGCGACCGGCCGCGCCGTCGACTGGTTCCGCGACGACGTCCTCGGCGGCGCCGCGTCGACCGAGAGCCTGCTCGCCGAGGCAGCGGGCACCCCACCCGGGGCCGGCGGCCTGCTGTTTCTCCCGTACCTTGCCGGCGAGCGATCGCCGGTCTGGGATCCGCGGGCGCGGGGGGCGTTCGCCGGCTTGACACTGGGCCACGGGCGCGGCCACCTCGCCCGGGCGATTCTCGAGGCGGCCGCATTGGCGATCCGGCACGTGGCGTCGCCGATCCTCGCCGCCGGCGTCACGGTCGGCGAGATGCGAGTGTGCGGCGGGCCCGCGCGAGACACGAACTGGAACCAGATCAAGGCGGACATCACGGGGTTCGCGGTCGCGGTGCCGCACGCGCTCGAGACGGCCGTCGTGGGGTCGGGGATTCTCGGGGCCGTCGGAATCGGGGCGCACCCGGACCTCCCGAGCGCCATCCGGGCGATGACCCGGATCGATCTCCGGCTCCAGCCCCGTCCGGAGCTGCGCGAGACCTACGACGCGCTGTTCGAGGCGTACGTCGCCCTCCACCCCGCGATCGCGGCCATCCTCGAGCCGCTCGCCGACCGGCTGACGGCCGACGCGGTAGCGGCGACATGACACTCGCGACGAGCGCAGCAACCCGGCCCCGTGGCGTCGAAGCCCGCGGTGGCAAGGTGGCGGTGCGCGACATCGTCGTGTCGTTCGCCCGGCCGGACGGTGGCCGGCTCACCGCGCTCGACGGGCTCGATCTCGACGTCGCGCCAGGCGAGGTCGTCGCGCTCATCGGCCCGAATGGATCCGGCAAGAGCACGCTCCTGCGCGTCGTCGCGGGACTGCTTCGGCCGGACCGCGGCAGCGTGGCCCTCGACGGCCGCCCGGTGACGGAGCCCGACGCGGGCATCGGGCTCGTCTTCCAGGAGCCGCGCCTCCTGCCGTGGCGGTCGGTCGCCGCGAACGTCGCCTACCCGCTCGAGATCGCCGGCTGGCCTTCCGAGCGCCGAGCGGAACGTGTGACCGAGCTGCTCGGCCTCGTCGGCCTCGAGGGTGCCGCCGCGCTTCGACCGCGCGAGCTGTCCGGCGGAATGCGCCAGCGGGCCGCGATCGCCCGTGCCCTCGCGCTCGAGCCCTCGGTCCTGCTCCTCGACGAGCCGTTCAGCGCGCTCGATGCGCTGACCCGCGAACGGTTCAACGTCGAACTGCTCGCCCTGTGGTCGCGGACCGGCACGACGATCCTCGTCGTCACCCACAGCATCCCGGAGGCGGTGTTCCTCGCCGACCGTGTCGTGGTCCTCTCGCCGCGGCCGGGACGCGTCCTCGCCCAGATTCAGGTCCCGATCCCGCGCCCGCGCTCGCTCGACACACTGGACGAGGCCGCGGTCTCCGCAACGGCCCGCCAGATCCGAGGCCACCTCGGTCAGGGCACCGACCAGTGAACCTGCGGAACGCGCTCCCGGTGGGCCTCGCGCTCGTGGTCTTCGTGGGTGCGTGGAAGCTCGTGACGATCGTGAGCGGTTTCCAGCCGTTCATCCTGCCGCCGCCCGAGGACGTCGCCGTCCGCTTCGTCGAGGCGTGGACCGAAGGGATCATGGCCCCGCACGCGGCCGCGACACTCCGGGAGGTTGTCATTGGTTTCGCGGTCGGTGCCGGGCTCGCGGTCGCGGTCGGCTATCTGCTCGCCCGGTCGCGGCTCGCGGAGCGGGTCCTGTCGCCGTACCTTGTCGCCGCCCAGGCAACGCCGATCCTCGCACTCGCGCCGCTGATCGCCCTGTGGTTTCCTGACGGCCTGACCGGCAAGATCGTCATCTGCGCGCTCATCGTGTTCTTCCCGGTCGCGGTCGCGACGATGGTTGGGATCCGATCGGTAGACGCCGGGCTGCTCGAGCTCGGGAGGAGCCTCCGGGCTACGCATCGCCAGATCTTCACGACGCTCGAGATCCCCGCCGCCCTGCCGTCGATCCTCGGCGGGATGCGGGTCGGAGTGACGCTCGCGGTCGTCGGTGCGATCGTCAGCGAGTGGGCCGGCGCCGAGCAGGGACTCGGCTGGCTCGTGATCCTCGCCCGTGGGAGCCTGTTCGACACGCCGCTGATGTTCGCCACGCTCGTCACGATTGCGATGCTCGGCGTCGCGCTGTACTTCCTCGTCGTCCTCGTCGAGCGTCGCCTCGTCGGCGCCCGCTAGCGTCCGGAGGAGCCCGAACCAGTGAACCCTCGCCTCGTTCGATCCTTCGCAGCCATCCTGGCCATCGTCCTTGCGGTCACGGCCTGCGGTCTGGGTGCCACCGCTACGCCGTCCGGGCGTACGAAGCTCAGCGTGGGCCTGGGGTTCATCCCGAGCGTCCAATTCGCGCCGTTCTACCTCGCCGACCGAGCCGGCTACTACCGCGACGCGGGACTCGAGGTCACGTTGCAGAACCGGATCGACCCCGAGCTCGTGACCCTCATCGGCCAGGGAGCGATCGACGTTGGCCTGGCCGACGGAACGAGCGTCATCCCGGCGGTCAGCCAGGACATCCCGATCCGCTACCTCGCGACGGTCTACGCGACATACCCGTCGATCGTGTTCGCGAAGGTAGCGTCGGGGATCGCCGGTCCGGCCGACCTCAAGGGCAAGCGCATCGGCATCCCTGGCCGGTTCGGGTCGTCGTGGATCATGCTCCAGGCGTTGCTCCGATCGGTGAACCTCACGCCCGACGATGTCGAGATCGTGCTCTACCCCGACTTTGGCCAGGGCGCCGCCGTCACCACGGGCGCGGTGGACGCGGCGACCGGGTTCGCGAACAACGAGCCGATCCAGCTGGAGCTCCAGGGCGAGGCCGTCGTCGTGCTCCATGTCGACGATGTCGTAGCGCTGCCCGGTCCCGGACTGATCGCGGGGACGTCGACGATCGGCTCGAAGTCGGACGCGATCGGCGCGTTCGTCGCCCAGACGCTGCGCGCGATGCGAGAGATCGCGGCCGATCCCGACAAGGGCCTCGACGCGGCGATCGCCGCGGTACCGGAGCTCGGCCAGGCCGGGGCGACTCAGCGGGCGATCCTCCTCGCGACGATCGAGATGTGGCAGAGCGACGTGACCCGGCGGGACGGGCTGGGCGCGATCGACCGGGATGGCTGGACGGAGTCGATCGCGTTCCTGACCGAGTTGGGGCTCGTCGCGAAGCCGGTCGGGGTCGACGAGCTTGTCGACCCGCGATTTCTCCCGGTCGACTGAAAGTCTGGCGGCGGCGTGCTGGGTGGCGTGCGGCCCGGGAAGCGGCGGAGCTGGTGGCTCCGGCAGGCAGTTGCCGCCGAATCGCGGGAACTGCGAGCCGCGGCGCCTCCACTGGTCGGCGATACGAGCGCCGACGTCGCGATTCTCGGCGGCGGTTACACGGGCCTCTGGACGGCATGGCACCTGACTGAGCTCTCGCCCGGGATCCGGGTCGCGATCGTCGAGCGCGACATCTGCGGGGGCGGCGCCTCCGGTCGCAACGGCGGTTTCGTCACTGCCTGGTGGGACGAGCTGCCGGCCCTCGTCGAGCGCCACGGCGTCGAGGGCGGGCTCGCGGTGGCGCGCGCCGTTTCCGCCGCAGTCGACGAGATCGGCGCGTGGTCCAAGCGGCACCGGGTCGGGGCGGAGTACCGGAAGGCGGGCTACGTCCAGGCGAGCGCGGCCCCGGCCCAGGACGGCGGGTGGCGTGCCGCCGTCGAGCTGTGTGAGCGGCTCGGGGTGGGGGAGGAGTACGTGTCGCTCTCGGCGGACGCGGTCGCGGCACGCGTCCGCTCGCCGGTGTTCCGCGAGGGCGTGTTCATGCGAGGAGCGGCGACGGTCCAGCCGGGTCGCCTCGCGCGCGGGCTGCGCAGGGTGCTGCTCAAGCGGGGCGTGGTGATCCACGAGCGCACGGCCGCGGGCGCGCTGCCCGCAGGGCGTTCGGCCGGACGGGTGACTGTGGACACCAGCTCGCGCGCGGGGCGCGGGTCGATCGCCGCCGACCAGGTCGTCGTCGCCCTCAACGCCTGGGCCGCCGCGCGGCCGGGCATCGGTCGCCGGCTCGTGACGTGGTCGAGCTACATCGTCCTGACCGAGCCGATCCCGGACCGCCTGACAGAGCTCGGCTGGACCGGCGGCGAAGGCGTCACCGATTCACGGTTCACGCTCCACTACGCGCGGACGACGACGGACGGCCGGATCGCGCTCGGTGGCGGCGGCGGGAGAGCCGGATCGGGCGGCGGGATCGGGCGGTCGTTCACCCACGACCTCGGCTCGGCCGAGCGAGCGGCCGCCGGTCTGCGGCGCTGGTTTCCGTCGCTCGCCGACATCCGGATCGAGGACGCGTGGGGCGGCCCGATCGACATCAGCGCGGATCATCTGCCGTTCTTCGGCACGCTCGACGGCGGCTCCGTCCACTTCGGCCACGGGTACTCGGGGAACGGCGTCGGACCGGCCTGGCTCGGGGGTCGAATCCTGGCGGGTCTCGCCCTCGGGCGGACGGACGAGTTCACGAGCCTCGGGCTCGCGGGGTCGCGCGCGCAACCGCGGGCCTTCCCCCCGGAACCGTTGCGGTCCATCGGGGCGCGGGTGATCCGTGAGGCAATAGTCCGGCGTGAGCTGACCGAAGAGGCCGGCCGCCGGCCGGGCCGATTCGTTCGGGAATTGACCCGTTTGCCGCGCCGGCTCGGCTATCACCTGGGCCCAAACCGGTAGGACTGGGGGCCGATTCGCCCGGCACGAAGGTTAAGGATCGGTTACAATCGGCAGTCCCCGCCGGTCCGAGCGGGTTCCCAGGAGAGCCCGTGAACGGTCGATCGCCCGCCCATCCCCTCCGCTCCGCCGTCCCGGTCGAAGATTTGCCCCTGAAGCACGTCATCGACACGTACGTCCACCGCGAGCAAACGATCACCTGCGTCTGCGGTTGGCACGGGAGCTGTGCGCCCGGAGATCGCGGCGCGTCGCCGTGGACTGCGCACCTGCAGGAGTTCCGCACCAAGAAGCGGTAATCCAGCGACGGGGCCCCGATGTCGTGAACGCCGACCGCACCGCCCAGGTTGCCTCACTGGTCCTCAGCGCGATCACGCTCGTCATTGTTGTCGTGATCGCCGCCCGACCGGTGCCCGAACAGGTCGACAACTCGCAAAGAGTCGTCTCCGAAGTCCGGGCCATACAGGCTGAGTTGGCGGAGATTCGGACCTTGCTCGAGCAGGAGCCGGAATCCAGCCCCGATAGCCAGCTCAGCCAGGTCGTCGAGCGCCTCGACCGGCTCGAGGCATCCGTGGCCAGCGTCGGTGCCAAGGTTCAGGCAATTTGCGGGGCGATCCAGTCGAGCCCGTTCGCCCCATCGGGGTTTGCCTGCCCGTAGGCCCGCTGCGCGGTGCTAGCATCCCGGCTCGTGACCCCCAGCCGGACCCGCCCCGGCGATCCCCATTCGGCTGACGCGTTTCCCGACGCGTTTCCCGCTCGCCCGCCGTTCGCGGTCCGCGCCCGGCTCCTCACTCCGCTCCGCGCCGGCGGCACGCTCCACGAGCCCGACGGGCTCATCGAGATCGATGCCGCGGGACGGATCCTCTTTGCCGGCGCGGCCTCCGACCGCCGCGACGCCGCCGCGGGTGCGCTCGACCTTCGTCCGCTCGTCGCGATGCCGGGTCTCGTCGACCTCCACGTCCACCTCCCGCAGATCCCGAACGCGGGGGTCGGCGCGGGGCTCGACCTGTTGACGTGGCTCGACAGGTACATCTTCCCGCTCGAACGACAGTGGGACGACCCGGCGGTCGCGGAGCGTCTCGCGCCGCTCGCCTTCGAGGCGTTCGCGGCCGCGGGCACGACCACCGCGCTGATGTACGGGGCCGTGTTCGCGGCCTCGCTCGATGCCGCGTTCCGGGCCGCCGAGGCGCACGGGATCCGGGCGATCATCGGCAAGGTGATGATGGA
>JBBDZZ010000075.1:2444-19111 GCA_040899885.1 Chloroflexota bacterium | reverse complement strand
CGACACCGCGATTTTCAGTCGCGTGCTCTACCAACTGAGCTATCTCGGCCCGATGACCAACCAGGCTCTGGCGGCCCGTCGGCGAGCCGGAGAATACCATGGGCCCCGAAGCCCCTTCAAGGCAGGGAGGTGGGGTGAGGGGCCACCATCGGGACCCACGGCGGCACTGATTCCTCTCATTTGTCCCCACCAGGGACGGTTAGGGCGGTCGCCACGGGATCGAGGCCGCTGACGGCCGGGGGCCCGCACGAATCGCGCGTTTGCCGAGGGCCTGAAGCGCAGATGTCCCCGTTCGGTCCTCCTCGGGGACATTTGAGGAGAATTCCCGGGCTTCCCTATTCCAGCTCCGTCAGTGCCGCCACCTCGGCCGACTCGAGGGGCCGCTCCCCGGTCAGGTCCCGCAGCCGGTTGATCCGCTCGACGATCGGCGGATGGGTCGAGAAGAGGCCCGACGCCCGCTGCTCGAACTTCTTGATCGGGTTCGTGAAGTAGAGGTGCTGGGTGGCCCGGTTGGCGACCTCGAGGACTTCCTTGTCGGCGGAGATCTTCGCGAGGGCCCGCTCGAGGCCGTACGGGTTCCGGGTCAACTCGACGGACGACGAGTCGGCGAGGTACTCGCGCTGCCGGCTGACGGCAAGCTGGACCATCCGGGCCGCGATCGGGGCAAGGATCGCGAGCGCGAACGCCACGACGAGCATGATCACCTGGAGCCCGCCGCCACCGCCGCCCTGCCGCTCGCGTGACGAGCGCCGCCCGCCTCCCCAGAAGGTGAAGCGGAGGAAGAAGTCGGACAAGAGCGCGATCGACCCGACCATCACGCCGACGATCAGCGCGAACCGGATGTCGAGATTCCGGACGTGGGACAGCTCGTGGCCGATGACCCCCTGGAGCTCCTCCCGATCGAGTTTCTCGACCAGGCCCGTGGTGACCGCCACCGACGCGTGCTTCGGGTCTCGGCCGGTCGCGAACGCATTCGGGGCCGAGTCGTCGATGAGATAGACCTTCGGCATCGGCACGTTCGCCGCGAGCGCCAGCTCACGGACAACGTTCGTCAGCTGAGGGGCCGAGACCTCGTCGACCTCCTTCGCCCCCGAGGCCGCGAGCAAGAGCTTGTCACCCGCGAAGTACGACCCGAGGCCCAGCACCAGACCGATGATCACCGCGATGGTCGTCGTTGCAACGGCGCCGCCGGCAGACCCGGTGATGGCGTAGCCGATCGCGAACCCGAGCGCGCCGAGCAGCAGAACGACGACCAGCGCCAGCAGGAACGAGTTCCGCCGGTTGGCCGAGATCTGGTCGTAGAAGGTGGCGGCCACGTGGACTCGGGCGGTTCGGACCCGGAGTGCTTCGGACTAGCCGAGTGTCAGGTCGACCTGCGGGACGTTCGCCGCCTCGGGCTCCGCATCGAAGAACTCGCGCCGGCCGAACCCGAAGGGGCCGGCGATGAGGACATTCGGGAAAGTCGCGATGGCGGTGTTGTAGTCGAGGACGGTTGCGTTGTAGTGCTGGCGCGAGAACGAGATCTGGTTCTCCGTCGTCGTGAGCTGCTCCTGGAGCGCGAGGACGTTCTGATTCGCCTTGAGCTCCGGGTAGTTCTCGACGACCGCGAACAGCGAGCGCAGCGTGCCCGTCAGCATGTTCTCGGCCGCGGCCTGCTGGGCCGGCCCCTGGGCCCCGGCGGCGACCGCGTTCGCGCGCGCGTTCGTGACGTCCGTGAGGACCTTCTGCTCGAACCCCATGTAGCCCTTGACGGCGTTCACGAGGTTCGGGATGAGGTCATGGCGCCGCTTGAGCTGGACTTCGATCTGGGCGAACGCCTCGTCGATCCGCAGCCTGCGCTGGATGAGGCCGTTGTAGATCGCGACGATGAGGACCACGACGACGACGATCACCCCGAGGATGATCAGAACACTTGGAGACATGGCTCCCCTTCTCCCCTGCTGGCGTGACGGCAGCTCGTGTGGGCCAGTCTACCCCGTGCGACGCGGTGGGCGGTACAGGACTCGAACCTGTGACTTCCTCGGTGTAAGCGAGGCGCTCTGACCAGCTGAGCTAACCGCCCGCGGAGGAGGAAGTGGTGCCCAGGCCGGGACTTGAACCCGGATGAGTTGCCTCATACGCCCCTCAAACGTACGCGTATACCAATTCCGCCACCTGGGCAGGTGCATTGCGTGTGGGTCCGGGTCGAGGGAGTGGTACCGAGGAAGGGATTTGAACCCATACGCCCTTGCGGACACTAGCTCCTGAAGCTAGCGCGTCTACCGATTCCGCCACCTCGGCGTCGGACCGACTCGACCGGGTCGGAGAGCGCTTACCGGCCGCCGGCGAGGCGCCATGTTAGCACATCCCAAAATCGATCATTCGGGGCCGAAATCTGGCGCGGAACGGGTCCCGCGACGGTGTCGCGGACCACGACGACCTCGTCCCGGAACGCGATCGGCAGCAGGTATTGGCGGGCGGCGAGGACCTTCTCGAGCGCATGGTAGGCAGCCTTCCGCTCCTCCGCGGTGCCCGGTCCGCGGGCCGCCTCGAGCAGCCTGTCGAGGGCGGGGTCCTGGAGCCCAGCGAGATTCAAACCCTGGCGCGTCGTCTGGGTCGAGGCGAGGAGCGGATAGAGGTCCGGGTCGAGCCCGACGTTGACGTCGATCACGGCGGCCGCGAACGCCCCGGTCCGGAGGCGGTTTGCAACGAGCTCCGCGGGCGGCAGGGCAACGTGACGGACGTCGAGGCCCAGTCGCTGCCAGTCGCCCGCGACCGACGCCGCGGCGAGGAACGTCGTCGGGTTCGTCGCGACGTCGGGGCTGAGCAGGTCGAACGCGACCGGCTTGTCGCTGCCCGGACGGAGCCACTTGCCGTCCTTGGCCTTCCACTCGGCGGCGGCCAGGGCCGCGGTCGCTGCCGCGCGGTCGTAGCCCGTCGCCTTGCCGCTTGCCGGGTCGTACGCCCACGAGGCCGGCGAGATCGGCACGTCGACGGTCACGGCGTTGCCCCCGAACGCAGCGTCGAGGATATCTGCCCGATCGGTGCCCTCCAGGAGTGCGAGCCTCACACGCGAGTCACGGAACTCCGGATGGGACGGCCGGAGATTGAACACGACCGCGGTCATGGTCGAGGTCGGATAGCTGATCAACCGGCTTCCTGTCGTCTGTCCAAGACGGGTCGCCTCGGCGACCGGCAGCCCGGAAGCCGCGTCCAGGTCGCCGGCCTCATATGCCGCCGCGAGCGAGGAGGCGTCCGGGAAAAAGTGCAGCTCGATCCCGGCGAGATAGCGCAGCGGTGGGACGAGCGGCTCGAGGTCCGGTGTCGCGATCGGGTCGCTCGGGTCCCCGGACCCGGCGGGGCCGTTCTCTACCTCGCCGGGCACGTACGGCGTGAGAACCGCGAAGTCCTCCTCGAGGGCGTCCAACCGGAACGGTCCAGAGCCGATCGGGTGGCGCCCGAACGGGTCTCCTGCGAGTTGCTCGACGGGAACGTCACCGAGGAGATGGGCAGGCACGATCGGCTGGGTTGCGGCCTGCAGGAAGCCGCCCAGCGGCGTCGACAGCTCGAACCGGACGGTCCGCTCGTCGACCGCGGTCACCGTGACGTCGCGCCAGGATGCCGCACCCGGCCCGCTGTACGCCTCGTCCTGGAGGATCCCGACCGTGAATGCGACGTCGTCGGCCGTGACAGGCGTGTCGTCGTGCCAGCGCGCCTCGGGGCGGAGGTCGAATGTCCAGACCTTGCCCGCCTCGTCGACGGTCCAGTCGCGGGCGAGGCCCGGGACGAGCGAGCCCTCCGGCCCGAGGGCCACGAGACCGCTGAAGACGAGTGCCACGAGGTCCTGGTCAGCGCGGGTCTGGGCGGTGAGCGGGTTGACGGACTGGGCGACCCCGAGAATGCCCTCGCGGTAGGGCCGCGACTCGGTCGGCAAGCGCGATGGCCCGGGCGACCCGGCAGGGCCCTGGGTAAGCGCCGGAGCAGCGACGCCGCCGACGATCAGGCCGAAGAGGAGGACGAGCCCCGCGACGACCCCACGGTCACGCCGGGTCATGGGGGCCGGCGCAACGGTCACCGCGCGGGGATGGCTCCGTCAGGCGCCGGTCGTCGGCGCGAATGAGTACGACGCGAGCGAGAACAGCGCGAACAGCACCAGGAGGACGACCGTGAACTGCCAAAGTCGCTTCTCGACGCCGCGCCGGCTGCGGTAGACGGCCGAGTCGCCACCGAACGTGCCCGACAGGCCCGTCCCGCGGGCCTGAAGAAGGACCGCGAAGATGAGGGCGATGCTGACGATGATCTGGCCGGCGGCCAGGGCGGGATTCACGCGCTGGGATCCTCCGAGGGGTACGGCGAGGGATCGTAGCACAGGGCCCGGGCCGACCCGGCCGGGCAGGTCGCAGTCAGCCAGGCCGACGCACGAGGATGCTGGTGCCGGTCATCCCCTCCCATGGCGACATCCCGGCCAGCTCGAGAAGCGTTGGCGCGACGTCGGCGAGGATCCCGTCCCGGAGCGATCGGCCCCGCGCCGCCCGGCCGGCGAGGACGATCGGCACGGGATTGAGCGAGTGAGCCGTGACCGGGGATCCCAGCTCGTCGATCATCTCGTCGGCGTTGCCGTGGTCGGCCGTCACGGCAAGAATCACGCCGGGGCCGCCCGGGTCGGCGGCCTCGCGCCCGGCGATCGCCCCGACGACCCTGGCGAGGCATCCGTCGACGGCCTCGAGCGCGGCGACGGTCGCCGACCAGACACCGGTGTGGCCCACCATGTCCGGGTTCGCGTAGTTCGCGACGATGAAGTCGTATTCGCCCGACTCGATCGCGCCGACGAGGACATCGGTGACGCCGGGAGCGCTCATCTCCGGCTGGAGGTCGTACGTCGGCACCTTCGGGCTCGGGACGAGCCGGCGATCCTCGCCCGGGAACGGGGCCTCGCGCCCGCCGTTGAAGAAGTACGTGACGTGCGCGTATTTCTCCGTCTCGGCGATGTGGAGCTGGCGCCAGCCCGCGTCGGAGAATGCCTCGGAGAGTGACCGGACCTCCTCCATCGGGAAGGCGACCGCGACCGGGAGGCCCGCCTCGTACGAGGTCATGGTCACGACGAAGAGGTCCCTGGGCCGCGATCGCCCGGCCGGTGACGTCCGATCGAACCCCCGGAAGTCGTCATCCGCGAGCGCATGAGTGAGCTGGCGGGCCCGATCCGCCCGGAAGTTCGCGTGGACGATCGGGTCGCCGTCGCGAACGGCGCCATCAACCCCGTCGATCACCGTCGGGGCGATGAACTCGTCGTTCTCACCCCGTCCGTAGGCGGCCTCGATCGCCGCCCGCGCGCTTGGTGCCCGCTCCCCCACCCGGTGGACAATCGCGTCGTAGCCGCGCTTCGTCCGCTCCCAGCGCATGTCGCGGTCCATCGCGTGGTAGCGCCCGCCGACGGTCGTGATCCGCGCATCCGGGTGGACCGCCGCGAGGCGCTCCTCGAGGTCGTCGACGAACCCGAGCGCGGACCGCGGCGGGGTATCCCGGCCGTCGAGCAGGGCGTGGACCAGGACATGCGGTACACCCTGTCGCGCGGCAAGCTCCGCGAGCGCGACGAGGTGGCGGTCGTTCGCGTGCACGCCGCCGGGACCGACCAGGCTGATGACATGGAGCCGGCCATCCGGACGCGCGGCGCGATCGGCCGCCTCGAGCAGCGCAGGCCGCAGGGCAAAACTGCCGTCGGCAATCGCGGCGTCGATGCGGGGCAGGTCCTGGAGGACCGGCCGCCCGGCGCCGAGGTTGAGGTGGCCCACCTCCGAGTTGCCCATCTGGCCGGGGGGCAGCCCAACGGCGCCATCCGACGCCTCCAGGACGGCGTTCGGCGAGCGCGCCACGAGGTCGCGCCAGGCCGGCATCCGGGCGGCCCGGATAGCGTCGGCCTCCGGTCGCCGCCCGATCCCGAACCCGTCGAGCACCAGGAGGACGATCGGGCGCGGCCGCCCCCGGCCTGACGGGCCGGCCGTCACGACGCCGCGGCTTCGGCCAGGCGGGCTCGGGCGGTGACGCCGGCCCGCGCAACGATGCCGGCCATCTCATCAGGCTTGAGCGACGCGCCGCCGACGAGCGCGCCGTCGATGGCGGGCTCGGCGAGGAACTCGCCGATGTTCGCGGAGGTGACGCTCCCGCCATACAGAATGGGGACGGTCGCCGCGTTCACGGCCCAGCCGATCGCGACGAGCGTGTCGCGGATCGCGTCGGCCATCGCTGCGGCATCCGAGCCCACGGCGTTCCGGCCGGTGCCGATGGCCCAGACCGGCTCATACGCGACGACGAGGCCCGCCGCGAGCAGCGCGTCGGGCTCGAGAGACCGCAGCGCGATCCGGAGCTGGTGCCCAACGACGGCCTCGGCTCGGCCGGCGTCGCGTTCGTCGAGGTGCTCGCCCACGCACAGGATCGGGCGCAGCCCCGCGTCGGCCGCCCGCCCGAGCTTCCGACCCACCAGCTCGTCCGTCTCGTCGGCGTCGCGACGGCGCTCCGAGTGGCCCACGATCACCCACGTCGCGAGGCCAACGAGCATCGGCGCGCTGACCTCGCCGGTGTACGGGCCCGCGAGCTCGTGGTGGACGTTCTGGGCGCCGAGGGCGACGTCTTCGCCGGCGAGCGCAGCACCCACCTCGGCGAGGCAGACGTAGGGCGGAAAGATGACCCTGACGACGTCCGGCTCGCGCGTCCGCGCCGCGATTGTGCGCGCCAGTTCCCCCGCGTCCCCGGGCGTCGTGTGCATCTTCCAGTTCGCGGCCACGATCACGGGGCGCATGCGCGGATCATGCCAGAGGCCGCGGCCCCAAACTCATTGCGAGGCGCTCGATTCGCTCGAGCGCCCGCTGGACGGCCGAGCGGTGGAGCATCAGCCGCTCGGCCAGCTCACCGAGCGTCGCCTCCGGCGTCTCGCGCCGCCCGTGGGCTACGAGCCGAACCGTGTACGGCTCCCGCGGCAGGCGGCCGTCGGACTCGAGCTGGTCGATTGCCGCGAGCTGCCGCCCGGCCGCGCCAACCGCTCGCTGGAGATTCGCCGACTCCGCGTTCAGGACCCGGTTCAGCTCGCCGCGCAGCGCCCGCGACACCTGGCGCGCCTCGAGCTCGAGGAGCGCACCCGTCGCGCCGATCGTCCGGAGGAACGTCCCGACGATGTCGGCGCTCTTCCAGGTCACGACGCCGCGTCCGCGGCGGATGCGCCACGACGCCGGCAGCCCGACCTCGGCGACGCGCGCGGCGAGGATCGGTGCCTCGTCGGCCTCGACCACGAACTCGAGGTGGGTCCGCCCGGAGGCGAGGCTGAGCGAACCGCGGGCGAGGAACCGGCCGCGCAGCCAGGCGGTCCGGCAGTGCTCCGGCGCGCGGTCCCAGTCGAATACCTCGGCCCCGGCGGCAGTTGCGCCGGCCCGGCCGGAGCGGCGGAGCCGCACGAGGAGCCGGCCGACGACTGCCCGCCGACCGATCAACGCTCCCTCGAGCCCGGCGGACTCGGCGCGCCGGTCGCATGGACGGCTCGGGTCGATCGCGGCGACCTCGGCCCGCAGGGCCTCGACCAGGTCCCGCTCGGCGCGGCTCACTCAGGCCGTGCGGGCGACGCCCGCCCGCCGCCGCGAGCCTTCCCGGTCGAGCAGCCGGTAGAGCGACGCGGCGAGCCGCTCCGGATCGTGGTGGTGAGCATTGTCCTGGTCGACGATGTCGTCGAGGACGAGCCGCGGACCGGGTGCGCCCGCCGGCGGCCATCGCAGGCGGACGGGCTCGGCCGTCCAGGCCTCCGGAACGCGGGCGCTGAACCTGTTGTTCGCGAGCACGACGTCGACGATCCCCGGAGATGTGTGGGCGACGAGCGCCTCGAGATGGTCGGCCAGGTCGTAGCCGTCGGTTTCGCCCCGCTGGGTGGCGACATTGCAGGCGTACACGCGGACAGCCGGAGATGCGAGGAGCGCATCCCGGATCTGGGGCAGCAGGAGGCTCGGCAGGAGGCTCGTGTAGAGGCTGCCCGGACCGAGCACGATGAGATCCGCCTCCGCGATCGCGGCCAGCGCGTCCTCCGACGCGGCGACGTCATCCGGCGTCACCCAGACCCGATCGATCCCTGTGGCGCCGGCGATCTTCGACTGGCCGTCGATGACCGTGCCGCCATGGAGCCTCGCGTGGAGCGTGAGCGGTGTCGGGGAGACCGGGAGCACCTGGCCGCGCACCGCGAGGACCCGGTTCATCCGTCGCACGCCCTCCTCGAAGTCGCCGCCCTCGACCGCGGTCAGCGCGGCGATCAGGAGGTTGCCGACGGCGTGGCCGCGGAGGCCACCCTCGTCGGCGAGGCGTGCCGTCCCCTCTCCGAGATCCCCGCTCCCGGCTCCGTCCGGGCCGGGGAAGCGGTACTGGAGGAGCTGGCTCATCAACGGCTCCGCGTCGGCGAGGGCCGCGATGCAGTTGCGGATGTCGCCCACCGGCGGAATGCCAAGCTCGGTCCGCAGTTGCCCGGACGAGCCGCCGTCGTCGGCCACGGTGACGACCGCGGTCAGGTTGCTCGTGTGCTCCTTCAGCCCGCGCAGGAGGGTCGAGAGGCCGGTCCCCCCGCCGATCGCGACGACCCGCGGGCCCCGGGCGAGGAACCGCTTCTGGTAGATGACCTCGACGAGCGGCTGGTCCCCATCGGCGGATCGGAACGGCGCCATGAGCGCGCGGATCACGCGCAGGGAACCGAGGACGAACAGGCCGCCGCCGATGACGCCGACGAGCAGCCCGCGAATCGGGTACGGGAGGAACTGGAACGTGACCGCGTCGAGGACGACCTGAAGGACGCCGCCCGGCTCGAGGTCGCGGGTGGTCTGGCGGATGACGTGCGCTGCCGCGAGCGCGAGCAGGAGAAGGCCGGCGAACGCGACGAGCAGCCAGCGCTTGATCCCGATCCCGGGCGTCAGCCAGCGTCGGAGGTTCATCGCCGTTCCAGCTCGCGGTGGAAGACCGCGACCGGGCCGAAGCCCCGCTCGCGCAGCCACGTGGCGAGCTCCTCGGCGAGCACGATCGAGCGGTGGTAGCCACCGGTGCAGCCGATCGCGATCGTCAGCCGCGACTTCCCCTCGCCGATGTAGGCGGGCACGGTGAACTCCAGCAGGTCTCGCAGCGAATCGAGGAACCGCCGAGCGAGGGGTTGCTCCATGACGTAGCTCCGGACCGAGTCGGTCAGCCCGGAGAGCTGGCGCAGCTCCTCGATGTAGTACGGGTTCTGGATGAACCGAACGTCGAACACGAGATCCGCCTCGAGGGGGACGCCGAACTTGAAGCCGAAGCTGATGAGCTGGATCGCCAACGTCTCCGGGCCGCTCGCGTCGCCGAGGTGGCCGAAGATCTTCTCTCGCAGCTCGCGCAGCGAGAGGTCCGACGTGTCGACGACAACGTCGGCCTCGGCGCGCAGCGGCTCGAGAATCTGGCGCTCTTCGGCGATCGAGCTCGCGATCCCGCGCTGGTCGGCAAGCGGGTGGCGGTGGCGCGTCTCCGAGAAGCGGCGGATGAGCACCTCGTCGCGCGCTTCGAGAAAGAAGACCTGAGGCCGGATTCCCCGGCCCTCGAGCGCTCCGCGCATCGCGGCGAACGAGAGCATCGCGTCGCCCGACCGGACGTCGAGGACGATCGCGACGCGGGCGAACCGCTCGTGGTCGGACGAGACAAGCTCGGCGAGCCCCGGGAGGAGCTCGCCTGGCAGGTTGTCGACGACGCTGTAGCCGAGGTCCTCGAAGAGCTTCGCAGCGGCGGTCTTGCCGCCTCCGGACAGGCCGCTGACGATGACGACGTGCTGCTCGGTAGGCGGTGCCTGTCGGCGTTCACGGTCGGTCGCGCGCTCGCCCGTGGTCATGCCCTCAGCATAGCGCTGGTCAACGGCCGCTCCGGCGGATGAACAGTGTCGTCGCCTCGAAGAGCAGATACATCGTCCCGCCGAGGACGAACGGGCTGACGAGGTCGCCGCCGGGAGTCGCGACCGCGGCGAAGATCGCGATCCCGAGGATCACGTAGCGGCGGGACGCGCGGAGCCGCGCGGACGTCAGGATCCCCACCCGCGACAGGCCGAACAGGAGGATCGGGAACTCCATCACGAGACCGAAGGCGAGGAACATCGTCGTCACGAAGTCGAAGTAGGCGCCGGCCGTGATGAGCGGCTGAAGATCCGGGGTCGCGAAGCTCAGGAGGAACCCAGCCGCGAACGGCAGAACGACGTAGGCGATCACCACGCCGAGGGCGAAGAACGCGAGCGCGAGCGGCACCCAGGGCCGGACGATCTGTCGCTCGCTCGGGGTGAGGCCGGGAGCGACAAAGGCCCAGCCCTGGTAGAGGATCCACGGCATCGAGAGGATGACGCCGACGACGAGGCCGATCTTCATCCGGATGACGAACGGGTCGCCGAGCCCCGTGAAGAAGAGCGGCGCTTCGAGCGGGATCGGTGCCTTGAGGAGAGAGATGATCGGGTCGCCGAACCAGAACCCGACGACCGACCCGAGGAGCACGCCAACGATGATCCTGACGATCCTCGAGCGAAGTTCGGACAGGTGGTCGACGAGCGACATGACGGTGTCGTCGCCGGCAGCCGCCGTCGAGGGCGGCGGTGGAACCGGTTCCGTCGAGGGCAACGGGGCGGATGGCGGCGCGTCGGCCGCTGGGGCCTGGACGCCGGCCCCGCGTCGTGCGTCGGCGTCGGCCATGAACTCGCGAGCCGCGGGCTAGCGCTTCGGCTCGGTCGAGGCCGGTGGCGGCGCGGCGGGCGCGCTTGACGTTGGGCTGGGGGGCAGGGGCGATGTGTCGACCCGCGTCGCGTCCTGGATGTCCGACGATGCCTTCCGGAACTCGCGGATGCTCTTGCCGAGCGCCGACCCGACGTCCGGCAGCTTGCCGGGCCCGAGGATGAGCAGGGCGATCACGAGGATCACGATGAGCTCGAAGGGTCCGGGCATTGGCATGGGTCGTCTGTGCTCCCTGCGAGGCGGCGGGCGTCCCCGTTTTCGACGGTCCGGGCGCCCCTCGACGCGGGATCTAGCCTAGCACAGGGAGCCGCGATGCCCACCCGCAAGCGGCCTCCGCGAGGCGCTCGCCGGAATCCGCGCCGTTAGGCCCCGTCGACCCTCCGAGCGCCGCCTCGGCGATCCCCCGGCCAACGTTCACGAGGAGGCCGCCACCCGGCCGATTCCCGGCCGGCGGAGTCCGCGCCGGCCCATCCCGGACGACGGCGTCGGCGTCGCCCCCCTGCGCGCCGATCCCCGGAACGAGCATCGCCAGCCCGGGCGCGATCGCCCGGATTGCCCCCAGGTCCGCGGCTGCCGTTGCACCCACGACGAGGCCGACTGTCCCGCCCGGTCCCCAGGCCTGTACCCGGCGGGCGACCCGGGCCCACAGCGGTTCCGCCGGGCCGCCGAGCGCCGGGTCCGCCTCGACGACGAGCCCCTGGAGCTCCGACGCACCCGGGTTCGAAGTGCGGCACAGCACGTACGCGAACCGGTCGAGCCGCTCGATGAGCGGTCCGATGGCCTCCGCGCCGAGGTACGGATTGACCGTGACCGCGTCGGCGCCGAGTGCATCGAACAGCGCGACCGCCTGGCGCGCCGCGGTGGAGCCGATGTCGCCGCGCTTCGCGTCGAGAATGACCGGCACGTCCGGCGGGATGGACGCGCGGAGGCGTTCGAGGGTCGCCAGCCCGGCGGATCCGAATGCCTCGAAGAACGCGAGGTTCGCCTTGACGGCGGCGGCAAATGGGAGCGCCGACTCGAGGAGAAGCCGGCCGAAGTCCTCGACCCCGGACAGGTCCGACCGAAAGCCCGGCGGCAGGGCGGACGGATCGGGATCGAGGCCCAGGCACAGGACCGTCCCACGGGCTGCGCTCCGCGCGGCGAGGCGGTCGAGGTACGCGCCGGCCGGGGCTCCGGTCACGGTGCGGCCGAGGACGGCCCCTCGCTCCCCGACGGCGACGGCGGAGGCGTCGGTAGCGCCGGGAGGTCCGCGGGCGGGATGAACCAGGCAGGGCGCGATCCGCCGTCGAGCCCGGACACCTCGGTCAGGTTGATCGTCTCCCCGACCGTCCAGTTCGGTGCCGTGCCTTCGAGCTTGACCATCTTGAGGTCGACGATCCCGCCCTCCAGATGGAGGTAGGCGACGGCATCGCCAAGCGGCGACCAGACGGGCGCCCACGACCGGTCGTCGTTGGTGAGGCGGAGGAGCTCCGTGCCCTGCTCGGCGTCGAGGATCACGACGTCGGTGCCGAATCCGTCCGTCCGGGTCGCCGCGACGGACGATTGGTCACGCGACCATGCCGGCGACACGTACCCGGGCCCGGTCAGCGCCGTGACCCGCTTGGATACCGTGTCGTAGCGCATGATCGCGGGCGTCCCGCGCGCTTCGTCGCGGTCGTTGCGGACATACAGCAGCACCCTGCCGTCCGGTCGCCAGGCCGGATCCTGGTGGCCGAGCTGCTCGACCTGCGGCAGCGCGGGCTTGGTCATCTTGCCGGTCTCCAGGTCGATGAACTGGATGACGACGTCGCTCCGGACCGGGCCCGGCCCATCGGACACCACGGCGAGCGTCCGGTCGTCCGGGGAAAGCACGGGCTGGCGGAGCCAGTAGAACCAGGTCTCGCCGCCCGACTTGTACCGACCGGTCGCGATCTGCTCCGGCTCGCCGCTCCCGTCGACACGCGTCCGCATGAGATTGGGCACCGTCATCGCGTAGCGGCGTCGTCGGTCGTTTGGGCTGGGCCTGTGGAGACCCGTCTCGCTGACCGTCTCGATGTAGTAGATCCATGCTCCGTCCGGCGACCACGACGGCATCGACGCACGACCACTGCGCGTCAGCTGGCGCGCACTCGATCCGCTCTGGATCCAGACGTTCCCGCCCTTCACGTAGGTGATCGAGCCACGGAGCTCGAACGGCGGGACGACGACCACGTTCGACGGCGCGGGCGTCCGGGGTCGGCCGCCCGGCCCGCCGTCCCCACCCGGCACTCCCGGCACATTGAAGTTGCCGGTCACCAGGCCGAGCGTCAGCCATCCGACAATCGCCAGCCCGACAGCCGCGCCGATCAGTGGTCCGAGGTTGGCGATCCGGCCGACCCGGGATGGATCGCGCGACGCAGGACCTGTCCCGCGATCGGAGGAGGGTCCCGTCACGCGGCCCCGCCGGCAAGGAGCGTCGCGGCCGCGATCACCGTTCGGGCCGGCTGACCGAGGATCGCCGCCGCCTCTGCGTGCGAACCCGACGCGCTGACGTCGCGAATCTCGACCTGGAGGGATTCGTAGCCACCGAATCGACGGCTCACGAGACGGCCCACCACATCCACCCGGTCGCCTTCCCGAACGCTGTCGACGAGATCGGACCGGTCGAACGCGATCCCGTCGAGGACGTCGAGCGTTCGGCGGAGTGTCAGCTGGGCATGCCCCCCGGTCGCCGCCCGGACCCGGGTGACGGTCAGCCCGAGGATCGCGACGAGGGGATCCGGGTTGCCCGTGCCGCATGGCCCGAGACTGCCGAGCTCGCGGTGGAGGGCGTAGTCGACCTCGATCGCAGCGAGGGCGACGTCGAGGCGGAGCACCGGCCGAGGATCCGGCCTGGGGGAGGCCCCGGCGAGGCGCTGGAACTGCACGCTGAACTCTTCCCAGCGCTCGACCGGCAACTCGAAGCCGGCGGCCCCGGCATGGCCGCCGAAGCGGGTGAACAGGTCGCCGCAGGCCTCGAGCGCCGCTCCGAGGTCGAGGGACCCGTCGCTCCGGCACGATGCCCGCACAACCGCCCCGAGATTCGCGCCGACGATCGCAGGCCGGCCGAGGTCCTCCGCGAGGCGGGACGCGACCAGCCCGACGATGCCGACCGGCCAATCGCCCCGAACGATGATCGCCGCGCGGTCGGCGTGCGCCGCGTCATCCGCACCGACGACGGCCCGTGCCTCCTCGACGGCCTGGCGCATCAGGTCACGGCGTGTCCGATTCGCAGTTTCGAGGCCGTCGGCGAGCGCCACCGCCTCGGCCGCATCGTCGGTCAGGAGGAGGCGCGCCGCCCCGAGGGCCTCCCCCACTCGCCCCGCCGCGTTGAGCCGCGGCGCGATCGCGAATGAGATCGTCTCGAGATCGACGTCGGCCGGCTCGACGCGGGCACGGACGAGGAGGGCCGCGATCCCGGGCCGCGGGTCGCGGCGCAGGCGCTCCAGGCCGAGCCGTGCGATCGCCCGGTTTTCACCGACGATGGGCGCGAGGTCCGCGACGGTCCCGATCGTCGCGAGGTCGGCGAGGTCGAATGCCTGCGCCTGATCCCCGGGCTCTTCTCGAAGGAGGAGCTGTGCGAGCTTGAACGCCACGCCGCTGCCGGCCAGCCGCCGGTCCGGATAGACCGAGTCGCTCCGGTGCGGGTTGACGACTGCGACAGCTGGCGGCAGGACCGGTGGCACCCGGTGGTGGTCCGTCACGATGACGTCGATCCCGGTGGCGGCGGCGGCCGCGATCTCCGCGCCGCTTGTCGTGCCACAGTCGACCGTCACGATCAGCGTCACCGCAGCCGCGAGGGCTGTCTCGACGGCGACAAGCGACAGCCCGTGGCCTTCGTCGACACGGCTCGGGACGTAAGGAATCGCGTCGATGCCGAGCCGGCCGAGCGCGCGCGTCATGATCGCGAGACCGGTCAACCCGTCGGCGTCGAAGTCGCCAAAGACGAGCACCCGCTCGCCCGTCGCGCGCGCGCGCGCGATCCGGTCCGAGAATGCTGCCGCGTCGGGGAGGAGGCCGGGATCATGGAGACCAGCCTCCGGTGGCCCGAAGAACGCGTCGAGGTCTGCGGTTGCGGCGACGCCGCGCGCCGCGAGCACGGCCATCAGCCGGGTCGAAATCCCCAGGCGCTCGCCGGCTTCGCGGAACGACGGGTCGAGCGTGACGGGCGCCGGAAAGACCCAGCGATAACGAGCATCGACCACCGCGTCAGGATGCCACGGTCGGCTGCATCGGCGCTTCGCTCGGCCTCGACCGGCGCTCGACCGCAGTCGCGGAGATCAGGACGGGGCTCGTCGCGGGCTTCGACCGGCGCGAATGCGACCGTGCCTGCGGTCCTCCCACTCCTGCCATGCGACGAGCAGCGGAGCGGCGAAGAACACGGACGAGTACGTGCCGGCCGAGATCCCGATGATCAGTGCGAGAACGAAGTAGGTCGTCGCCGAGCCCCCGAACAGAAACAGGGCGAGGAGCGTGATCAGCACGGTGAAGCTCGTCGTGATCGACCGCCCGATCGTCTGGAGGATCGAGTGGTTGACGATATCTGCGAACGGCTCCCCGGCGTGGCGGGCCTTGTTCTCGCGGATGCGGTCGAAGACGACGATCGTGTCGTGGACGCTGAACCCGATGATCGTCAGCATCGCTGTCACGAACAGGGCGTCGATCTCGACGTTGAAGAACGTCCCGAAGATCGCGAACAGTCCCACGACCAGGATGACGTCGTGGAGGAGCGCGAAGAGGGCCGCGGTTCCGAACTTCACGTCGCGAAACCGGTACGTGATCCAGGCCATGATCCCGAGCGAACCGAGGAGGATCAGCCGGAGCGCCTGGTTGACGAGGTCGCTCGACACGACTGGGCCGATCGTCGTGAGCGACCGCTGCTCGGCGATCGGACCGAATCTGGCCTGGAGGGACCTCGCCACCTCGCCGAGTCGGCCCTCCGTGGGAATCGTCGTGTTGCCCGCCGGTGGCGCCGGAGAGGCCGACGGGGACGGTGCGACGGAGGGGCCGGGACTGGCCGATGGAGCCGCCGACGGAGCGGCGGACGGGGCGGCTGACGGTGCCGGCGACGAGCTCAGGGCCGGGCTGCCGGACGGACCCGGCGACGCGGACAGCGGGGCGAGCGTCGGGACCGGAGTCGCCGGCGGCGGCGTGGAGAGGCCGATCGGGATCGTCTTGATCTCGAGGAAGCCCGTGCCAGGGATCCCGACCACCGTGGCCTCGAGGCCGAGCCTGTCGAGCTCCTCGCGGACCGCCGCAGGCTCGACGTCCGGATCCTCGAACCGGATCACCCAGCGCGTACCGCCGGTGTAGTCGATCGTGAACTTCAGGCCTGCCTGTCCGTTGGTGAACGGCGTGAGGAGGATAAACAGGAGGCCTGGGACCGTCATGAGGAATGACAGCGCGAAGAAGAAGCGCCGCTTGCCGATGATGTCAAACACGCCCGCGGGCCTCTCCTCGCAGGGCGGCGCGGCCGGTGGGCCGGGCAACGAACTCGGACTCCTCGACACCGTACAGAGCGGCGCGGCGCGCCCAGTCGCGCTGGACGACGGTGCGCAGGATCGTCCGGGTGACGGTGATCGCCGAGAACATCGAGACGAGCACTCCGATGATGAGGACGAGCGCGAAGCCCTTGATCACCGACGATCCGAACAGGAAGAGGATTGTGGCCGTGATCAGGCTGGACACGTTCGAGTCGAGGATCGAGTTCCACGCCCGGCTGAAGCCGGCCTCAATGGCCGCGGGCAGTGACTTGCCGAGCCGCAGCTCCTCCTTGGTTCGCTCGAAGATGAGGATGTTCGCGTCG
This sequence comes from Chloroflexota bacterium, assembly GCA_040899885.1. Taxonomy (GTDB): domain Bacteria; phylum Chloroflexota; class Limnocylindria; order Limnocylindrales; family CSP1-4; genus JACDAV01. Next base: position 2,584 of record JBBDZZ010000075.1, on the reverse strand, counting down.
ACCGCCATGCCGACCGACAGGACGAAGCCGGCGATCCCCGCCAGCGTCAGTGTCACCGGCACGAGCCGGAAGATCGCCAGCACCACGAGCGTGTAGTAGATCAGGGCGAAGCCCGCGATCACCCCCGGCAGGCGGTAGTG
>JBBDZZ010000075.1:0-2344 GCA_040899885.1 Chloroflexota bacterium | reverse complement strand
CGAGCGTGTAGTAGATCAGGGCGAAGCCCGCGATCACCCCCGGCAGGCGGTAGTGGACGATCATGAACAGCAGCACCAGCAGGATTCCGATCGCCCCGGCCAGGAGGCTTCGATCGAGGAATTCAGTGCCCAACGTCGCGCTGATTTGCTCCGCCGAGACCTGGGTGATCGGGAACGGGAGCGACCCGAAACGCAGGACCGTGACGAGGTCTGTCGCCTCGGCGAGCGAGAAGCCACCCGCTCCGCCGGCCTCGATGACCACCTGACCGTTTGGGATGGCGCTCCGGATCTGCGGCGCCGAGATGACCTTGCCGTCGAGCGTGATCGCGAAGAACTCATTGACGTTGGCCGCCGTGTGCGCCGCGAACTTCGCGGTGCCAACTTCCTTCAGGACGAAGTTGACGGTCCGCCCGCCGGTCGTCGGATCGGTGCCGATCGTCGCGCTCGTGACCTCGTCACCGCTGAACAGCGCCGGGTGGGTCGCCGGATCGAGCGTCTGGCCTTCGGTGGGCGGCTGCTCACCCGGCGGGATCGGGACGAAGTCGAGGCGGCCGGTCTGGCCAACGAGCCGCTCGATCGCCTCGCGGTCGGTTTCGCCGGGCATCTCGACGACGATCCGGTCGGAGCCCTGGGTGGTGACGACGGGCTCGGACACGCCGATGCCGTTGACCCGCCGCTCGACGATGTCGCGAATGACTCCGAGCGCCGCGAGGTCCGGGCTCGTGCCCCCGGCCGGGAGGGCCTGGTATTCGACTCGCAGCCCGCCCTCGAGGTCGAGGCCGAGCTTTGTCTCGACCGTCCGCGTCCCGTCGCCACCGAGAGTGGGCAGGCGAAGCCCCGGGAAGAAGTCGACGAGGAGGGCGAGGACCCCGATGACGACGATCAGGATCGGGCCGGTTCTGCGCATCGAGGCGGAAGGATACAGGGAAACTGCGAGACCTCAGGCCGGCCGGGCTGAACCGTCTCCGCCCGTGCCCGTGTCCGTGAGTCAACAAATAGGGCAGTTGGTGAGTGCTCGACGCTCCAACCGGGCCATTCCGGCCTCGATTCGGTCGGTTCCGTGTTCCCTGGTCATCCTGTTCGCCTGAATCTGTGATCGAGACGCGCCAACCGCGACCTAAGGCCCTCGTTGTTGACTGGGAGACACGCCGCAGAGACTCCGCACGATGCTTTAGGCCTCGAGCGTCGCCTTGATTCGCTCCGCCAGGGCGCGGCTGATGCCCGGCACGGCGGCGATCTGCTCGACCGGGGCCTCGCGCACGCGCTTCACCGAGCCGAACGTCCGGAGGAGCGCCTGGCGTCGCTTCGGACCGACTCCCGGCAGCTCGTCGAACGCCGACCGAACCGTCGATCGCGCCCGCAGGTCGCGGTGGTAGCGGAGCGCGAAGCGGTGGGCCTCGTCCCGGATCCGCTGGAGGAGATAGAGCGCGGACGAGGTCGGCGGGAGGACGATCGGGTCCGGCCGGTTCGGGAGGAACAGCTCCTCACGCTCCTTGGCAAGCCCCGCCAGCGGCAGGTCGTGGAGCCCCATCTCGTCGAGGACCGCCAGCGCCGCGCTCACCTGCGGCTTTCCGCCATCGACGATCACGAGGTCCGGGAGCTTCCAGCGTCGCTCCTCCTCGTTCCCCTCCTCGCCCGTCGTCGCCCGCCGGAAGCGCCGCCGGAGGACCTCCTGGTGGCTGGCGAAGTCGTTCGCGCCGGTCACGGTCCTGATCCGGAAACGGCGGTACTCGCCGCTGCGTGGCTTGCCGTCCTCGAACACGACCATGCTGCCGACCGACTCCCGGCCCTGGAAGTTGCTGATGTCGTAGCACTCGATTCGGAGCGGCGGGCCGGGCAGCCCGAGCGCCTCCGCCAGCTCCTCGAGCGCGACAAGCGTCTTGCCCTGGTCGGCCAGCCAGCGGGCCTGCTCGCGGGCGAGCGTCTCCCCGGCATTCCGCCGGGCGAGCGCCATCAGCTCGCGCTTCTCGCCGCGCACCGGGACGTGCAGACGGACCGGACCGCCGCGTCTCGCTGAGAGGAACGTCTCGACGTCCGCCGCGTCGGGCAGCGACACCGGGACGAGGACCTCCCGAGGCACGGACGTGGCCTGGGCGTAGTACTGGAGAAGGAACCCGTCGACGACCTCTTCGTCGGTCGCGTCGCGGGTCGCCTCGAGCAGGTAGACGTCCCGGCCGATCAGCTTGCCGTTCCGGATCGCGAACAGCTGGACGGCGGCCTGGCCGTCCTGGCGTGCCAGGCCAATGGCATCGAGCTCCGTCCGGGCGAAGGCCGCCATCTTCTGGCTCTCCATCGTCCGCTCGATCGCCTTGATCTTGTCCCGGACGATGGCCGCGCGCTCGTA
>JBBDZZ010000074.1:12489-19331 GCA_040899885.1 Chloroflexota bacterium | reverse complement strand
TTCCCCACTTCGGGGCAGGTCACCTACGCGTTACTCAGCCGTCCGCCACTAACGACTCGGGCAAGCCCGAGTCGTCCGTTCGACTTGCATGTCTCATGCACGCCGCCAGCGTTAATCCTGAGCCAGGATCAAACTCTCCGAATGAACGCACGACCTTGCGGTCGTGACGTGGTTCCGAGGGTCTGACCGCTCGCACATCCTTACCGGATTTCCTACCACTCTTCAGTTGTTAAGGTGCAGCTTCCGGGGGCATGGCAGCCACCGGCGCAGAGCCCTGAATGATGGGGCTTGGCGCCCTGGATTGTCAAACCCGGGCGGCCTCGCCAGCCGTTCCGACGGCCGACGGAATCGCTACCTCCGAGGAGGTGGCACGGCGGCGAATGGTACCGACGGCCGGTAAGGCTGTCAAACCATTCTGCGTGAGGGGTGATCGTACCCCGGCGGGAACCCCGAGTCAACGGTAAAGAGCACGGATGTTCATCTCTTTACCGATGCCAGTCGGGCCGCCGCGCGGCCGGCGCCTCAGACCGCTCGCCGGCCTTGCAGCGCGCGGATCAGGGTGACCTCGTCGGCGTACTCGAGATCGCCGCCGACCGGCAGTCCCCGGGCGATCCGGCTGACGAGGCCAACGACGCCCTCGAGACGCTCCGCCAGGTACATCGCGGTCGCCTCGCCCTCGAGGTTCGGGTTGGTCGCGAGGATGACCTCGTCGAGCGGCGCTCCGTCGCGCTTCGCCTCGTCCGCACGCGCGAGGAGCTCGCGGATCTTCAGCCGGTCCGGCCCCACCCCGTCGATCGGCGAGATGGCTCCGTGGAGCACGTGATAGAGGCCCTTGAACTCGCCGGTTCGCTCGAGCGCGAGGACGTCAAGGGGCTCCTCGACGACGCACAGCCGGCTGGTGTCGCGCTCGTCGTCCCGGCAGATCGGACAGAGCGGCGCATCGCTGATGTTGAAGCAGCGGTCGCAGAACACCACCTTGTCGCGCACGTCGACGAGGGCGGCGGCCAGCGTTCGGGCCTCGCCTTCCGGGGCCCGGAGGAGGTGATAGGTCAGGCGCTGGGCGGTCTTCGGGCCGATCCCCGGCAGCCGGGCGAACGACTCGATCAGCCGGGCGACCGGCTCGATCAACAGCGTGGGCATGTCGCGGCGGGAGCCTAGAGACCGGGCAGCTTCAGGCCGCCGGTCACGGCGGCCATCTTCTGCTCGGCCAGGTCGCGTGACGCCCGGAGGGCGTCGTTGACCGCGGCGACGATGAGGTCCTGGAGCATCTCGACGTCGGACGGGTCGACCGCGGTCGGGTCGATCATGACCGTGACGAGCTCCTGCTTGCCGGTGACCGTCGCCCGAACGACCCCGCCGCCCGCCGACCCCTCGACCGTGGCAGCCGCGAGCTCGGACTGGATCCGGCCGAGCTCCTGCATCATCTGCTGCTGGAGCCGCTGCAGGTTCATGCCCATCGTGGGATCTCCTCCTTGGACGCGCGGTGCGCCGCCAAGTGTGCGGGATTCAGGCCGCGTCAGCTGACCTCAGTCACGTCGACGAGGTCGTCGGCGAAGATCCGCTTCGCCTCGGCGAGGACGAACGCGGCGTCCGAGTCGGACGCGATCGGGACGACGTCGATGTTGGTCGCGATGCAACGGACGGCTACCGGGCGGCCGAGGAGCTGCCCGACCGCGGCCTCGATGTCGGGGCGCTTCCGCTCGGCGACCTCCTTGAGGAACGCCTTCGCCTCCGGGAATCCGAGGACGACGACGTTGTCGTCGACGCTGAGCGGGCGGCACTCGGAGATCACGGCCTTCGTCGCGGGGCGGGCGGAGCCGACGAGCTCCGGCCAGCCTGCAAGAAGGGTCGCGAGATCGTCGCTCGACGCGGTCGCGACCAGCGGCGTTTCGCTGGGCTCAGCCGGGGCGTCGGCTTGCTTGCGTAACCGGCCGGCGGCGGGCGACGGGGTGTCGGCCTTCTTGCTCGGCGCGGCAGGGGCCGCGGCCTCGGTGGCCCTCGCCGGCTCGGGGGTCTTCTCGGCTGGTCGGGCGCGCAGTAACGCGGGTGGCGCCGACTCGGTGGCGGCGGGCGCAGTAACGCGGGTGGCTTCGGCGGGAGCCGATTCGAGCGCGTCGTTGAACAGCGCCAGCTCGAGCTGGAGCCGGAGGCCGCCGATTCCCGCCCGACTCGGGTCGATCGCCGCCAACCGTCGCGCAGCCGCGGCCAGCCGCGCGGGAGGCGGTCCGTCCTGCGCCTTGCCCGACAGCCCGGCGACGAGCGCGGTCCGGATTGCCTCGACCACCTGGTCGAGGAAGACGCGCGGATCGCGGCCCCGATTCTCGAGGCCGTCGAGAATCGAGATCCCGGCCACCGCGTCGCCGGTGACCATCGCGCGGATGTACCCCTCGACCGACTCCGCATCCGCCAGGCCAAGCAGATCGCGGACGCGCGACTCGTCGAGCCGGTCGCCGCCCGACGCCAGCAGCTGGTCGAGCATCGACTCCGCGTCGCGCATCCCGCCGGCGGCAAGCCGGGCGATCAGGTGGACCGCGCCGGGCTCGGCGGCCCGTCCGTCGGCCTCGAGGATCCGGGTCAGCTTGCCCTCGATCTCGGGCACCGTCAGGCGCCGGACGTCGTACCGCTGGAGGCGCGACAGGATCGCCGGCGGGAACTCCTGCGGGTGAGTCGACGCGAACATGAACACGACGAAGTCGGGCGGCTCCTCGAGCGACTTGAGGAGCGCGTTCCACGCGTCCTTCGTGATCTGGTGGGCTTCATCGAGGATGTAGACCTTGCGCCGCATCTCGGATGGCGCGTAGTTGATCCGCTCGCGTAACTCGCGGATCGCGTCGATCCCACGGGTCGACGCCGCGTCGATCTCCACGAGGTCCATCGTCCGGCCTTCGCGGATCGCGACGCACGATGGGCACGCATCACAGGGATCGCCGTCGCGCAGGTCCGTGCAGTTGACGGCCTTGGCGAGGATCCGGGCGAGCGACGTCTTGCCGGTCCCGCGCGGGCCGACGAAAAGGACCGCGTGCGCGACCCGGTCGGTTCGGACGGCATTGCGAAGCGTCTCGACGACGGCTTCCTGGCCGACGATCTGACCGAACGTCTGGGCCCGCCAGCGGCGGTAGAGAGCCTGGTGAGGTGCGGTCGTGGTCACGACGCTCCTGCGGACACGCGCGCGGAAGTGGAAGTCAAGTTGCCGTGCACCCTCCGTCGAGCTGGACGTCCCCGCGCCCGCCGCGACGAGCGACTCGGACCAGGCCATTCCGCGGCACCCGACGAAGATCGCTTAGTGCTGCTTCCTTCCGGACCTGACACGGTTTGCGAGTCGCCGCTGCGCGGGACCCGGCCCTCAACGTCGCTCGAGGCGTCGGCATTCGAGGACGGAGACCTCGGGAGGGGATTCAGCCCTGCTGGAGCGGATTGCAGGTACAGGGCACCGCTAGTTCCCCGCCTAGCACGGCTCGGAGAGTCTACCCCGGATCGCGGGGCGTGGCCGGATTGGCGGCAAAGGGCCCGCCTGCCGGCGGGGCGTCGAGGCCAAGGCGGCGGCGAGGACCGGAGCGAGCGCACTTGAAGGTGCGTGAGCGAGGACCGCAGTCGCCAACGCAGGCATCGGCGTCCGGCCGGCAGGCGATGGCGGAGAGGGCGGGATTCGAACCCGCGACGCGTTGCCGCGAACCGCATTTCCAGTGCGGCGCCATAGTCCACTAGGCGACCTCTCCTCGCGGAACAAGATTACCGGCACCCTCTGCGCGGAGTTGCCGCTCGCTCGCCGAGGCGCGAGGCCGAGCCCCGCGAGGCCATCGCCCCGAGGTCATTCGTGAGTTTCTGGCGGAGAGGGCGGGATTCGAACCCGCGGTGCTTTCGCACACCGCTTTTCGAGAGCGGCACCATCAACCACTCGGACACCTCTCCGTCGGAGAGGATACCAAACGGGCCCTCGATTCCCGAAGGGGCGGAGCGCTATCCGTCAGGGTGCGCGATTGGCCGAGGCCGCCGCGAACAATTCCTCGGCCTCGTCCCTGCGGATACCGCTGACGATGCGGACGCGGCGGGGCAGCCGGTCGTGCTGGGCGAGCTGGAGAACCGTCCCCGCAGCCCCGTCAACGTGGTTCGGAAGCGCGTAGACAAGCGCCTCGACGTCGCTCTCGAGGAGCGCGCCGACGCACATGGGACACGGCTCCAGGGTCGAGAAGATCGTCGCGTCGGCAAGCCTCGATGTGCCGAGCTTGCGGGCCGCCTCGCGTAGCGCGACGACGACGGCGTGGGCGGTAGGATCGTTCGTCTCCCGGACCCGGTCGTGGGCCCGCGCGACCATCGCTTCGTCGACGACCGCGACGGCGGCGATCGGTCGCTCTCCCCGGGCGAGCGCGGTGCGTGCCTCGGCGAGTGCCTCGCCCATGAACAGCTCGTAGTTCATCGAGCCGATCATACAGGCGCTTGACGCCGGAGCCGCCCGCGCCAACGCCGGGCACTGGCATCGCGCTAGCATGGAGCGCGCGATGGCTCGAACTCGACGGATTGGGATCCTCACCGGCGGCGGCGACGTGCCCGGCCTCAACGCGGTGATCAAGAGCGTCGTCTACCGGGCGACCGAGATGGGCTCGGAGATCGTCGGGATCCGGCGCGGCTGGGAGGGCCTCACCCACGGCCGGATCGGTCCGGAGTTCGACCCCGAGTACATCAGGGTGCTCGACCGGGCGAACACGAGGACGATCGACCGGACGGGCGGCACCGTCCTCCACACGTCGCGGACGAACCCGCGCAAGATGGGTTGGTCGGCGCTCCCGGCGACGCTCGATACCGCGCAGCGCAAGGCACTCAACGCAGACGACGGCGTGTACGACCTGACGCCGGTGGTCCTCGACCACGTCGAGGCGCTCGGCCTCGACGTCCTGGTCACGATCGGCGGCGACGACACGCTGAGCTACTCGCAGGTGCTCGTCAACGCGGGTGTGCCCCTGGTGGCGATCCCGAAGACGATGGACAACGACGTCCAGGGGACCGAGTACTGCATCGGGTTCTCGACCGCCATCACCCGGGCCAAGGAGTCGATCAACCGGCAACGAACGACGCTCGGATCGCACGAGCGGATCGGTGTGTTCCGGATCTTCGGACGCGATGCCGGCTTCTCCGCGCTGTACACGGCGTACGTCACCTCGTCGCGCTGCCTCATCCCGGAGGTGCCGTACAACCTCGATCGCCTCTCCGAGCTCCTCGCCTGGGACCACGACAACAACCCGAGCCGATATGCCCTGGTAATCACCGCGGAAGGCGCGATCTGGGAGGGCGCGGAGGTGGCGGCGGTCGGCGAGGCCGACGCCTTCGGGCACAGGCACAAGGCAAACATCGGCGAGGCGCTGGCATCCGAGCTCAAGCGCCGAACGGGGATCGAAGCCGTCGCGTCCGAGCTCACGTACGACCTCCGGAGCGGCGAGCCGGACTCGCTCGACTCGATGGTCGCGATCACGTTCGCCAATGTCGCGATGGACCTCGTGGAGGCGGGCAAGACCGGCCGGATGGTCGCGATCAGGGACGGCAAGTACACCGACACGTCACTGCCGGACCCGGCGCTCGGGCCGCGCAAGGTCGACGTCGCGACGATGTACAACGTCGAGCGCTTCCGGCCGCGCTACGACGGGAAGTCGGGCGACCCGCTGCTGCTCGTCGGCCTCGACTGACGGTTCGTTGCCCAGGGAGCAACAAGCTGGTCGCTTGTTGCGTGGGAGGCACGTAACGGCACCTGCCCTCCGGCCGCCCGCCAGTTTGTTGCGTGTCCAGCACGAAACGAACCGGCAAAGGCACCAGCCGGGCGCCGGACCGACGACTTGTTGCGCTCGCGGCAACGAATCGCCTGGCACAGGCCCAGCGCCAGGCGCCGAGCGTCGTTATGTGCGCTGGTGGCAACAGCCCGAGACCTAGCTCTCGAGGCCGGACCGCGAGCGGATCGTTCGGGCGAGGGCCGAGATGTCGTCGTCGGCGTGGCCGTTCGCGATGAGGTCCGCCTCGTAGCCCGAGACGAGGGCCGTGATGGGCAGGTCCGCGCCGAGCTCGCGGGCGAGCTGGAGGGCGATCTCGAGGTCCTTCCGATGGAGCGCGACCTTGAAGCCGAGCGGATAGTCGTTCTTCATCATCCGCTCGCTCCGGTTGGCGAGCACCCAGCTCTGGGCCGCACCGCCCGACAGCGCCCCGACGACCTGCTCGACGTTGAGGCCGGCCTTGAGCGCGAGGACGATCCCCTCGGCGACGCCGACGTACGTCCCGGCGAGGATCACCTGGTTCACGGCCTTGACCGCCTGGCCGGCGCCGATCGGGCCAACGTGGGTGATGGTCTTGCCCATCGCGGCGAGAATCGGGCGGGCGCGCTCGAAGGCCGCCGGATTGCCACCGACGAAGATTGTGAGCGTCGCGCTCTTCGCCCCCTCGCTCCCGCCCGAAACCGGCGCATCAAGCATCGCGACGCCCAGCTTGGCAAGACGCGAGGCGAAGTCGCGGGTGGCCGACGGCGAGATCGTCGAGCAATCGATCACGAGGAGGCCCTTGCGGCCGCCTTCGGCGACCCCGTGCCGGCCGAACAGGACGGTCTCCACGTCTGGCGTATCGGACACGCAGGTCACGACAACGTCCGAGGTCTTCGCCACGGCTGCGGGAGTTGGCGCGGCGGTCGCACCCAGCTCGATGAGGGTCCCGGCACGGCCGGGCGTCCGGTTCCAGACGGTCAGCGGAAAGCCGGCCCGAGCCAGGTTGCCCGCCATCGCGGCACCCATCGTGCCAAGCCCGACGAACCCGATTCGTTCCACTCGCCCTCCTCGCGCGGGGCGACCGACGGCCGCGCGGCCATGCTAGCG
>JBBDZZ010000074.1:0-12479 GCA_040899885.1 Chloroflexota bacterium | reverse complement strand
CCCGCCGTGGGACGAGTTGCCCGGATCAGGCGAGGCTGAAGCCGGAGAAGAGCAGTGTCGCGAGGATCAGCGCGAGGACGAGGTTGGCGACCGACGCGATGGCGAAGACGGCCACCGGTCGGGCACCCGCCTCTCGCAACGCTGCCGGCCGGAACTCGATCCCGATGCAGACGAAGGCGAGGATGAAGAACCAGACCCGGAGGTTCGTGCCCGCGACCGCGACGATGTCGCCGGCGGCCTTGGGGTCCGCGGCCGCGTTGATGAACAGGGTCGCCACGGCTGACGCGGCGAGGAACCCGAGGATGAACTTCGGGAACCGCTGCCAGAGGGCGCCCAGGCCGACGCGCGCGCCCTCGACCCGCTCGACGCGGAAAACGAAGTACGCGGTGAGCAGCACCGCGACGATCCCCATCATCGCGTTCTGCGTTGACTTGACGATCGCCGCGATCTTCAGGGCGTCGTCGCCGACGATCGTGCCCGCGGCGGTGACCGCCGCGGTCGTATCGATATTCCCGCCGATCCATGCGCCGGCCACGACCGGACTGAGCTGGAGCGTCTGGGCGAGCCAGGGCTGGATGAAGATCGAGGGCAGGGCGAAGATGATGACAAGGCTCGTGACGTAGGCGAGCTGCTCTCGGCGAGCCGACACGGCGCCTGCGGCCGCGATTGCGGCACTGACACCGCAGATCGACACGGCCGCGGACAGGAGCGCCCGGACCTTCATGTCGATCCCGAGCAGGCCGCCGACCCACCACGAGATCAGGAAGACGCTCGAAATCAGGATGACCGACTGGAGGATCGCCGGCCCGGCCGCGCGAGCGATGACCGCGAGGTTGATCGACGCGCCGAGCAGGACGAGGCCGGTCTTGATGAGGAACTCGGTCCGGAAGGCGACCTTGAGGCGCTCCCGCAGGCCGAGGACGCCGAGAATCGCGCCGGCGATGAGGCCAACGAGGATTGCGTAGATCGGGAACTCGACCGACTTGAGCCAGTTGACGTCCGGGAACCACTTGGCCACGTTCGTGTCGAGGTAGCGAACGAGCCCTCCCAGGGCGAGCAGCAGGACCAGCGACGCGGCCGCCCAGCCCCAGCGGCCCAGGCCCGTGGCCGCGATCGGCGACGCGACCGGACGTGCGATCTCGGCGCCGCTCACGGCACCAACCCCTTCCCGATAACCCCGGCGAGGACCAGGGCGATGAGTACGAGCCCGACGATCGTCGCGAGCCAGTCCTCGTTGATCGCTCGGCGCGAGGCCGTCTCAATCGGCGGCGCTGCCGCCTCGGCCGGTGTCGGTTGGACCATCCCGTTCCCTCCGCGTGGTGCCCTATCACAAACCCATCTCCTACTGGTTAAGTAGGAGATGTGCAGGCTACCACCGCGGTCGGCCGGGATGCAAGGCGGGCACGGGATTCGGCGAACCGGGAAGTGGCGCGCCCGACTGGACTCGAACCAGCGACCTTCAGGTCCGCAACCTGACGCTCTATCCACTGAGCTACGGGCGCGCGTGCCGCTGACGCGATGGAGAGTGGCGGAGAGGGAGGGATTCGAACCCTCGATGCAGGTTGCCCCACATGGCGGTTTAGCAAACCGCTGCACTAGACCTCTATGCGACCTCTCCGTGTCGCGCAAGCGGGCGGAATCGTAGCACAGGCCCCCGGCCGAACCGGCGTCAGCCGGACCGTAAACCGAGCGCCCGGCGGAGGATCGCGAGGCCTTCCGGCGAACCGCTCCAGGCCTCCTCGAGCCGGTCGATCCCGATCCCGCGGCCCACCCACCGGAGAACCAGCGCGGCGAGAACGATGTCGTCGAGCGCCCCGACCACGGGCAGGAAGTCCGGGATGAGGTCGATCGGGAACGCGAGCCAGGCGCCGAGGGCAATGAGCGCGACCCGGTAGCGCGTGGGGGTTCCGGGGTCCCGTACGAGCCGGAAGACAAGCCGGGTCAGGTCCGGGAGGAGCCGGAGATAGACGGCCGCCTGGTCCCGGGTCGGTCGGTTGAGCCAGACGATCCCCACGAGCACGAGCCACCCGAACACGAGCACGACGAGGGCGGCCAGGAGCGTCTCAGGCACAGGGCGATCCTACGTGTGGGCGGGTTCCGGGTGGGGTTCGGTCCGATTGACACGGCGCCGCCGGCTCGGCTAGGTTTCCCGTACGCACATGCGCACGTTCCTCTTTTATCAGGACCCGGCATGACAGGTCCCGGTTCGTAAGACCCGGGTCCGCGGGTCGTGCCGGGTGGAGCAGAGGTTCGGCCTCTGCTCTTTTTGTTTCCCGGCACGGCCGAAAGGACACCGTTCGATGTTCGTCGTGATGGCCGTCACCGCGACCGAGGCGGAGATCCTCGGGGTGAAGAGCCATATCCTCGCCGAGGGGATGACGCCGTACGACCACCAGGGCGTGGACCGGGTGGTGATCGCGGTCGTCGGCGAGGTCGGGCCGAAGAAGCAGCTCCTCGTGAGCCGCCTCGGAGCGCTGCCCGGGGTCGAGACGATCACGCCGATCAGCCGGCCGTTCAAGCTGACCTCCCGGGAGTTCCACCCCGAGGACACGGTGATCCGGATCCTCGAGGCGACGATCGGTGACGGGTCGCTGACCGTGATGGCCGGCCCCTGCTCGGTCGAGAGCCGCGACCAGCTGTTCGAGACGGCCGACGGGGTGAAGGCCGCCGGCGCGACCGTGCTGCGCGGCGGGGCCTTCAAGCCACGGACGAGCCCGTACTCCTTCCAGGGGCTCGGCGTGGAAGCGCTCCGCTACCTCGCCGAGGCGCGTGACCGGACCGGCCTGCCGGTCATCACCGAGGTCATGGAGCCGAACCAGGTCGACATCGTCGCCGAGTACGCCGACATCCTCCAGATCGGCACCCGGAACATGCAGAACTACTCGCTGCTCACGGCCGTCGGGCGGGTGGCCCGGCCGGTCATGCTCAAGCGGGGCTACGGTGCGACAGTCGAGGAATGGCTGATGGCCGCCGAGTACATCGTCAGCAGCGGCAACCCGAACGTCATCCTGTGCGAGCGGGGCATCCGGACGTTCGAGACGTATACCCGGAACACGATGGACCTGGCCGCCGTTCCCCTCCTCCACCACCTCACCCACCTGCCGGTCATCGTCGACCCGTCGCACGCCACCGGCAAGCGCTGGCTCGTGAAGCCGCTCGCGCTCGGCGGCGTGGCGGTCGGGGCGGACGGCGTCATGGTCGAGGTTCACCCGAGGCCGGAGGACGCGCTGTCCGACGCCGAGCAGCAGCTCACGATCCCCCAGTTCGCGGACATGATGGCCGCGCTCGTGCCGGTCCACGCGCAGGTCCGCTCGCTCCACGGCGACCCGCTCGTCGGTGGCGCGGCGCTCGGCATCGATGGGGGGCGGCCGTGAACGGGACCGCGGCCGAGCCGCAGGTCGCCATCGTCCGGACGGCTCGGCGGCTCCGCGGGGAACTGACGCTGCCCGGCGACAAGTCGATCAGCCACCGGGCGCTGATGCTCGCGGCCCTGGCCGAGGGCGAGAGCCAGATCGACGGCGCGGGCGACGGCGCCGACGTCCGCTCGACCGCTGGTATCGTGGCGGCCCTCGGTGCCGCGGTTGAACGGGTCGGCGGCGACGAGCGGACCGTCTCGTACCGGGTGACTTCGCCCGGCGCGGATGGGCTCCGGCAACCCGCCGGCGTGCTCGACTGCGGCAACTCCGGTACGAGCCTGCGGCTGTTCGCCGGCCTGCTCGCCGGCCTGCCGATGACGGCCACCCTGGACGGGGACGAGTCGTTGCGGGGCCGCCCGGTGGCTCGTATCATCGAACCGCTGCGCTCCATGGGGGCGGAGCTCCACGCCCGCCGCGACGACTCCCTCCCACCTCTCACCGTGGTCGGGCATACGCCGCTCCGAGCGGTGGACGTTGAGCCGCGGGTTCCCAGCGCGCAGGTGAAGTCGGCAGTTCTGCTCGCCGGCTTGCGGGCCGACGGGGCGACGTCGGTCCGGGAGTCGGTGGCGACGCGCGACCACACGGAACGGATGCTGCGCGCGCGGGGGATCGGCGTGCGGACCGAGCGAGGGGATGGGGCCGGCGTGACGGTGACGGTGGAAGGAGGTGGGCGCGTGCAGGCAGTCGACGAGCGTGTCCCCGGCGACGTGTCGGCGGCCGCCTTCTGGCTGGTCGGCGCGGCCATCCACCCGGATGCCGAGCTGACTCTCCGGGGCGTCGGCGTCAATCCGACGCGCCGAGCGGTCATCGACCTGCTTCGGGCGATGGGCGCCGACATCGACGAGCGGCCGGTCAGCACTTCTGCCCAGAGCGCGACGGCCACCGATGGCGTCGGCGAGCCGGTGGCCGACCTGACGGTCCGGTCGAGCCGGTTGCGGGCGATCGACCTCGAGCCAGCAGACGTGGCGGCGGCGATCGACGAGATTCCCATTCTCTGCCTCGCCGCGGCCGTCGCCGACGGGACGACCCGCATCCGTGGCGCGGGCGAGCTCCGCCACAAGGAGTCCGATCGGATCGCCGGCATCGCGGCCGGTTTGTCCGCGCTCGGGGTTCGCATCGAGGTCGAAGGCGACGACCTCGCGATCCATGGTGGGGCGCGCCTCGCCGGCGCCTCGACCGACAGCCTCGACGACCACCGCCTCGCGATGACCTTCGCGATCGCCGGCCTCATCGCCAGCGGCGAGACGGTCGTCGGCCGCCCGGTCAGCGCCTCCGTTTCCTATCCCGGCTTCTTCGCTGAACTCGAAAGGGTGCGGTCATGACCAAGCGCGTCGTCCTCATCGGCCATCCCGTCGCCCATTCGCTGTCCGGCGCCATGCAGCAGGCTGCTTTCGATGCCCAGGGCGTCGACGCGACCTACGAGCTGTGGGACCGCCCCCCGATCCAACTGCCGGAGGCGATCGCCGAGCTCCGCTCGGACGACTTCCTCGGCGCGAACGTCACGATCCCGCACAAGGAGCGGGTCGTGCCGATGGTCGACCGGTTGACCGAGGAGGCGCACGCGACCGGGGCCGTCAACACGATCACGAAAGAAGCCAAGCGGCTCGTCGGCCACAACACGGACGTGGCTGGCTTCCGGACCGCCCTCGACCGGCTCGTCGGCAAGCAGAAGATGCCGCGCTTCGCGATCATCCTGGGCGCCGGAGGCGGTGCCCGCGCCGTCGCCTACGGGCTGATCACCGAGGGCTTCCAGCGGGTCGTCGTGTTCAACCGCCACCTTCATCGCGCCGAGGGGCTCGTCAAGCACTTCGGCAAGAGCGCCGCCCACATGGAGCTGCGCGCGATGCCCTGGCACGATTCGATCATCGAGGCCGAGCTGGCGAAGACGAAGCTCCTCATCAACGCCACGTCGATCGGCCTGGCGACGGACGAGAGCCCGGTGCCGGCCGAGATCCTCCCGCCGGACCTGCTGGTCCTCGACCTCATCTACAACCGGACCCGCCTGCTGCGCGACGCGGAGGCGGCCGGCAGCACGATCATGGACGGCGAGCTGATGCTCCTCCACCAGGGCGCCGCGGCGTTCACGCTGTGGACCGGCCAGCCGGCCCCGCTCGAGCTGATGCAGGAGAAGCTCGCCGAGGCGCGGGCGGGCGGCGTCCGGTCGGCCGAGGGCGAGCCGGTCGGGGCGGCGGCCGGGGCAGGGGCGGCGGCCGGCGCAGGGACGGGACCCGGCCCGGCCGGCACCGACTGACGGGATCGCGACGGGCGTGGGCGGCTTCCGCTTCCTCACGGCGGGGGAATCGCACGGCCCGACACTCGGCGTCATCCTCGAGGGGATCCCGGCTGGGCTCGGCCTGACCGCCGAGGCGCTGGCCGTCGACCTCGCCCGCCGCCAGCGGGGCTACGGCCGCGGGGCGCGCCAGGCGATCGAGCAGGACGAGGCAGAAATCCTCGCCGGCGTCCGGCACGGGCTGACGCTCGGGTCGCCGATCCTCCTCCTCGTTCGCAACCGCGACTGGGAGAACTGGACGCGGGTCATGCAGGTCGCGCCGCTATCGGAAGCGGAGGCGAAGGAGCTCGCGGCCCTCGTGGCGGACGGGAACAAGCGGGCGACCCCGGTGACCCGCGTCAGGCCCGGCCACGCCGACCTCGCCGGCGCCCTGAAATACGGCTTCGACGACGTCCGCAACGTCCTCGAGCGAGCCTCCGCGCGGGAGACGGCGGCACGCGTGGCGGCAGGCGGCGTCGCGCGGGCGTTCCTGCGCGAGCTCGGGGTGGAATGCTGGTCGTTCACGGCCGAGGTCGGCGGCGTGGCGCTCGATCCGGCCCGCGCGACCCGGTCGCGCGAGGAGGCCGACGCGTCGCCGCTGCGCTGCCCGGACCCGGAGGCCGAGGAGCGGATGATCGCCCGGATCGACGAGGCGCGATCGAACGGCGACACGGTGGGTGGCGTGTTCGAGGTCGTCGTCCACGGATTGCCGGTCGGCCTCGGGAGCTACGTCCAGTGGGACCGTCGTCTCGATGGCGCGCTCGCCGCGGCGATCGCGAGCATCAACATCGTGAAAGGCGTCGAGTTCGGGCTCGGCTTCGAGCAGACTCGGCGGTTCGGTTCGGCGGTGCACGACGTCATCGAGGGGCGGGACGCCGACGGCCACTGGATCCACCGGACGAACAACGCTGGGGGCCTCACCGGCGGCGTGACGAACGGCGAGCCGCTCGTCGTCCGGGGCGCCGTGAAGCCGATCTCGACGCTCGCGAAGCCGCTCCCCTCGGCAGACCTCGTGACCGGCGAGGCCGTTGACAAGGCGCATTACGAGCGGAGCGACATCTCGGTGGTGCCGGCGGCCGGAGTCGTCGGCGAGGCGATGGTCATGCTGACGCTCGTCCGATTCGTGCTCGAGAAGTTCGGCGGCGACTCGCTCGCCGAGACAAAGGACAACTACGCCCGGTATCGCGAGCGGATTGCCCGGCCCTTGTCACCGGTGGGAGCAGGCGGCACCGACGAGGCCGGCTCCGGCGGAGACGACTGAGGCGTGGACGTCGTCCTCGTCGGCCTTCCTGGGAGCGGCAAGAGTGCCGTCGGGCGCCGCCTCGCCCAGCGCCACGGCGCGAGCCACGTCGATCTCGACGAGGTGATCGAGCGCCAGGCGGGGCGGAAGATCCCGGAGATTTTCGCCGACGAGGGCGAGGCGGGCTTCCGCGAGCGCGAGCGCGCCGCCGTCGCGAGCCTCGGCGAGGCCGACCGTGACGCAGAGGTCCGGCGGGTCGTGGCCACCGGCGGCGGAGCGGTGCTCGACCCGCGCAACCGCTGGCTGCTCTACCGCGGTCGCGTGCCGATCTGGATCGACGGCCGGCCCGAGGTCCTCGCCCAGCGGCTTCGGCGCAGCCCGGTCGTCCGGCCGCTCGTCGCGGGGCGCGACCCGATCGGCGCGATTCGTTCGCTCGCCGCAGCGCGCCAGCGGTTCTACGCGGCCGCCAACCGGGTGAACGGCGTCGCGGAGGTGGCGGCCGTCGTGGAGGCAGCCGAACGGATCGTGACTGATGCCGTAGCCGCCGGCCCCGAGCGTGCTACCACGCTACTACGTGCGGAGACGCGGCTCGGACGGTTCGTTCTCGGCGAACGCAACGCGGTCGACGCGATCGACGAGGCGCTCCGCGGCCTCGAGGCACGTCGGGCGATCCTCGTCTCGGAGCCCGGCGCGTGGGAGGCCGCCGGCGAGGAGATCGCAGCGGGGCTGGCCGCGCGGGAATGGACGGTCGAGGAGCTCCTCCTGCCGCAGGGCGAGGAGGCAAAGCGACTGTCGGTCGTCGAGACGGCGGCGAGCGAGCTGGCGCGGCGCCGGATCGAGCGCGGCGAGCCGCTCGTGGCGATCGGCGGCGGCGCGCTCGGCGACGCGGCCGGCTTCCTGGCGGCGACCTACCTCCGCGGCGTCCCATTTGTCCAGGTCCCCACCACGCTCGTCGCCCAGGTCGACAGCTCGATCGGCGGCAAGACCGGCGTCGACCTTCCCGAGGGAAAGAACCTCGTCGGGGCGTTCCACCAGCCCGCGGTCATCGTGGCCGACGTCGCGCTCCTCCGTTCGTTGCCCGCCCGCCACCTGCGGGCTGCCCTCGGCGAGGCGGTGAAGATGGCGGCACTCGGCGACGAGCGGCTGTTCGAGCTACTCGAATCCGACGGCGAGGCGATCGCCCGCGGCGACACGACCGCGTTCGATGGCGGCGCGGTCGCGGAGGTCGTCGAGCGGGCCGCCTGGGCGAAAGTCGAGGTCGTCCTCGCCGACGAGCGCGAGGCGGCCGGGCGCGCGGTGCTCAACCTCGGGCACTCGCTGGGCCACGCGATCGAGGCAGCGGCCGGCTACCGCGATCTCCTCCATGGCGAGGCGGTCGGGTACGGCCTGCGCGGCGCGGTCAGGATCGGCCTCGAGCGTGGGGTCACGCCGCCGGATAGAGCCCAGCGAATCGAACGGCTGCTCACGCGCCTGGGTCTTGGCACCGATCCCCTGCCCTATCCGCTCACGGCGATTCGCGAAGCGCTCGGTGCGGATAAGAAGCATCACGCCGGCCGGCTGAACTGGGTCCTGCCGACGGCCGACGGCGTCATGACCGACCCGGATGTGCCGGACGACCTGGTCGATCGGGTCGCTGCCGGCCTGCTCGCCGCGGAAGGCGTCGCCGCGTGAGCCGCGTCCTCGTCCTCGAGGGGCCGAATCTCAACCTCGTCGGGACGCGCGAGCCGGAGATCTACGGCCACGAGACGCTCGACGAGATCCACGCCGCCCTTCAGCCTCCGGCCGCCGCGCTCGGGCTCGAGCTCGACTTCTTCCAGTCGAACCACGAGGGGGCGCTCATCGATCGCCTCCACGCCCGCGACTTCGACGCGGCGATCGTCAACGCCGGCGGCCTGACGCATACGTCGATCGCCCTGCGTGACGCGCTCCTCGCGGTCGAGCGGCCCTTCGTCGAGGTCCATCTGTCCGACCCGGCGAAGCGTGAGCCGTTCCGCCGGGTCAACTACCTCCACGACATCGCCCTCGAGTCGATCGTCGGGCAGGGCGCCCGCGGCTACCACCTCGCCCTCGACGTGATCGCGGGCCGCCTCGGGGACCCACGTGACTGACAAGGAGGAAACCCCGGAGCTCCGCCGGCTGCGGCGGCGGATCGATGCGCTCGACCGGAAGATCGTCGGCATGCTCAATGAGCGCGCCGATCTCGGACGGGCCGTGGGCCGCGAGAAGTCGGCCAACGGTCGCCGGGCCGTCCGCGATGTCGAGCGGGAGCGCGAGGTGCTCCTCCGGGTGACGATGGCGAACACCGGCCCGACGCCCCAGGCGGACCTCCTCGCCGTCTACCGCCGACTCATGGCAGTCGCGCGTGCTCTCGAGGCTCGCGACCGCAAGCGGTCGAACGGCTAGCTCCTGTCGGGCACATGGCGGGGTAATGTCCTGGTTTGCGATCGCGCAGCCGTGCGCTCGCTAAGCGCCGTGTCGCGCCCGAGCTACCTCCTCGGCCTCGTGGTATCGCTCCTGGGCCGTGACTTCCTCGGCTCTGGTGTCCACAACGCTCTGGTCCGCGTCGGCCAGCGTTCCGGCTCGATTGTCGCGGGCGAAGGTCGCCGCGTGATCTGCTGCTTTGCGCGCTGAACGTGCTGCCCGCTCCGCCGCCTTCGCCGCGCGCTCGGCCATGCGGGCAATCTCTTCCGCGCCGGTAGCCGTTTGGTCTGCACGCGCGACGCTTTCGGCCGCCAGCTTCGCCAACCGTTCCGCGAGTTCTGCTGCGCGTGTGGCGTCCCGCCATTGCTCCAACAGGTCCTGGGTCGTCAGGACTTCTTCGTCCACTCGGCCAGCATTACCGCGCCAGCCCCCCGGCGGCATCGCGAGATGCGGCTCGCACGCTACATGCTGCTTGCTAGCGCCGGTTACGCGCGAGCGGCCGGGATGGGAGGACACGATCGACGGCGCCGCCGCCGCGCTGACGCACCAGCCCGCCGCGTGCGACGAAAGCGCAACGCGGGACGGGGCACGACCGCTGGTCAGCCGCGGTGCATCTTGGCATCATGTCGCGGCGCGTCGCGCATCACGAGCTCGGAGAAGACGACATGCTCCCGATTGGCGACCAGAACGAGCCGGCCAAGGGTCCCCCGATCGTCACGCTCCTGTTCATCGCCATCAACCTGGCCGTCTTCTTCCTCATCCAGTTGGGCAACGACGCGTTCACATACGCCTACTCGGCGATCCCCGCCGAGATCACAGGCGGAATCGACCTCGTGCGGCCAGTCCCCATCGATGTCGGCGGTGAGGAGGTCCTCATCCCCCAGGAGCCCGGCCCCAGCCCGATCTACCTGACCCTGCTCACCAGCATGTTCATGCACGGCGGAATCGCCCACATCTTCGGCAACATGCTGTTCCTGTGGATCTTCGGCGACAACGTCGAGCACCGCGTCGGGCACATCCCGTACCTGCTGTTCTACCTCGCCGCCGGGATCATCGCCTCCTTCGCCCAGATCGCGATCGATCCCGACTCGGTGATCCCGACGCTCGGAGCGTCCGGCGCGATCTCGGGGGTCCTGGGCGCCTACCTCGTGATGTTCCCGACCAACCGGGTGACGGTGATGTTCGGCTTCAGGCCGGTGCTCGTGCCGGCGATCGTGGCGATCGGGATCTGGGCGGTGTTCCAGTTCATCAGCGGGTTCGGGGCCATCGCCACCACCGACGAAACGACCGGCGGCGTGGCCTACATGGCCCATGTCGGCGGGTTCATTGCGGGAGTGATCTTCGGTCTCGTCGGCCGGACGATCTGGGGCAGTGGCCCGCGCGGCACACCTGCAACCGAACGCCGCTACGGGTTCAGCCGCCCGTAGTCGATCTAGCCGAGGGCCGTGGCGGCCCGCAGCTCCTTCACGAGCTTCGCGAGCGCGTCCACATCGCGGCCGTCACGACCCAGGGCGTCGACGAGCGCCGACGCGATGATGACGCCATCGGCCCCGGCGTTCACCAGCGAGCGGACGTGGGTCGGGCGGCTCACACCGAATCCGACCGCGACCGGCACGGGTGACGCCGCTTTCACGTCGCGGACAAGTCGAGCGACGGTTTTCGGCAGAGATGCACGGGCCCCGGTCACGCCGACGAGCGACACGCAGTAGAGGAATCCGCCGGTCCGCTGCGCGATCGTCAGGCGGCGGGTCGCCGGGGTCGTCGGGGCGACGAGGTATACGACCGCGAGTTCCGCGGACCGGGCCACAGCCTCGAACGGCGCGCCCTCGTCGGGCGTGAGGTCGGCGACGATGACGCCCGAGGCACCAGCCTCCGAGAGCCGGCGAGCGACTACGCCGCCGTCACCGCCCCCGATCACCTGGTTTGCATACGCCATCGGGACGAGCGGCAGGTCCGGGCGTTCGGCCGCGATCCGGCGGACGAGCTCGAGCGATGCGTCAAACGTCGCGCCTGCGTGGAGCGCGGCCGAGGACGCGCGCTGGAGGGTGGCGCCGTCGGCCAGCGGGTCGGAGTACGGCAGTCCGACTTCGAGCAGGTCCGCGCCGGCATCGGCCGCGGCGAGCGCTGCCCGGAGGCTCGTGTCCGCGTCCGGATAGCCCGCGACGACGTACGGGATGAGCGCGGCGCGACCGTCGCGCCGCGCCCGGTCGAACGCGAACCCGCTCCGGCGGGCGCCCGCCGTCGCGTTCGTGCCCCGCTCCGCGAGCGGTGCCGCGGCGACGCTCACGATTCGGACCCGGGCGGGTTCGCCTCGTGCCAGCGTCCGAACGGCGCGAGGTCCTTGTCGCCGCGTCCGGATAGTCCGAGGAGCACGATCACCTCGTCCGGCCAGGCCGTGCCCGCACCCTCGACTCCCGCGAGCAATCGGGGCAGGACGGCGAGCGCGTGGGCCGATTCGAGGGCCGGCAGGATCCCCTCCGCGCGCGACAACGTCCGCATCGCGGCAAACGCCTCGGAATTCGTCGCGGCCGCGAGCTCGAGCCGAGCGGCGGCGTGCAGGGCGCTGATCTGCGGCCCGACACCCGGGTAGTCGAGACCCGCAGACGCAGAGTGCGCCTCGAGGACCTGGCCGTCGCGGTCCTGGAGCATCAACGAACGAGCACCGTGGAGGATCCCCGGCGACCCGCCGGCGAGCGCCGCGGCGTGCCGTCCGGTCGCGATCCCCTCCCCCGCCGCCTCCGACACCGCGAGACGCACCGACGGCTCGCCGATGAAACGCGCGAGCAGGCCGATCGCATTGGAGCCACCACCAACGCAGGCAAGGACGAGGTCCGGCAGGCGACCCTCAACGGCCTCCAGCTGGGCGGCCGCCTCGTCGCCGATCGTCCGCTGGAGGTCGCGCACGATCGTCGGGTACGGATGGGGGCCCATCGCGGACCCAAGAACGTAATGCGTGGTCTCGACGTTCGTCACCCAGTCGCGCATCGCGTCGTTGATCGCGTCTTTGAGGGTCGCGGATCCACTCGTCACGGGCCGAACCTCCGCGCCCAGCGCGTTCATCCGGAGGACATTGGGCTGCTGGCGCTCGATGTCCTCGGCGCCCATGTAGACGACGCACGGCAGGTCGAGCAGC
>JBBDZZ010000073.1:0-19675 GCA_040899885.1 Chloroflexota bacterium | reverse complement strand
ACATCTGCGACGAGTGCATCAACCTCTGCCAGGAGATCATCGAGGAGGAGATGCTCGAGCAGCCGAAGACGCGACCGACGGCTGCCAAGCTTCCGAACCCGCGCCAGATCAAGTTCGCCCTCGACCAGTACGTCATCAGCCAGGACAAGGCGAAGAAGGTCCTCTCGGTCGCGGTCTACAACCATTACAAGCGGGTCAACGCCGGCCACCAGGTCGACGACGTCGAGCTCCAGAAGTCGAACGTCCTCCTCGTCGGCCCCACCGGCTCCGGCAAGACGCTCCTCGCCCAGACCCTCGCCCGCGTCCTCGACGTCCCGTTCTGCATCGCCGACGCGACCTCGCTCACGGAGGCCGGCTACGTCGGCGAGGACGTCGAGAACATCCTTCTCCGGCTTATCCAGTCCGCCGACTTCGACGTCGCCCGAGCCCAGCGCGGGATCATCTACATCGACGAGATCGACAAGATCGCGCGCAAGGCGGACAACCCCTCGATCACCCGCGACGTGTCCGGCGAGGGCGTCCAGCAGGCACTCCTCAAGATCCTCGAGGGGACCGTCGCCAACGTCCCGCCCCAGGGCGGCCGGAAGCACCCCCACCAGGACTTCATCCAGATCGACACGACGAACGTCCTGTTCATCTGCGGCGGCGCGTTCGACGGCCTCGAGAAGATCGTGGAGGAGCGGGTCGGGCGGCGCTCGATCGGTTTCGGGTCGGACGGCGCGATCAGCAAGGCGGACAAGGCCCGGATGCTGGAGCACCTCATGCCGGAGGACCTCCTGAAGTTCGGGCTCATCCCGGAGTTCATCGGACGCCTGCCGGTCATCGTGACGCTCGCGGCGCTCACCGCCGAGGATCTCGTCCGGGTCCTGACCGAGCCGAAGAACGCGGTCACCCGCCAGTTCCAGAAGTTCCTCGCCCTCGACAAGGTGGAGCTCGTCTTCACCGAAGGTGCGTTGAAGGCCGCCGCGGACGTGGCCCTCGACCGCAAGACGGGGGCCCGGGCGCTCCGCTCGATCGTCGAGGAGGCACTCCTCGAGGTGATGTACGACATTCCGGAGCGGACCGAAATCCGCAAATGCATCATCACCGAGGAGACGATCCGGGCCGGCCGGCTGCCGCTCCTCCTGACAAAGACGGACGTCGACAGCGGGGTCGACGAGACGAATTACGCCGAGTGGCTCGCCGAGCGAGGCGAGAGCGCCTGATTCCCGGCTGGGCGGCCCTCGCCGCCCGCACGGCCGATCGGGACCCCTAGGACCATCGACGGACGGCGTGCCGCCAACTTCCGTGGCACCCTCCAATCCCGATGACCCCCGCGACCCCCCGTTCCCGCCCCCGCGTCCCCCGCCCACCGCTCGGGCACCTCGTGGCGGCCGACGCCCGTCCGGGCCGCCGCTGGCGGTCCCGGGCCCTCCGCTCGCCGATCGTGGGCCGCCTCGCGCTCATGGGAGTGACGGCGGCGTTGACCGGCTGCGTCCCGACCGGGGACGCGGGCGAGCTGCGCCCGACCCTGACGATCGAATCCATGCACGGCGGCAATGTGGCGGTCCAGAACGGCATCCCGGTCCCGTCGTTCACCTCGCCGTCCCGGCCGCGGCGCCTCCTCGACGGCCCCTGGCGGGTCGAGCGCCAGGAGTTCGACTCGGACCTGTCGCTCACGCCACGCTCTATCGCCCTGGCGCGGATCGAGGAGGCGGCGGCCGGCCGCCAGACCGCGGCGTTCGACGACAGCACGTGGGACACGGTTTCCGTCCCGGGCACGCTCAACCCGCCGCCCGAGCGGAGTGAGACCGGTGGCTGGTACCGGCGGACCTTCTACCTGCCGGTCGGCTGGGCGGGCCAGACGCTGACCCTCAAGTTCGGGGCCGCGAATTACCTCGCCGACGTCTGGCTCAACGGGACGTGGCTCGGCTACCACGAGGGCGGTTCGACCCCGTTCGCGTTCGACGCGACTGCCGCCGCCCGGCCCGGCGCGTCAAACGTGATCGCGGTTCGCGTCGACAACCCGGCCTGGGGCAGTCGCAACGACATCGTCCCGTGGGGCCTCGCCGACTGGTGGAACTTCGCCGGCCTCACCCGACCGGTCTGGATCGAGGCGAGCGACGCGGTCCACGCAGTACGGGCGGATGTCGTGCCGCATCTCGACGGCGCCGACGTGTCGGTCGTCGTCCGCAACGCGGGGGACCGGCCGGCCGACACGACGCTCACCTTCGAGGTCCTGCCCGCGGACGTAACCGACGCCAACGTTCTCGAGCCCGACCCGCGCCGGCTCGTCGCCACCGGCGCGTCGCCGCTCGTCCGGACCGCGCTCGAACCGGAAGAGCTCGACGCGGGTGAAGTCGTCCGCCTCGACACGAGCTTCCTGCTCGCCAATGCCGCGACGTGGAGTCCGCAAACGCCGTCGCTCTACGTGCTCCGGGTATCGGTGTCGATCGATGGTCGCGTCGTGGATCGCCTGCACGAGACATTCGGGCTGCGCCAGGTCGCCGTCGACACGGCCAGCTCGGCGGTTCACCTCAACGGAGTGCCCGTGTTCCTCGCCGGGGTCGCTCTCCACGACCAGCAACTGACGGTCGGGCCGGACGGGACGACCGCTGCGACGCTGCCGACCCGGGCCCAGATCCGGGACCAGCTCGCTCGGGCCGAGTCGGTCGGCGCTCACCTCGTCCGGACGGGACACACGCCGGCCAACCCGGCGCTCCTCGACCTGGCCGATCGCCTCGGCTTCGCCGTCTGGGAGGAGATCCCGCTCTACCACTACACGCCCCTCACGTATGACGTCGCGATGCGGCGGGGGATTCCGCAGCAGATGCTCCGCGAGATGGCGCTGCGCGACATGAACCGACCGTCGGTGCTGTTCCACGGGCTGTCGAACGAATCGACCGGCGAGGAGGCCCGCACGCGGGCGCTCGCCGAGCTTCACGAGATCGACCGGGCGATCGACGGGACGCGGCTCACCGGACAGGCGGCCTACGGGTTCGCCCCGGCGGATCCCACGAACGCGCCCCTCGACGTCGCCGGGTTCACCTTTTACCACGGGGTGTTCTACGGCTCGGACGCCGCGTCGGACACGGCTGCCGCGCTCGGCGCGGCCCACGCGGCGAACCCCGGCAAGCCGGTGATGATCCTCGAGTTCGGGCGCTGGGCGGACGGCGATGACGGGCCGGCGCAGCAGCGACGCGTCTTCGACGAGACGGCATCCGCGATCGCCGCCCGGCGGGCGACCCTGGCCGGTGGGTACGTCGCGGCGGGGACCTGGTGGACCCTCGAGGACTACACGACCCTCCGCCCGAACCTCGAGGTCGAACATTTCGGGATGTTCGCCCCGGACGGGATCGCCCGGCCCGTTGCCGACGCCGCCCGCGGCCTGTTCGGCTCCATCCCGATCTCGCCGGAAGGCCGGCCGCTCGCACCGGCCGTGCAGGGTGGCCGGGTGACAGCCCTGCCGCCCACTCAGGCCGGGTGGGTCCTGCTCACGTATCTCGGCTACGGGATCGCGGTTGCGCTGGCCGTGCTCGGCGGCCTGTTCGCAGTCCTCATTCGGCGTGGCGGGCGCGGCCGGGCGGCTCGTGTCACGCCCCGCGTCGGAGCCGCCTGATGGACCGGCCAATCCGCGCCCGCCAGGTGTTCCCGGGGCGGCGCCTCGGCGACCCGGTGGGCATCCCCGCGGATCCCGGAACGCGCCAGGTTCGGGGCAGGCTGTCGGCGGTCTCGGTCCGGGCGTCGGTCGGCGCCGGGGCGTGGGTCGGCTTCTCGCTCGGCCTCGTGGCCGGTGCCCTGTTCGGGGCGGCGGTTGTGTGGTTCGCCGGCGCGATGCTCGACTGGCAGCGGGACCTCGCGTTCACGTTCGGGGTGGCCCGCCGTCTTCTCCCGTTCGGCGACCAGATCGGGCTCCTGCGCGACATGCAGGCGCGCTGGTGGCTCGTGATCCCGGCCGTTGGGCTGGCCGTCGGACTGCTTGGCGCGATGGTCGGGTCGCTTCTCGGCGGGATCCTCGCGGCCGCCTATAACCGCTCGCCACGGAACGCGCTCGTCGTTGTCGAGCTGCCGAATGACGTCGCTCCGGGCGCCGCTCGCGAGCAGCACAGCCAGCCGGCCGCGGCCGGAACGCCCGCCCGCAAGGCCGCCCGGCCCAGGCCCGCGACGGCGAGGCCGGTGCGTGCCCGGGCCTCCCGGCCGGCCGCCAGGGAGGTGCTACACTCCCGGCTCCACGGCGTCGACCGAGAGGAGTAACGCCTCGGCGGCCACGGAGCGAGTGCGGGACGGTGCGAGCCGCGCGGGCCAAAGAGGTGCGAATGTCGCTCGCGAGCCGTGCGGTCGGCGCCCGATAGCGCGCCTCGAGGGCGATTGGACCTTGGTGGACCGCGATGGCGATCCCACCCCGAGCGCCGAACCAGCAGGTGGTACCACGACCCGTTCGTCCGCTGGACGAGCGGGCCTTCTCGTTTTCGGAGACGCGATGACCCGGACATCGAGCGGCGCGGCACTCCCGAAGTCGTACGTCCCGAGCGACTTCGAGGGGGAAATCTACGAGCGCTGGCTCGCGGCCGACGTGTTCGCGCCCGACGCTGCCGGCGCGACCGTCGACAGGGCCGCGACGCCGTTCGTCATCATCCAGCCGCCGCCGAACATCACCGGCTCGCTTCACCTCGGGCACGCGCAACGGACCGCGGTCGAGGACCTGATGATCCGGCACGCCCGGATGCTCGGTCGGCCGACGCTCTTCCTGCCGGGCCTCGATCATGCCTCGATCGCCGCCCAGTTCGTCCTCGACCGGATCGTCGCTGCCGAGGGCGAAAGCCGAGAGTCCCTGGGGCGCGAGCGCTACCTCGCCCGGATGCGCGAGTTCGTCGAGACCACGCGGGAAGTCATGCTCGCGCAGCAGCGCCGGGTCGGTGGGTCGTTCGACTGGGGCCGGCTGCGGTTCACGATGGACGAGATGTCGAGCCACGCGGTCCGCGTGGCATTCTCCCGGCTGTACCGCGACGGCCTCGCGTACCGGACCGAGGCGCTCGTCAACTGGTGCCCGGGCTGCCGGACGAGCGTCAGCGACCTCGAGGTGATCCCGACTCCCGAGACGGGGACGCTCTGGTCGGTCCGTTACCACGTCCTCGACCCGGCCACCGGTGAGCCCGACCCGGACCGCTCGATCACGATCGCGACGACGCGGCCGGAGACGATCCTCGGCGACACCGCGGTCGCGGTCCATCCGGACGACCCGCGCTACCGCGACCTCGTCGGCGCCACCGTGCGAATCCCCTTCGTAGAGCGCGACGTGCCCGTGATCGCCGACTCTATCGTCGACCGGGAGTTCGGGACCGGGGCGCTGAAGATCACGCCGGCCCACGACCAGGCCGACTACGACACCGGAAAGCGCCACGGCCTGGCGATGATCACCGTTCTCGACGACGAAGCCCGTGTCACCGCCGACGGCGGCGCGTATGCGGGACTCGATCGCTACGAGGCCCGCGCGCGGATCCTCACCGACCTGCGCGCCCGGGGTGACCTCGTCGCCGAGCGGCCGCACGAGATGCTCATCGGTCGCTGCCAGCGCTCGAACGACGTGATCGAGCCGCGCCTCAAGACGCAGTGGTTCATCCGGACGAACCCGCTGGCCGAGGCTGCCCTCGAAGCGACGCGGACCGGGCGGACCCGGATCCTGCCCCCGCGCTTCGTCAAGGTCTGGGAGCACTGGCTCACGAACATCCGCGACTGGAACGTGTCGCGCCAGCTGTGGTGGGGCCACCGGATCCCCGCCTGGTATTGCCCGGATGGACACGCCAGCGTGTCCGAGCACAGCGGCGGCCCGCCGGCCTGCGAGGTATGTGGCCGGCCGGCCTCCGAGCTGACCCAGGACCCGGACATCTTCGACACGTGGTTCAGCTCCGGCCTGTGGCCGTTCTCGACGCTCGGCTGGCCGGAGGATACGCCGGACTACCGCCGCTTCTACCCGACGTCGGTCATGGAGACCGGGCACGACATCCTGTTCTTCTGGGTCGCCCGGATGATGATGCTCGGGCTGCACCTGACGGGCCGCGAGCCGTTCCACACGGTCTACCTGTCCGGTCTCATCCGGGACGCCCAGGGCCAGCGGATGTCGAAGACGAAGGGCAACGTCGTCGATCCGCTCGGTGCGATCGACGAGTCCGGGGCAGATGCACTCCGCTTCGCCCTCATCCACGGCGCGACGCCCGGCGTCGACCAGCGGTTCGGCACCCAGAAGCTCGAGAACGCCCGGAACTTCGCGAACAAGCTCTGGAACGCGGCTCGTTACGTGGCCGGCGCGCGCCCGGCAAGCATTCCTGTGGACGCCGTCCGCCAGCATCCGAACCCGGCCCGCCTGGGGCCCGCCGAGCGGTGGATCGCGTCGCGGACCGCGGCCGCCGTCCGGGCCGTCGACGGCAGCCTCGGGGAGTTCGCGTTCGGCGAGATGACAAGGATCCTCTACGACGCGATCTGGAGCGAGTACTGCGACTGGGGTCTCGAGCTGGCAAAGGTCCGGCTCGCGGACGAGTCGCTCGGTCCCGACGAGCGCGAGGCCACCTGGTGGACGCTCGTCGATGCGCTCGACACGTACCTGCGGCTGCTCCACCCGGTCATGCCGTTCATCACCGAGGCGCTGTGGGCCACGATCCCGCATCGCGCGGATGAACCGGACCTCCTGATCGTCGCGCGCTGGCCGGCGGCGGGGGAGCGTGACTCGCAGGTCGAGCTGGAGGTGGGCGCGATCGTCGAGCTCGTCCGCGGGATCCGCAACGCGCGGGCGGAGGCGAAGATCGAGCCCGGCGCCCGGCTGCCGGTCGACGTCGCAGTCCCGGCCCGACTCGCCGCCACCTTCGCTGCCCTCAGCCCGGCAATCGAGCGGATGGCGCGGGCCATGCCGCTTCGTGTCCATCCGACCTCGGCCGCGCTTCGCAAAGCCGCCGGATCGGACGGCCTGGCGGTCATCTCGGGCGACCTGGAGGCGCTCGTCGGGACCGGGACCGGTGCGGCGGACGGCGCCGCTCGAGCCGACGTGGGCCGCCTCGAGAAGGAGCTGGCGGACGCGGAACGGTTCCTCGCGGCCGCTCGCGCACGACTCGCCGACAAGGCGTTCACCTCGAAGGCTCCACCCGCCGTGGTCGAGGGCGCCCGTGCCCGCGAGGCGGAACTCGCCGAGACGGTCGCCCGGCTCCGCAGCCGCCTCCGCCGCTGACGGCGCGACCTCCTCAGCGGGGGTCGAGCGCCTCGAGCGGATCCCAGTGCCCGTATGTCGGCGCGTCCCCGGCTGGCTCAGCCGCCCAGCGAACCGCGTTCGCGATCACGCGCCGGACCTCCGGTTGGTGGTACGTCGGGTAGGTCTCGTGGCCAGGCTGGAAATAGAAGACCCGGCCTCGGCCGCGCACGTAGCAGCAGCCGCTGCGGAAGACCTCGCCACCCGTGAGCCAGCTGACGAGAACCAGCCGATCCGGGGCAGGAATGTCGAAGTGCTCGCCGCCTCCGCGAAGCGGGCGTCATCGCGGTGCCGGTCACCCACACTGCCGTTCGCGGCCCTCGCCTGGATCGAGCCGGACCTGCCGGCCGACGACGAGGGCTGAGGTGGCGTCGCCGTCGAAGCCGAGCAGCGAGCGCGAGCTCGTCCACAACCGGCTGCCGCTCCTCCGGGCCGATCGCGGGATGTCGCGCGCGGACCTCGCGGACTCAGACCGTGCGGGTGACCTTCCGGATGTAGCGGGGCTCGTTCGGGTCGAGGCCGCGAGCGACGGTGAGGTGGTACGCGAACAGCTGCGCCGGCACGATCGATACGGCGGGCCGGAGCCACTCCGGGATCCCGCCCGGGAGCGCAATCGACCAGCGACCGAGCTCGCGGGTGGACGCGACGTCGGACACGACAACAGTGTCGATGCCGCGGTCGCGGAGGTCACGCAGGAGCTCGATCTGGCCCGCGGCCGCGACGCTCTCCGGGGCGACGAGCAGCACCGGGATGCCGGGCTGGACGAGGGCGATCGGGCCGTGCAGGAAGTCGGCGGCGGAGTACGGGTCCGCGAAAACCTGCGCCAGCTCCTTCAACTTGAGTGCCCACTCTCGCGCCGTGGCGTACTCGAATCCGCGCCCGACGACGACGCAGCGATCGATCGAGCGGCCCGCGCCCGCGAGCTCGGCGGCGATCGACGCGACGTCGGCCTCGACCGCGAGCGCCGCCGCCATGGCGTCGGGCACGGCGGCGAGCGCCGCCTGGTCCGCGGCGTCGGGCTGGAGCGCGAGGGAGAGCCGCGCGATCGCGAGCAGCGACGTCGAGTAGGTCTTCGTGGCGGCGACCGCCAGCTCCGGCCCGGCGGCGAGGTCCATGACGTGGTCGGCCGCCGATGCGAGCGGGCTCGCCGGGTCGTTCGTGAGCGCGAGCGTCGGCGCGCCCTGCCGAGCGGCCGCCGCGATGACGCCGACGATGTCGGGCGAGGCACCAGACTGACTGATCCCGATCACGAGCGAGCTCCGGACATCCGGTTCGGCGCCGTACAGCGAGACCACCGACGGGGTGGCGAGGCCAACCGACAGCTTGTTCCGCACACCCAGCAGGTACTGGGCGTAGATCGCGGCGTGATCCGACGTTCCGCGGGCAGCAACGACAACCGATGACACCGGCTCCGCACGCAGCCGTTGGGCCAGCGCGTCGAGCGCCGGGCTCGAGGCTGCGAGCTGGCGGCGGGCGGCCGCCGGTTGATCGAGGATCTCGTCGCGGAGGTTCATCCGGCGGCGAGGCCGAGGAGACGCAACGGCACGACGGTCGCCGCGCGCGCCGCCTCGGCCTCCAGGATTCCCGCAAACGCGGCGAGGTTGGCGACGGCCGCGTCCATCCCGATGACGCTGCCTGCCAGTCCTCCGCCCGGCAAGCGAGCCGACGATTCGTCGACCGTACATTCCCGGCCGGCAAGCATGTAGGTGCCCGGCGGCATCCCGAGGGCGGCGATCGCATCGGTCACGATCGCGAGACGGGCGGGTCCGACCGTCCGCCGCACCAGCGAGACCATCCCCGGGTGGACGTGCAGCCCGTCTGGGATGATCCCGATCGTGACCCGGTCGTCGGCGAGCGCCGCGCCGGCGAGACCCGGGTTGCGATGGTCGAGGGGAGCCATGGCGTTGAACAGGTGGGTCACGCTGCGAATCCCGGCGTCGAACCCGGCCTGCGCCTCGTCGTAGGTGGCCGCGCTGTGGCCGGCGGACACGACGACGCCGCGCGAGACGAGCGAGCGCACGACGTCGAGGGCGCCCGGCAGCTCGGGCGCGAGGGTCACCATGCGGATGCC
The DNA here is from genome assembly GCA_040899885.1 of Chloroflexota bacterium. Classification (GTDB taxonomy): domain Bacteria; phylum Chloroflexota; class Limnocylindria; order Limnocylindrales; family CSP1-4; genus JACDAV01. Next base: position 10,391 of record JBBDZZ010000073.1, on the reverse strand, counting down.
CGAGCCGGGCGACCAGGCGGCCACGGCCTCGAGGTCGGGCGCGCGCAGGGTTGCCGGATCGTGCGCGCCCGCGCGCGATGGCGCGAGGAACGGGCCCTCGACGTGCCAGCCCAGTGGCGTCGCGCCCGCGTAGCCCGTCGGCGGTCCCGCCGCCAGCGCCTCCCGCGCGCGATCCACGATCGCGAACGACGGGCTGACCAGCGTCGGCAGGAACGCGGCAACGCCGAATCGCGGCAGCACCGCGCCGACCTGCCAGACGGCCTCGGGATCGGTCGTGAGGTCGAAGCCGCCGGCGCCGTTGAGCTGGAGGTCGACAAAGACCGCGGGCCCGGCGCCGCGCGAGCCGGGGTCCGTGTCGCTCATGCCGGCGTCGCTCGTCACGCCGCCTGTCCGTGGCCGCGCGCCGCGATTCCCGCGATCGAGACGGGGAGACGGCCCGGGAATGCCGACCCGCCGCCGGCCGCCCCCAGTCGCGCGCCGAACAGTGCCGAGGCGAGGGCCGCCATCGACTCGGGCAGGATCGAGTACGTGCAGACGTGGGTCGCCGCCCGAGGGTAGGCGGCCAGGTCCCACGGGGTGCGGAGCGCGACGGTTACGACGGGCCGGCCCGTCTCGAGGAGTCCATCGACGAGCGCGGCCTGCGTCGAGCCGGCCACGGCCGAGATCGTCCCGACGACGAACGCGTCGTACCGATCCGCCCCCGCCACGATTTCCGCGACCTCGTGCTCGGTGGGCGGATGGAAGGTCACGATCTCGTCGACCGCGGGATGGTGCGCGCGGAGTGCCGCGGCCAGGTCGGGCGCGACGTACGACGACGTGTCGGCCGGGGTGAGGTCGCGCGGGGTGGGCATGATCGCCGCGATCCGGGCCTCGGGCGCGAGCCGCAACGGCAGCAGTCGAACCTCGTCGCGGACCAGCGTCAGCGACCGCTCCGCCAGCTCGCGGGCGAGCGCCCCGTGCTCGGTCGAGCCGACGACCTCGAGCGGCGGATCCTCGAACGACGCGAGCCAGCGCCGCAGCGCCTCGATCCGTGCCGCCGAGGCGCGCAGCCGGGCCGGGTCGAACAGCTCGACCGCCGCCGCCCGCCGCAGCGCCGATTCGATCCGTCGCTGCGCCCCGCGGTCGGGAGTGGCCAGGAGCATGTCGACGCCGGCCCGGACCGCGGCCAGGACGTCGACCGCCTGCGTCGCGTCCTGCGGCAACGCCTTCATGTCGAGTGCGTCGGTGATCGACACGCCCTCGAACCCGAGCTCGTCGCGCAGCAGCTCGTCCATGACCCGGCGCGAGAGCGTCGCGGGCAGGCCCCGGTTGCCGGTGAGCCCGGGACTCGCGAAGTGGCCGGACATCATCAACTTGAGCCCCGCGGTGATGGCCGCCTTGAACGGCACCAGCTCGAGCGCGTCCAGATCCTCGCGCGAACGGTCGACGATCGCGAGCGCGTGGTGCGTGTCGACCCCCGCGCCGCCGTTGCCCGGGAAGTGCTTGCCCGTGCCCGCGACCCCGGCCGATTGCAGGCCGCCGAGCCATGCGGCCGCCAGCCGCCCGGCCTTGAACTGGTCGTCGCCGAAGGAGCGGATGCCGAGCGACGGGTTCGCCGGGTTCACGGCGACGTCGAGCACCGGCGCGTAGTTCACGTTGACGCCGACCGCGCGCAGCTCGCGCCCGATCGCCCGCCCGACGCGCTCCGCGAGGTCCGCGTCGCCCGTCGCGCCGATGGCCATCGGGCCGGCGAACGGCGTAAACCCCTCGCCGAGCGCGAGGAGCTGCCCGCCTTCCTGGTCGGCCGCGATGAGGAGCGGCAGCCCGTCGGACCCGGGCCGGGCACGAGCCGCCGCCTGCAGCTCCGTGGTCAGCCGGTGGACCTGCCGCGGCGTCCGAAGGTTCGTCTCGCGGAACAGCGTGAACCCGGCAGCCGGGGCGGCGTGCAGCCGCTCGCGCAGCCATCCGGGAACGGTCGTGCCCCGAAACGCCAGCATGAGGCGACCGAGGATCGCGCCCTCGTTGGCGAGACTGGCCGCGGTCATCCCTTCACGAGCCGGCGATGATCCCGCGGACGAAGAGCCGCTGGAGCACAAGGAACACGGCGAGCGGCACGGCCATCGTCACGAGCGCCCGGCGAGCCTCGTAGCTAACAAGCTGCGGCAGGACGTCCAGCACGGCAGAAATGGTACTGCCCGTCGAGGCCGTGCCGTCACCTCAGCTGCGACCGACTACGATCGGGCGGTGACGAACGCCGAGCTTGACCTCGACCCGGGCGCATTGGCCGGGCGCTTCCCGACGGGTTTCGTCTGGGGATTTGCGGCGTCGGCCTACCAGATCGAGGGCGCGGCCGACGAGGACGGCCGGGGTCGCTCCATCTGGGACACGTTCTCTCGCGTGCCGGGCGCGATCGCCGACGGCCAGACCGGGGACGGCGCGTGCGACCACTATCACCGGTTCCGCGAGGACGTCGCGCTCATGGCCCGGATCGGCGCGAAGGCCTACCGCTTCAGCGTCAGCTGGCCACGGGTGCAGCCCGACGGCACCGGCGCAGGCAACGAGCGCGGCCTCGCTTTCTACGACCGCCTGGTCGACGCGCTCCTGGCCGCCGGCGTCCAGCCGCTCATCAACCTGTTCCACTGGGACTTGCCCCAGGCGCTGCAGGATCGCGGCGGGTTCGCCGACCCGCGGGTCATCGGCTGGTTCGCCGAGTACGCCGCATTGGTGGCAGTACGGCTCGGCGATCGGGTCCGCGACTGGATGACCTTCAACGAGCCGGCCGTGTTCGCCTATCTCGGCCACGCCGACGGGGTCCACGCCCCGGGCGTACGCGACTGGCCGACCGCGCTTCGCGTCGTGGACAACCAGCTGCGAGCGCACGCCGCCGCGGGCGCGGCCGTTCGGTCGCTCGTCAAGGACGCGCGGATCGGCATCGCCTTCGACGTGAACCAGGTCGTGCCCGCCACCGATACGGACCGCGACAGGCGCGCCGCAGCGCAGTGGAGCTCCGCTCGCGACGCCTGGTTCCTCGATCCCCTGTTCGGCCGCGGCTATCCGCAGCTCGGCCTCGAGGCGCACCGTGCCGCGGGCCATCTGAAGGGGGTCGAGCTGACCGACCCGCCGCCGGGCGACCTCGATTACCTGGGCCTGAACTACTACCGCCGCGATCGCGTCAGCGCCGCTTCGGATCGAGCCTTCGACTGGGAAATCGGCGCCGGACCCGGCACGGAACAGACGCAGATGGACTGGGAGGTCGCGCCCGACGGGCTGCGCGACGTCCTGCTGGCGCTCCACGCCGAGTACGCCCCACGCGAGATCGTGATCACCGAGAACGGTGCCGCGTACCCGGACACCATGGATCCCGACGGACGGGTCCGCGACGACCCTCGCGTGGCGTACCTGGCCCGCCACGTCGCGGCGGCGGGTGAGGCGCTCGCGGCCGGCGTGCCGTTGACCGGCTACCACGTCTGGTCGCTGCTCGACAACTTCGAGTGGAGCCTCGGCTACACGCGGCGCTTCGGCCTCGTCCACGTCCACTTCGCGACCCAGCGCCGCACGCTCAAGGACAGCGCGCATTGGTACGCGGAGCTGATCGCCGCCGCTACTTGACGGAGCCGGCCAGGATCCCCCGCACGAAGAACCGCTGCAGCGCGAGGAAGACGAGCAGCGGAACGAACATCGTCACGAATGCGCCCGCGGTCAGGAGGTGCCACGCGCCTCCCCGGGGGCCGAGCATGAGGAATAGCTGGGTCGGCATGACCCGCACGTCCCCGCCGGGGCCGAGGAACACGAGCGCCACCAGGAGATCGTTCCAGACCCACAGGAACTGGAAGATCGCGAAAGCGCCCAGCGCCGGCACGGACAGCGGCAGCACGATCCGGATGAACGTCTGGAAGGCGGTCGCGCCATCGATCGATGCCGACTCGAACAGGTCCCGCGGCAGCTGCGAGATGAAGTTGTAGAGCAGGAAGATCGCGAGCGGCAGGCCGAAGGCGGTGTGGGCCAGCCAGATGCCCACGAACGATCCGTACAGCGACGCACCGCTGTAGATCTTGAGGATCGGGATCAACGCCATCTGGAGCGGGACGACGAGCAGCGCGACGACGATGATGAACAGGATGCCGCGGCCGCGGAATGGGATCCACGCGAACGCATACGCGGCGAAGGCCGCGATGGTGATCGGGATCACCGTCGATGGAATGGTCACGATGAGGCTGTTGAGGAAGGCGGCGCCCATGCCTTCGCCGCCCAGGACCTGCTGGTAGTTCGCGAACGTCCACTGGTTCTGATCGAACAGGTGGAACAGACCTTCCCACCAGCCGGTCTTGGTGATCAGCTGGGGGTTCCGAAATGAGGTGACGAGCAGGCCCGCCGTGGGCAACGTCCACAGGAAGCAGATGACGATGACGGAGAGGCGCAACGGCAGGCTGTTGAGCATCGGCGCACGCCAGAATGCGGTGCGCCCCGTCGAGGGCCTGGCGATCGACTCTGCGGGAGCGGTCATCACATCGCCTGCTGGCGGCGGAAGTTGCGGAGGTTGAGGACCATCACCGGCATGACGGCGATGAACAGGACGGTCGCGAGCGCCGCGGCGCGCCCGTCATTGAAGAACTGGAACATCTCCTGGTACATGCGAACCGCCACGACGGAGTCGTGATTTCGCCCGCCGCTGAGCGAGTACACGATGTCGAAGATCTTGAGCGTCGCAATGCCGATGGTGGTGGCAACCGTGACGATCGAGCCACGAATGAGCGGCACGATCACCTTGAAGAAGGTCTGGCGCTCGCTCGCGCCGTCGAGGCGCGCGGCCTCGAGCACTTCCACCGAGACGCCCTTGATCGCCGCCGAGAAGACGACCATCGCGAAGCCGGTCTGGAGCCAGATCATGATGATGATCTCGGCCGGGATGTTGACCGGGAACGTCGTGGCCCAGGGGACCGGCTCGTTCCCGAACGCGGTCCAGATCGCGTTCATGAGGCCGAACTGCGGTTGGCTGGCCGGCTGGTATGCGTACACGAACCTCCAGATGACCGTCGCGCCGACCAGGGAGATCGCGAGCGGCGTGAAGATGAAGATCTTCGCGAGCGACTCTCGCTTGATGCGGTCGAAGAGCGCGGCGACGAGCAGGCCCAGGCCGACGCTGAACCCCGTCGCGGCGATCAGCCAGATCACGTTGTTCCGCATGATCTCGAGGAACGGCCCCGTGCCGAGGCTCGCCCAGTTATTGAGCGTGAACGCGTCGCTGTCGTCCTGGAAGCTGCGGATCACGGTTGCGACGGCGGGATAGACGAGGTAGATGGTCAGGAGCAGCAGCGCCGGCGTGACGAACACCCAGGGCAGGATCCGATCGCGGAGCTTCGGCCGGAGGCGCTCGACGAGCGTGCTGGCGCCGGTGAAGAGCAGCCAGATCCCACCGACGCCGACGAACAGCGCGATGGCGCCGAGCAGGAGCTTGGCGATGAACTGGTCGCCCTGGCGGTTCCGCAGCAGCTCGGCGCCGGCGGAGTTGCCCATGAGGTCGTAGATCGCAGCGAGCAGGTTCGGGCCGCCATTCGGCTCGAGGAGAATCTTCACGCCGACGGCGGAGATGGCCAGCCCGATCAGGCTGACGATGGGCAGCAACCGCGACGGACCGGGTTCTTGCGGACGGACGAGCGCCACGTGGCCTCCTCGGGAACCAGCCTCCGGGGAAAATGATAGCGGGGCACCTACCGTCCGGTGAGGTGCCCCGCGGCTATCCGAGGGTTACTGACGACTGACCGCTACTGAGCGGGCCAGCTCTCGTCGATGGCCTGCAACACGGCATCGGTATTCGTGCCGTCGTTGTTGGCCCAGTCGACAATGTTCGTCCAGAAGGACCCGGCACCGACGGACGGTGGCATGAGGTCCGAAGCGTCAAAGCCGATGGCCGTCGCGTTGGTGGCGATGTCGTTCGCGACCTTCAGCTTGTAGTTGTTGGCGTACCACTCGGCCGGCGTCGTGACGTTGGGCGAGAGAACGCCCTTGCCGATGATCCAGTTCTTGAGCCCCTCGGGCGTGGCCAGGAACTCCGCGAACGCGCGGACCTCCGGGCGGTCCGCGAGGACCATGATCGCGTCAGCCGAGCCCTCGGCGCCCTTGAACTCGTCGGAGATCGTCGGGAACGGGAAGATCCCGATGTCCTCGCCGATCACGTACTTCGAGTCGCCGCCATTGACCCGCTTGTCCGGGAAGAAGTCCGGGCCGTACCAGACGGGGATCTTCTGCATCCAGCAACCGGGCGCAGCCGTGTCCTCGTTGAACATCGGATCCATGACTTCGGTCATTGCATTGTTCACGATCGCGGTGCCACCGCCGTCGACGTAGCCGTCCTTGAACAGGAGCGAGCCAACCTTGTCGAAGGCGGCCTTGATCTTGGGGTCGGTGAACGGGATCTTGTGGCTGATCCAGTCCGCGGTGACCTGGGGATCCTCGGTCTTGAGGAGCACCTCCTCGACCCAGTCCGTGAGCTGCCAGCCCGTCGCGTCGCCGGGGCCGCCGGCGCTGGCGCAGAAGGGATGGCTGCCGTCGGCCACGATCTTGTCGGCGAGGGCGACGAGCTCGTCCCACGTCGCGGGAACCGTGTAGCCCTTCGCCTCGAAGGCCTTGATCGGGTACCAGATCATCGACTTGACGTCGGCCTTGGTCGGGATGCCCCAGATGTGGCCGCCCTCGCTGATGAGGCCGATGGTCGACGGAAACTCAGCATTGAGCTTCGCAGAATCCATGAACGTGGCGACGTCGATGAGCTTGTTGTCCTTGGCGTACGCGAGCACGCCGGTCGGCTGCGCAAGCACCGCCATGTCCGGCGGACTGCCACCCTCGATACGGGTCTTGAGGACCGTCTCGTGGCTCGAGCCGATGCTGTCGATCTGTACGGCGATGCCGGTCGCCGTGACGAAGTCGGCGATCGCGGCAGCGAAGCCTTCGCCCTCGCCACCGATCCACTGGGTCTGGAAGGAGACCCTCAGGCCCTTGTAGGGCTGGTCGGCGCCGAGCGCCTTGTCCAGCTCTGTGTAGCCGGTCGGGACCTTCGGGATGGCCAGCTCGGGCGCCGCCGTCGCCGCTGGTCCGCTTGCCGCCGGTCCAGTGGCCGCGGGCCCGGTTGCCGCCGGTCCGGTCGCCGCCGGGCTTGTTGGCGATGCCGCGGGGGTGCACGCCCCGACGATCAGGACGACGACCGCGAAGACGGCCACCATCCTCGGTTTCTTACCCATCGATTCCTCCTCAACGAATCCGTTGGCACTCATCAGTATGGTGGCGACTGGCAAGGCCGCGTTGGTCCGATGCGCGTGTTGATCGGCGTCGCGACAACCAGCCGGTGCGCTCCTTGCTCCTCCTCTCGTTCGCGTTGCCCTCCTTCTGTTCAACCTCCTTCGCGCATGTTTCCGAGTGCATGGGAGCGCGGCCCGCTAGGCATGGCCCACCTCCCTCCGATCGGCCACCGCAACCGCCCGACCAGCGTCGAGCGACTCGCGCGCCACCGTGACGGCCCCCCAGGCTCCGGCGTCGGCACCGGCCGGCAGGAGCTGGACCAGGTCAGGCAGCAGGATCTCCGCCGCCAGGGGCGACGCCGCCCGGTAGCGGTCGAGCTCGCGCCGGATTGGGGCCATGAACGCCGCGCCGGCGTGGGACACGCCGCCGCCGATCACGATCCGCTCGACGTCGTACGCGAGCGCGAGCAGGTGGATGCCCCAGGCGATGGCGCGCCCGGTGGATTCGATGACGTCGCGGGCGACCGCATCGCCGGCCGCGGCGGCCGCGAACACGTCCTCCGCGCCAGTGACCTTCCGGTCGCGGGCCTGCTCGAAGGCCTCGAGGTTCCGGCCGTTCCGGCGCACCGCCCAGCCCTGGAGGGTCCTGCTGACGATGGCCGGCCCAGCGGCGACGGCCTCGAAACAGCCTCGGTTGCCGCACGCGCACAGCGGCCCGCCGGGCTCGATGATCGCGTGCCCGATCTCGCCCGCGAGTCCCAGCGCCCCGCGGTGGAGCACGCCGTCGAGCACGACGCCGGCCGAGATGCCGGTGCCGATCGCGAGCAGTGCGAGCGACTCCGCGGGCCCGAAGAGGCGGCCCCTGTGGAGGCCAAGCGCCGCCGCTCGGACGTCGTTTTCGAGGATGGTGGGGATGCCGAGTGTGTGTTCGAGCCTCGGACCCAGCGGGAGGTCGTGCCAGGCGAGATTGACCGCGAGGGTCACGTGGCCCCGCTCGCGATCGACGCGGCCCGGCACGCCGACGCCGAGTGCCGCGACGTCGTCCGCGTCGACGTTGGCCTTGCTCAGCGCCGCCGCGACGAGGGTCGCGATCGCGTCGGCGGCGCGATTGGGGGCGCCCACCGCGGTCGGCGCGACGGAGCGCGCGAGGACGGTGCCGTCGGGTGCGCAGACGAGGATCGCGGTCTTCGTGCCGCCGATGTCCACACCGACGACGACGCCGTCGCGGCTCATGCCGTCCACCTCGCGCCGGTCACGAACGGGTTATCGGTTGCGCCACGTCGTCGGTCGCGCGTCGGTCGTCGGTCGCGCGTTTCTCGTCGATCGCCCAGCGCCGCATCGCGTCGGCGGTCGTCCCGCGCCCGCTCGTGCAGGCGCCTGCTCATGCCTGCCGACCCGCCGCGAGGCCGAGCTCGGCCGTCAGCAGGAGCGCCGACGCGCCCATGATCACGAGGTCGCCGATCGGCGCCGCGAGCGCCACCTCGACGTCCCGCGAGAGGAGGCCGAGAGAGCGCCGGCGTGCTTCGTCGCGAACGGCCTCGAGCCACGGCTCGCCGAGCTGGGCGACGCTGCCGTGCAGGACGATGTGCTCGACGTCGAGCGCCCCGATCAGGCCCGCCACCGCCTGGCCGACGAAGCGGCCCGCGGTCACGACGATGCGCCGCGCGCCTTCGTCGCCGGCCTCGATCGCGGCGCGGACGTCCTCGAGGCCGAGGCCGGCCGGCGCTGCGCCATTGGTCGTCCCGTCGCCGGGGTTGGGGGTCGTGTCAGCGCCGTTCGTCGTCCGGTTACCGCCCCCCTCGCGAGTGTCGCGAGGCGTCGTCGTACTCGAGCCGTCCGCCCTGGCGACCGCAGCGGCGGCCTCCGCCTCGATGAGCGCGAGTCGTCGCCCGAGGGGTGATTCGGGATCCGCATGGGCCGCCTCGGTCGCGCGCCGGAGGATCGCCCGCGAGCTCGCCACCGTCTCCAGGCAGCCGAACCGGCCGCAGCGGCACTCGGCGCCGTCGTCGTCGACGACCACGTGGCCGATCTCGCCCGCCCCGAACCCGTCGCCGTGGAACAGCTCGCCGCCGAGGATGATGCCCGCGCCGACGCCGGCGCCGACCTTGATCGCGACGAGGTTCGCGTGCCGGCTGCCCGAGAACAGCTCGATGGCGAGGGCCGCCGCGCGGCTGTCGTTCGCGACTTCGACCGGCACGCCGTGCCGGGTTCGCAGGATCTCGCCGAGGGGCAGGTCCTGCCAGTCGAGGTTGACCGCCCAGCGGATCGTGCCGGTCGCCGCGTCGACGATGCCCGGCGTCCCGACGCCGATCCCGAGGAGGGTCGCGCGGGAGTGCCCCGACAGCTCGTCGATCAGCTCGTGCACGACCTGGAGGGACCGCTCGCCGTCGAGCCCGACGACCGGCCGCTCGATCGTGCGCTGAACCTGGCCGCGCAGGTCGACGAGTGCGGCGCGGAACACGAACTCGCCGAGGTCGAGCCCGATCACGTGGCGCGCGCCGTCGATCAGCTCGAGCAGGATCGGCGCCTTGCCGCCGGTCGACGGGCCCCGCCCCACCTCCCGGGCCAGGCCCTCATCGATCAACCCGCCGACGACCTCGCCGACCGTCGTCCGTGTCAGGCCGCTCATGCGCGCGACCTGCGCCCGACTGATCGGGCTGTGGTCGTACAGCGCCCGCAGGACGAGCGCGGCGTTGTGCGCTCGCGTCTGCTGATGAGTCGCCTTGCTCGGGAACGTCAACGTGTCTGCGCCGCTCCTCTCCCTGGCACATCCCTGGCCGTATCCGCTGCGGTCCGGGCTGGATCGCTGGCCGCGTCACCTGCATCCGTGGCCGCGTTCCTGCTGCGTCCCTTTGGCTGTTCACTGGCCCGTCGCCTGGCTCCTCTCCAGCCTCGGCCGCCGGTCTTCCCTTGGCCACGGCTGCCTCCTCGCAACCTCCTGGCCCAGACTTTGCCCAGCGACTTGACAAACGGTACTCGCCTTTGTCAAGTGTCTGGACGAAGCACGATCCGAGGCGGCACCGCCTGCCGTCACCGCACCCGTCTCATTCCGCCCGGCCCGGATGGCACCACCAAGCGGCTAACGAAGTCCGATCGGCGAGAGGCCGTGGCGCGTCACAGCAACTAGGTGTGATTCCCAGCGAGGTTGTTGACAAACGAGAGCCTGCCTGAACGGTACGG